>NZ_CP108423.1:7020641-7322101 GCF_035917235.1 Streptomyces sp. NBC_01294
CACCGAACTGCCGGAGTACTACCAGGTGCTCGCCGAGCAGGCGCCGGACCTCCTGCGCGAGATCGTGACCGACACGCTGGGAACCGAGCCGCGCTGGCAGGAGCTGTACGGACCCTCGGTCGCGGACCCCAAACCGCTCAGCCCGAAGCAGCGCCGCGTCGCCTTCGCCCGTCAGGTGGCCGGCCACGGATCGCACGGGGACCTCGTCAACGCCGGCGTCCCGGCCGCACCCACAGGCTCCCTCAACGCGGTCAACGCCCTGTTCATGGCGCATCCCATCAACGGACTCGACGATCTGATCTACATCGTCATGTTCGGCGCGAAGCCCTATGCCCGCCGGACCGCGGCGGGCGTCCTCGAAAAGGCGGGGCGCGACCAGATCTTCCGGCAGGAAGCCGGCCTCGAAGCCCTGGCCTGCCGGCACGCCGACCCCGCGGCCGCCCTCGCCGCGGCGGGCGCCGCCTTCGACGGGCGCACCGTGTCCTTCGCCGACCCGCTCGGCATGTACATCCACCAGTTCACCTCCGAGGTCTTCCTCTTCGAGGGCGGTCCCGTCCCGGACGCGTGGATCCGGCTGGGGCGCGGGCGACAGGGGCTGCACCAGCGGCTGGAGTTCGGACCGGCCGACGACGATCCGCACTTCCTCGACGAGATCACCGTGGTGGAGGGCGCGTTGGAGGAACCGCTGACCGGTGGCTACCAGGTCGTGCGCCAGGTGCAGGTGGGCCCGGTGGTCGCCATCGGCGCGCCGACGACCGTACCGCCGGCCGACTTCGTCGAACTGCCCGACTCTCCCGGGCCCATCCGCTGCCGGGAGGCGTCCGTCTGCAGCGTCACGGTCGGGCCGCTCAAGGAAGCCTTCGACGCCGAGAGCGGGCAGCCGGGGCCGGTGGGAGGTCTGCGGGGTGGTGGCCGGTGAGCACCCTCCAGCAGGGCATCTACCACGGACCCGCCCGCCGCCCGCCCGGCCACTTCGCGCTGGTGTTCCTGCGGGCCGACCCCGGGGCCGACGCCGCCGCCGTCGACACCGCGCTGCGCGGGATCACCGGGATGCTGCGCGGCCTCGCCGACGGCAGGGTGCCCGAGCTGCCCGGCCACCCGGTGCCGACGGGCGAGCTGGAGTTCCTGCTCGGCTTCGGCCCGAAGGCCTTCGCGATCCCCGACGTCAAACACCCGTGCCCCGACGCGCTCGGCCCGCGGTTCCTGTTCCGTTCCCCCCGCCCCACCGGGGGCGGGCCGCTGCTGGTCGGCGGGGGCCTGCCGTACGCGGCGGACATCGTCCACAACGACGCCACGGAGGAGTTCTGCGTCCAGTTCACCGCGCAGAGCCAGCTCGCGGTCTCCCGCGCCGTGGTGGAGCTGTGGAAGCTGCTGAGCGGAGGACGGGACCGCGACACGGGGTCGGGGACGCTGGAGATCGCGGGCATCCAGACCGGGTTCCAGCGTGACGACCGGCGCAGCTGGATCGGGTTCCACGACGGCGTGTCCAACCTGGCGAGCCACGAGCGGGAAGGCGTCATCAGCATCGGGGAGTCCGAGGCCGGCCAGGACAGCTGGACCGTCGGCGGCACGTACCTGGTCTTCCTGCGCCTCGCCGTCGACCTCACCCAGTGGCACCACCTGCCCCGGGCGGAACAGGAACTGCTGGTCGGCCGGGACAAGCTCACCGGAGCCCCGTTGACCGGCAGGGATGCGGCGGGCCGGCCCGTACCGGCCCCGGGCTGCCCGGTCACCGGCACCACCGAAGTCACCCAGGAGGGCAACGAGGACTTCATCCAGCCGGGTCCCGTCTCCGACCCGGTGCTGCTCGCCTCGCACGTGCGCCGGGCCAATCTGGGCACCAACGATCCGGATCTGGGCGGTTCGCTGCGGGTGTTCCGCCAGGGGTACGAGTTCTTCGAACCGGTCGCGACCGCACCCGGGTTCCGGGTCGGGCTGAACTTCGTCAGCTTCCAGGACAGCCCCGACCGGGTCCTGCGCATCCTCACCCAGCGCGGCTGGCTGGGCAGCGTCAACTTCGGCGGGCAACCCGGGCCGGACGGACCGGCCGGCCGCCTGCTGGCCGTACGGGCGGGCGGTACGTACCTCGTTCCGCCCGTACGCGAGGACGCGCCCTATCCGGGCGCCGAGGTCTTCGGCTAGATCCGTGAAGGCGGAGGAGACGGAGGCAGGAGGGCGGAGGGCGGAGGACGACGCGCTGCAGGGGCGCCCCCGGGCATCCCGGAGGCCGGCATACGCGTGTGAAGATCGCCATCGGGGCCGTGCACCGTCCGCGCCCGGCCGGCTGGGCGCGCGGTGCGGCCGCCCATGCCATAGCGTCGTACCTGTGGCAGCGCTGCGATGCCCGGTGTGCGGACCGCGGTCCCCGGCGTCGAGCTGCCGCTCCTCCACCCTCCAGGCTGCGGACGAAACCCGGCCGGGCGCTGCCCGTCGGCACGCACCTGCCCCCCGCCCGAACCAGACGCCGGAAGGCATTCCACCATGCGTAGAGCTCCCCACGGCTCCGCGGACGGCAAGACGCCGCAGGACGCCGATGACACCGGCACCACCTCATGGTTCGTGCAAGTGCACGACAAGCTGGCGCTGGCCGCCGACCGCAGGATCGGCTGGCAGAACCTGCCGACCCCGCTCGGCCTGCTGGCCCTGATCGGCCTGCGCAACCAACTGCGCCGCGAGAACCTGTTCGACACCACCGCCTACCCGGCGCGGAACCTGCCGCCCCTCGGACCGCCGGACCCGCGGCACCTCACCGAACGCACCGCCGACGGCACCTACAACGACCTGGCGAACCCGCGCATGGGCATGGCCGGTTCGCGCTTCGGCCGCAACGTCCCACCGGAGCGGAACTTCCCCGAGCCCGAGCCCGACATCCTGTCCCCCAACCCGCGCGAGGTGAGCCGCGCCCTCCTCACCAGGACCCGGTTCATCCCCGCCGAATCCGTGAACGCCCTGGTGGCCGCCTGGCTCCAGTTCATGATCCGGGACTGGGTCAGCCACGGCACGGGCAGCGCGGACCGCTCCTGGCGGGTCGAGCTGCTCGACGACGACCCGTGGCCGGAGCGGCCGATGCTCGTACCGCGGACCGTGCCCGACCCGACCCGCCCCGACGGTGCGGACGGGGCTGACGGTGCCGACGGCCTTCCGCCGACGTACATCAACGAGAAGTCGCACTGGTGGGACGCCTCCCAGCTGTATGGCGACGACCTGGCGGCCCAGCGGGAGCTGCGCGCGGGCGAGGACGGCAAGCTCAGGGTCCCCCACAACGGCGCGCTGTTCTCGGACGACCCCGAACGGGACCCGGCGAACGTCCCCGGGTTCTGGGTGGGCCTCGCCCTGATGCACACCCTGTTCATCCTGGAGCACAACGCCATCTGCGACCGGCTGCGCGCCGAGTACCCCGGATGGTCGGACGAGGAGCTCTTCCAGCGGGCGCGGCTGATCAACGCGGCGCTCATCGCCAAGATCCACACCATCGAGTGGACCCCCGCCGTCATCAGCCACCCGACGACCGCCACCGGCATGCGCGCCAACTGGTACGGGCTGCTGGGCCGGCGGGTGCACCGGCTGCTCGGCCGGCTCAGCGAGAGCGAGGTGCTCAGCGGCATCGCCGGCGGGCGCACCGACCACTTCGGCGTCCCGTACGCCCTCACCGAGGAGTTCGTGGCCGTCTACCGGATGCATCCGCTGGTCCCCGACGACTGGAGCTTCCGCTCGGTCGCCGACGACTCCCTCCTGCAGGAGGCGACCTTCGAGGAGCTGGCGGGCCGGCACGCCTACGAGATCCTCGGCAAGCACACCCTGGCGGACCTCTTCTACTCCTTCGGCACCGCGCACCCGGGCCTGGTCACCCTGCACAACTACCCGCGGTTCCTCCAGGAGTTCCGGCGTCCGGACGGCAAGCTGATGGACCTCGGCGCGGTCGACGTCCTGCGGATCCGGGAGCTCGGCGTACCCCGGTACAACGAGTTCAGGCGCCGGCTGCACCTCGCCCCGGCGAAGGACTTCGACTCGCTCACGGACGATCCGGCCTGGGCCGAGGAACTGCGCCGCGTGTACGAGGACGACATCGAACGCGTCGACCTCATGGTGGGCCTGTTCGCCGAGCCCCGGCCGAAGGGCTTCGCCTTCAGCGACACGGCCTTCCGGATCTTCATCCTCATGGCGTCCCGCCGGCTCAACAGCGACCGGTTCCTGACCCGGGACTACACACCCCAGGTCTACACGCAGGCCGGTCTCGACTGGATCGAGGACAACACCATGGCCAGCGTGCTGCTGCGGCACTTCCCGCAACTGCGCCCGGCGATGAAGTCGGTGGACAACGCGTTCGCCCCCTGGAAGACGACGGGCCCCTCGCGGTGACCGTCCCCGGGACGGGTCACAGACTCCGGTCCCGGTGGGTGGTCCGGCCGTCGAGGACGGTGAGCAGGACGGGCAGGTCGGGCAGGTCGGCGGCGCGCGTGGTGAGCGGGCTGTCGGCGAGGACGGTGAGGTCGGCGCGGTAGCCGACGGCGATCCGGCCGGCCACGTCCTCCTCGCCCGCCGCGCGGGCGGCGTTCACGGTCATGCCCTGCAGGGCCTCCAGGGCCGTGAGCGCCTGCTCGGGGCCGTGCGGGGGCCGGCTGAGGTCGCGGCTGGGCGTACGCCACCGACATCGTGCTGCGCCGCTGCCGCTACGACGGCCCCGCCCTCTCGGACGAGACCCCGCGGAGCCCCTTCTGGTACACGGGCGGCGTCAACCGGTCCGGCGCCCTCGCGCTCCTGACGGGTGTGACCGCGGCCTCCCTCTGCGTCAACACCCTCTACACCGGCCCGATCGCCGGCGCCCTCGGCGGCGTGGACCTCTCCCTGCCGGCCGGCCTGCTCGTCGCGGCGTCCCTCTACGCGGCCCTGATGCGCAAGGACCGCACGGTGCTCGCCGCCCGGGCGCAGGCATGAGCGGCCGTACGGTGCTGCGCCTCGCGGGGGACGTCACGGCGCCGGGCCCCGGCGCCGGGTGAAGCCGGCGCCGAGGCCCTGGGCCTTTCCGGCCGAGACCTGATCCCGTAGGCGTCAGGTGTCAGCTGTCAGGCGTCAGGTGCCGGGCAGGGTGCTGGGGCCGCCCGTCAGGGAGACGTGGAGGCCGTCCGGCCGGACGTCCACGGACGTGGCCTTGAGCCCGAGGGGGTAGTCCTTCGGGGCCCCGGCCTCCGGTGCCAGGGCGCCGTTGCCCGTCCCGAACCGGTCGGTGGGAACGGAGCGGCCGAACACGGTGAGGCCGTCGACGGCGAGCGTGACCTTCCCGTCCGCGAGGACGGGACGCAGCGTCAGCTGTCCGGCGCCGCCCGGGCCGACGGCGGCCAGGATGGTGCCCGTCGCCGGGTCGGTGGTGACCGCGCTCACCGGTACGGACGGCGCGGCGCTCCGGATCGCGGCGGCGAGGGACTGCGTGGAGGCGGTCACCCGGGCGTGGGCGCCGGCGACGGTGGCCCGGTCGCCGAGGCGGACGTCGTCGAGTCGTGCACGGACGCGGACGTGGGGGAGCGGTCCGAGGCGGGCGTCGTCGCTGCTGATGTCGATCCGGGGGATGCTCGCCTGCGCCAGGTCCCACAGGGCCCAGTCGCCGGCCACGCCGACCGCGAGGGTGCCGCCGAGGGCGGGTGCCGCTTTCGCTATCCGGTTCTCGATCATGTTGCGGGCCGTCAACTCGCCCGCGCCGGCGGCGACGACGGTCACCAGGGCCACGGCCGTCGTGACGGTGAGGACGAGGTGGCGGCGCAGGGCTGTCCTGGTCTTCGTCAGGCGCTGTGTCATCGCCGGTCTCCTCGGGAGGGCGCAAGGTCGGGTGCGGACGGGGAGTCGGACGGGGAGTCGCGGCGGGAGCCGGACGGGGAGGTGGATGAGGAGTCGGGCAGGGCGTCCGACGAGAGGTCGGGCGAGGAGGCGGGTGCGGCGGCGGGTGCGGCGGCGGGCCCTTCCGGGTCGAGGTGCGGAAGGAGCCGGTCCAGCCAGGCCGGGAGCCACCAGTTGGCGCGCCCGAAGAGGTACATGGACGCGGGCACCAGGAGCAGGCGGACCACGGTGGCGTCGATGACGACGCTGACACCGAGGCCCAGGGCGAGCATCTTGACGGCGACGTTCGTGGAGAGCAGGAACGCCAGGAAGACACTGGTCATGATCAGCGCCGCGCAGGTGATGACGCGGGCCGTGGCGGCGAGGCCGGTGGCGACGGCCAGGTGGTTGTCCCCGCTGCGCAGCCACGTCTCGCGGATCCGGGAGAGCAGGAAGACCTCGTAGTCCATGGAGAGCCCGAAGACGATCGCGAACATCATCATCGGCACGTACGACTCGACGGGCACCTTCTCGGTGACGCCGAACAGCGCGCCGCCCCAGCCCCATTGGAAGACCGCGACGACCACGCCGTAGGCGGCGGCGATGGAGAACAGGTTGAGCACGGCGGCCTTGAGCGCGACCAGCGGGCTGCGGAAGACGGTGAGCAGCAGCAGGAACGCGGCGCAGACGACCACGCCGATGATCAGGGGCAGTTTGGCGGAGAGGGTGTCCGTGAAGGTCTGGGTGGCGGCGGCGGTGCCGGTGACGTAGCCGGTGGCACCGGTGCCCGACAGCGCCTGCGGCACCGTGTCGTCCTGCAGGGTGTGGATCAGGTCGGTGGTCGCCCTGTCCTGCGGTCCGGTATCGGGGGTGACCGTGGTGATGAGGAGCACCTGGTCGGGGCTGGGGGCCGGGGGCGTCACGGAGGCGACGCCCGGCACGGCGGCCAGACTGCGCCGGAGCGAGGTGGCGAGGTCCTGGCGCAAGGCAGGATCGGCGACCTGCCGGCTGTCGAGATGGACGACGACGGTGAGCGGGCCGTTGGCGCCGGGGCCGAAGCCCTCGGTGATCAGGTCGTAGGCGCGGCGGTCGGTCCGGCTGGTGGACTGCGCCCCGGCGTCGACGTGGCCGAGCTGCAGGGAGGCGAGCGGGAGGGAGAGGACGCCGAGCAGGAGCAGGCCGCTGACCAGGAAGAGCCAGGGCCGCCGGCTGACCCGGACGGCCCAGCGGTGCCAGACGTCCGCCTCGCCGGTGGGTTCGGCGACCGGCGTGCGCACGTGGAGGCGGTCGATGCGGCGGCCGAGCAGACCGAGCAGCGCGGGAGTCAGGGTCACGGTCGCGGCGGCGGCCACGACGACGCTGAGCCCGGCCGCGACGCCGAGGGTGGCGATGAAGCCCACGCCCGAGACGCACAGCCCGCCGAGGGCCATGGCGACCGTGGCGGCGGCGACCAGCACGGCCCGCCCGCTGGTGGCGACCGTGTGCCCGACCGCCTCGGAGGGTTCCGCTCCGGCGTGCAGCAGGGCCCGGTAGCGGGTGGCCAGGAAGAGCGCGTAGTCGATGCCGACCCCGAGGCCCATCATCGCGGCGAGGGTCGGGGAAGCCTGGCCGAAGCCGAAGTGTCCGGCGAGCAGTCCGAGACCGGCCAGGCTGACGGCCAGGCCCAGCACGGCCGTCAGCAGCGGAAGACCGGTGGCGGCGACGCTGCCGAAGCCGATCAGCAGGACGAGCACCGCGACCGCGAGACCGATGGCCTCCGAGGTGTGGTCGGCGGATTTCGGTGTGGCCAGCTCCCCGAGCGGGGCCCCGTACTCGACGGTGACGTGGTCGGCGCGCAGCGGCTGCACGGCGGCGTCGACCTCGGTGAGGTAGGAGGGGTCGAAGGTCGCCGGGTTGCTGCTGAACCGGACAGTCATCTGGGCGGTGCCGCCGTCCGCGGAGACCGCGCCGGGGGTGGTGAGCGGGTCCGCCACCGACAGGACGTCCGGCAGCCGGCCGAGGTTGGCGACGGCCGCGTCGATCGCCTCGCGGTGACCGGTGACCGGACCCCCGTCGGACGTGATCACGATGGGGGCGGCCGTGCCACCGGACCCGCTCGTGTGGGCCTTGAGCAGGTCGGCGCCGGTCTGGGTACTGGTTCCGGGCAGCGAGAAACTGTCGGCGAAGCTGCCGCCCCACGTGTGGTTGGCCAGCCCGAGGCCGACGAGGAGCAGGACCCATACGGCGATGACCCGCCAGGCGTGCCGGGCACACCAGCGCCCGCTCCGGTGGAGCAGTCCGGGCCCTGCGGCCGATTGAGTGTTCATGGGGCCCCACTGTGCGCGGTGTGTGTAAGGGGGCCGTTGGCGCATTGTTCGGGGGATGTACGGGCGGGGGCGCCGGCCGCGCCCTCCGGGCCGGGAGCGCGGGCCCCTACGCGGCGTCGGGCGCCGACGGGAGAGTGACGGTGAAGCTGGCGCCGCCTTCCGGGCCGTGCCCCTCGACGCGGATGACGCCGCCGAGGCGGCCGGTCAGGCGGTGGGCGACGGCCAGCCCCAGGCCGCTGCCGACCGGGCGGGTGTCCCGGTAGCGCTCGTGGAGGGCGCCGTGGTCGAAGGCGATGCGTACGTCGTCGTCGGTGAGGCCGGGCCCGCCGTCCCGGACCTGCAGTTCGGCCCCGCCGCCCGCGGTCGGGCGTACGGCGAGGACGAGCGGCGCGCCCTCGGGCGTGACCCGCAGGGCGTTCTGCACCAGGCCGTCGATCAGCTGCCGGACCCGGAAGGGGTCCGTTTCGACGACGACGGGCAGCGCGGCCCACCCGGCCCCTTCGGACTCCCCGGCCCCTTCGGCCACTTTGGGCTCCCCGACCACTTCGGGCTCCCCGGCCCCTTCGGGTTCACCGGACCCTCCGGGCCGCTCCAGACGCAGTTCGACGCCGTGCCGTGCGCAGGGGCCGGTCCAGAAGGCGGCGGCCTCGGCGACGACCGCGCCGAGGTCGGACGCGGCCATGTCGAGACGGAAGTCGTCGGCCTCCAGCCGCGCCAGGTCCAGCAGGTCCTCCAGGAACCGGTCCAGGCGGCGGGTCTCGTCGGCCAGGATGCCGCCGACCTCGGACAGCCGCTCCGGCTCGATCAACCCGTCGGCCAGCGCCTCGGCGTATCCCTGCAGCGCGGTGAGCGGGGTGCGCAAGTCGTGGGAGACGGAGAGCAGGAACTCCCGCTGCCGGTTCTCGCTGTGCGCCAGCGCTTCGTCCAGGACGTTGAGGGCGCGTCCGATGTCCGCGGTCTCCCGGGGGCCGTCGACGGGGGCCGGTACGCCGCGTTCGCCGTCGGCGAGCCGGTGGGCGATCTGCGCGGCCGTCACGAGCGGACGGGCGATGCGGCGGGCCAGCAGCGCCCCCGCCAGGGCCGCGCCGAGCATGCCGGCAACCAGCGGCACGATCACGTTGCGGCGGATCTGGTTCGTGTTCTCGGTGACCACCGCGTACGGCTCGGTCAGCACGACCGCGCCGCCGCGCACACCGGGCCGCCCCACCAGCAGGACCTCCCGGCCGCCGAGGATGCCGGTGGTGGAGACCGGATCCCCGGCCAGCAGCGCCGCCTTCGACGCCCGGTCGACGGCCGGGGTGGCGGTTCCGCTCACCCTGCCGTCCGGGGTGATCACCGCGAGCTGGACGCCGTTCGGCCCGGCCAGGACCTGGGCGCCGGTGAACAGCGCTTCGGACAGGGCCGGCAGGCGGCTGAGGACCGTGGCCTGGCGCGTCAGCTGGTCGCGTTCCCGCTGTTCCGCGCCCCGCGCCGCGGTCTGCCAGGCGATCAGCCCGGTCAGCGCCACGGCGAGCGCCGCCACCACCGTGGTCAGCACCACGATGTTGCGTGCGAGGGAGCCCCGACGGGGGCCGGGGCGGGGGCCGTTCACGTGCCGGTGCCGGTGCCGGTGCCGGGAGCCGTCGCGCTGTACCCGACGCCGCGGACCGTACGGATCGGGCTCGCGTCGCCGAGCTTGGCGCGCAGCTGCGAGACGAAGACGTCGACCATCCGGGTGTCGCGGTACCCCGGGTACCCCCACACCTGGGCGAGCAGCTGTTCACGGGTGAAGACCTGTCCCACGTGCCGGAGCAGGTGCGCGAGCAGGTTGAACTCGGTGGCGGTGAGCTCGACCGGCCGGCCGTCACAGTGCACGGTGCGGCCGACCGGGTCCACGGTGAGCCGGCCGATGCTCTCGGCCGGCCGGGCGGGCGGCGGGCCCGCCGCCCGGCGCAGTACGGTCTTGACCCGGGCGACCAGCTCGCGCGGCGAGAACGGCTTGGTCAGGTAGTCGTCCGCGCCCAGCTCCAGGCCGAGGATCCGGTCGGCCTCCTCGCCGCGGGCGGTGACCAGCAGCACGGGCGTCCAGTCGCCGGCGTCCCGCAGGGCACGGCAGAAGGCGATGCCGTCCATGCCCGGCAGGCCGATGTCCAGCACGATCGCCACCGGGTGCATGCGCCGTGCGGCCGCGAGCCCGGAGGTCCCGTCGGCCTCGACGTGGACGCCGAAGCCCTCGCGTGCCAAGTACAGCCTCTGCACGTCGGAGATGTGGCGCTCGTCCTCGACGATCAGCACGAGGCCCCTGGACTCCGTCATCACTGCCTCTCACGTGCGGCGAACACCGTCGATGCTAACCGCAGGGATCCGGCCGTCCGGTGGGCGCGCCGCCGCCCGTACATTCCCCGAACAATGTGCCGGCCGCAGGTCGACCACATGCCGGTCACTGCCGGCACCTGCGGCGCAGCGCCACGTGCGGGCAACGCCTAGGCGCAGCCCGGGAGTCGTGCGGGGATATGCCCGAAGTGCCGTCTGTCCGGTTTCCGCTCTTGCGGTCGCCCGACGGAAAGTGCTTGGCCTACTCGTAAGGGTAGGCTAACCTCACCGTCGTGCTAGTAGCTGAAGAGACCGCCGCGGCCACGCGTCCCCACGGTCATGAACTGTCCGCCGAGGGTGTCACGGTGGCGTACGACGGCGTCGACGTCGTGCACGACGCCTCCTTGACGCTCCGACCCGGCGAAGTGACCGTCCTCGTGGGGCCGAACGGCAGCGGCAAGTCTACGCTGCTGCGCACCATCGCACGGCTCCAGCGGCCCAAGGCCGCCACGCTCGTCATCGACGGCGACACCGACGCCCTCGCGCTGAGCCCCCGTGAGTTCTCGCGCCGCGTCGCCCTGCTCACGCAGGGACGCCCCACACCGAGCGGACTGACCGTACGGGACCTCGTCGAGTTCGGCCGCTACCCCTACCGGGGACGCTGGGGCCGCGACGACCCGGGCGGCCGGGCCGCGGTGGACCGCGCGCTCGCGCTGACGGGTGTCGAGGAACTCGCCGAACGCGGCGCCGAGCACCTGTCCGGCGGACAGCTCCAGCGCGTCTGGCTCGCCGGCTGCCTCGCGCAGGAGACGGGCGTGCTGCTGCTCGACGAGCCGACGACCTACCTCGACCTGCGGTACCAGGTCGAACTCCTCGACCTCATCAGGGATCTGGCGGACGACCACGGCATCGCCGTCGGCGTCGTCCTGCACGACCTCGACCAGGCTGCCGCCGTCGCCGACCGAATCGTCCTGCTCCACGCGGGACGCGTCATCGCCGACGGCGACCCCGCGGACGTACTCACTCCGCAGCGGCTGACCGACACGTACGGCATCCGCATCCATGTCGACACCGACCCGCTCACCGGCCGGCTGCGCACCCGCGCGATCGGCCGACACCACGCACGCACCGAAAGGCTCAGCACCACCTCATGAGACGACTCCTCCTCACCGCGGCGGCCGCCACCACCGCGGTCCTCACCCTGACCGCCTGCGGGACCACCGAGCCCGCCAAGGACGACACCAAGAAGACCGCCGAGCGCATCACCCTCACCGATGACACCGGCATGAAGGTGGAGCTCGACGGGCCCGCCAAGAACGTCGTCGGGACCGAGTGGAACGTCGTCGAGAGCCTCATATCGCTGGGCGTCGCCCCGGTCGGCGTCTCCGACGTCAAGGGCTACAAGACGTGGAACACCGCCGTTCCGCTGAAGAACGAGCCCAAGGACATCGGCACGCGCGGCGAGCCGAGCATGGACACCGTCGCTTCCCTGAAGCCGGACCTCATCCTCGCCACCACCGACCTGCCGCCGGCCGCCATCGAGCAGCTGCGCAAGGTCGCCCCGGTCCTGACGGTGCGTGCCGCCGCCGCGTCCGACCCGATCGGGCAAATGACGAAGAACCTCGACCTCATCGCCCAGGCCACCGGCACCACCGAGAAGGCCGGAACGCTCAAGCAGCAGTTCCAGACGAAGCTCGACGAGGGCAAGAAGGCCCTCGCCGACGCCGGCCGCTCCGGTGCCCAGTTCGCCTTCGCCGACGGGTACGTCGTCTCCAACCAGGTCTCGATCCGCCCCTACACGAGCGGCTCGCTCATCGGCGGGGTCAACGAGAAGCTCGGCCTGAAGAACGCCTGGACCGTCCAGGGCGACGAGGCCTACGGCCTCGGCACCACCGACGTCGAGGGCCTCACCAAGCTGGGTGACGTGGAGTTCGCCTACATCGCCAACGACGGCGACAAGGACAGCACGCCGTTCACCGGCGCCCTGGCCCAGGACAAGGTGTGGACCTCGCTGCCGTTCGTGCAGAAGGGCAACGTCCACCGACTGCCCGACGGCATCTGGATGTTCGGCGGTCCCGAGTCGATGAACAAGTACATCGACGCGGTCGTCGCCGCCCTGAAGAAGTAACACCATGGCCGTCACCGCAACCACCCCCGCCATCACTCCGTCCGCGGTCACCTCCCGGACGGGCGCGGCCGCGGTGGCGGCCGCACTGGTGCTCCTCGTCGCGGGCCTCGCGGCCGTGGACATCACGCAGGGCACCGCCGCCGTCGGCGGCCCCGAGGTCTGGAAGGCGCTCACCGGCCGGTCCGATCCGGCCGACTCGTCCGTCCTCATCGCCTCCCGGCTGCCGCGCATGACCGCCGGACTGCTCGTCGGCGCCCTCCTCGGCATGGCGGGCTTCGCCCTGCAGGCGGTCAGCCGCAACGTCCTCGCCTCGCCCGACACCCTCGCCGTCAACGCGGGTTCCTACTTCGCCCTCGGCCTCGTCGCCGCCACCGGCCTCTCGCTCCCGCTGCTGGCCTCCTCCGGCGTCGCGTTCGCCGGCGGCCTCGTGGCGGCAGCGGTCGTCCTCGGGCTGTCCGGCCTGGGCACCGGCACCGTCCGGCTCGTTCTCGCGGGCAGCGCCCTCACCCTCGGCCTCACCGCCATGACCGAGGGGCTGCTCCTGCTGTTCCCCCGGGACACGGAGGGCATCTTCCAGTGGAACCAGGGCAGCATCGCCCAGCACGGGTTCGACGGCGTACTGCAGGTGGCGCCGATCGGCGTCGTCGGCCTCGTCGGACTGCTGCTCCTCGCCCGCAGGGTCGACGCCCTGGCCCTCGGTGACGACGCCGCCCGCGGCCTGGGCGTCCCCGTCCGCTCCACCCGGGTCATCGCCGTCGTGCTCGCCGCCCTGCTCTCCACGGCCGCCGTCACCCTCGCCGGCCCCATCGGATTCGTCGGCCTGTGCGCCCCCGCCCTCGTCCGGCCCCTCGCCCGCCGGTTCCGGGCCTTCACCCGGACCCGCGGGAGCCTGCCGGTCGCGGGTCTCACCGGCGCCGCGCTGGTGATCGGCTCCGACGTGCTGCTGCGCGCCCTCGTACCGTCCGACGTGGCGGTCGCCGTGCCCACCGGCGTCGTCACCAGCCTCGTCGGCGCCGTCTTCCTGATCGTCATGGCCGTCCGGGTCCGGGACACGGCCGGAGCCACCGAGTCCGACCGGCTGCGCATCAGGACCAGGACCGTCTTCCTCACCACGACGGCCGTGCTGGTGGCGGTCCTCGTCGGTGTGATCGTCGCCGCCGTGCTCGTGGGGGACAGCAAGCTGCTCCTGGGCGACGTGGTGAACTGGGCCCAGGGGCGGGCCGGCCGGACCGTCACCTTCGTCCTCGACACCCGGGTGCCCCGCGTCCTCGCCGCCCTCCTCGCCGGTGCGGCGCTCGCCCTCGCCGGCACGCTCGTGCAGTCCGTGACCCGCAACCCCCTCGCCGAACCGGGCATCCTGGGCGTCTCCGGCGGCGCGGCGCTGGGCGCCGTCCTCCTCGTGACGACGGTGCCCCTGGCCGGATCGTGGAGCGTGGCCGGCGCGGCGTTCGCCGGCGCCGCGCTCAGCTCCGTCATCGTCTTCGGGCTGGCCGCACGGGGCGGGTTCCAGCAGAACCGGCTGGTCCTCGTCGGGTTCGGCGTCGCCACGGCGTCAGCGGCCCTGGTCAGCCTCCTCATCATCCTCACCGACCCGTTCAACGCGACGAAGGCGCTCACCTGGCTGTCGGGTTCCACCTACGGCAGGGACCTGACCGACGTGGTGCCCCTCGCGGCCGTCCTCGCCGCGGGCGTGGTCGTCGCGGTCATGCGGCGCACCGAACTCGACCTCGTGTCGCTCGACGAGGACACCCCGAGGCTGCTCGGCCTGAGCCTGGGACGCGGCCGCCTCGGCTTCCTGACCCTCAGCGTCCTGCTCAGCGCCACCGCCGTGGCCGCCGCCGGCACCATCGGCTTCGTCGGACTCGTGGCACCGCACGCGGCCCGTGCCCTCGTGGGACGCCAACACGCCCGGGTGGTCCCGGTCGCGGTGCTCCTCGGCGCCATCCTCGTCTGCACCGCG
This sequence comes from Streptomyces sp. NBC_01294, assembly GCF_035917235.1. Taxonomy (NCBI): domain Bacteria; kingdom Bacillati; phylum Actinomycetota; class Actinomycetes; order Kitasatosporales; family Streptomycetaceae; genus Streptomyces; species Streptomyces sp. NBC_01294. The sequence goes on from NZ_CP108423.1 coordinate 7,035,136, forward strand.
GACCTGGTGGGCCGGACCGTGATCGCGCCGGCCCAGCTCGGCGCCGGCCTCATGACCGCGGTGATCGGGACGCCGTACTTCCTCTACCTGCTCATCCGCAGCCGCCGGTAGCGCGTCGCCGTCGGACGGCGGCGCCGGTTGCCCCGGCGTCGCCGTCCGACGCGTCGGTCCGGAGCGGGGACGCCCCGTCAGACCTCCGGGAAGTCCGGGGCGATCCCCAGGGAGGGCGCGATCGCCCGCCAGACCGTCGACCGGGCCGTGGCCAGGTCGACCCGGGGGTCCTCCAGCATCAGGCGGATGCCGAGTCCGTCGCACAGGGCCAGCACCAGGGTGCCGAGCGCGGCGACGTCGCAGTCGGTGAACTCGCCCGAGGCGATGCCCCGTTCCACGGTTCCGCCGACCCATGCGTGCAGCTGGTCGTACAGGTCGACGGCAAGGTGCCGGGCCGTGCCGTCGCGCAGCGCGCGCACCCACAGCTCCTGCCAGAGCTTCCAGTCCTGGCGCAGCTCCTCGTCGGTCGGCAGCATGCTGTTCACGATGCGGGCCAGGACGACCGCGGCCGGGTCGGCGTCGGAGTCGCTGCCGGTGTCCGTACCGGTCTTGGCGAAGGAATGCGTCATCGCCTCGGCGAAGAGCTTCTCCCGGGTGTCGAAGTGGTAGTGCAGCAGGGCCTTCGAGACGCCGGCGTGCTCGGCGACCTTGCGCATGCTGACGTGCTCGAAGCCGATGTCGGCGATCACTTCGCATGCGGCGGTGAGGATGCGCTCACGCGTTTCGAGTGCCTGCTCGGCCTTGGTCACGTCTGGCTGCTCCCCGTGTCGGCGCCCGTTGGGTCGGGTGGGCGGGTGGTGGTCGTTCGGTGGGTGGAAGGGTCCGGCGGCCGGGCCCGCCGCACCACCATCCTCGCGCATCCGGCTCCCGGGCTCCGGCCGTCGGACCACGGAGGTCAGGGATACGTGTGGAAGCCCCGGCCCGTCTTGCTGCCGAGCAGGCCCGCGTCGACCATCCGGGCCAGCAGCGGCGGCGGGGCGTACAACGGCTCCCGGTACTCCGCGTACATCGACCGGGCGATGGCCTGGACGGTGTCCAGCCCGATGAGGTCGGCCAGGGCCAGCGGACCGAGCGGGTGGGCGCAGCCCAGGGTCATCCCCTGGTCGATGTCCTCGGCCGACGCGGCCCCGGACTCCGCCATCCGCACCGCGGCCAGCAGGTACGGCACCAGGAGCGCGTTCACGATGAACCCCGCCCGGTCCTGGGCGCGGACGACCCGCTTGCCCAGGACCTCGGAGGCGAAGTCCCGCGCGCGCCGGACGGTCTCCTCGCCGGTGAGCAGGGACGGCACCAGCTCGACCAGGGGGAGCACCGGGACGGGGTTGAAGAAGTGGAGCCCGACCACCTGCTGCGGCCGGGAGGTCGCCGCGGCCAGCCGGATGACCGGGATGGAGGAGGTGTTCGTCGCCAGTACCGCGTCCCGGCGCTCCACCGTCCGGTCGAGCCGGGCGAAGACCTCCAGCTTGGCCCGCTCGTCCTCGGCCACCGCTTCGACGACGAGGTCCCGGTCGGCCATCCGGGACAGGTCCGTGCTCATCGCGATCCGGCCCACCGCGGTGTCGCGTTGGGCCGCGGTCAGCTTCCCGGCGGCCGCGGCACGTGCCAGGGAGCGGGTGATCCGCTCCAGGCCGGCGTCCGCGGCCGCCCGGCTCGACTCCACCACCACGACGTCCCGTTCGGCGAGGGCGCAGACCTCGGCGATGCCGGATCCCATCAGACCGCATCCCACGATCCCGACCCGTTCGACATCGGTCATCGGTTCTCCCTCCATGTGCCGGACTGCTCCGGACGCTTCTCGTACGGACGGTGGCGTGCTGGTGCTGGTGTTGGTGGCGGTCCGGGCCGCGGGGCCGGGGCCCGGACCGCCGGGACGGTACGGGTCACACGGAGGACGGCATGTGCAGAACGCCCGTGCCGCGCTTGACGAGTTCGCCCGCGATGATCAGGCGCTGGATCTCGGAGGTGCCCTCCCAGATCCGGTCGACGCGCAGTTCGCGGTAGAGCCGCTCGACGGGGTACGAGCGGTCGTAGCCGCGGCCGCCGAAGATCTGCAGGCAGCGGTCGATGACCCGGCCGGACGCCTCGCTCGCCGACAGCTTGGCGATGGCCGCCTTGGCGTGCAGCGTCTTGCGGTCGACCGCGCCCTCGTCGACCTCCCAGGCGACCTGGTGGGTGTAGGCGCGGTTGACGGCGATGTCGACGGCGCAGTCGGCGAGCATGCCCTGGATCAGCTGGAAGTCGGCGATGGGGGAGCCGAACTGGCGGCGCTCGACCGCCCAGTCGCGGGCGAGCTCCAGGGCCCGCTCCGCCGCGCCGATCGTCCGCGCGGCGATCATCAGCCGTTCCTCGGTGAACCAGGACCGGGTGATGTCGTAGCCGTTGCCGACCTCCCCGAGCACGGCGTCCTCACCGACGTGCACGTCGGTGAAGGTGAACTCGGGGTGCTCGTAGACGAACGTGTGCATCCAGCGGGGCACCCGGGTCATCTCGATGCCCGGGGTGTCCTTGTCGACGAGGAACAGGGTCGGCGCCCCCTCCTCCCCGGCGGCGGCGAGCACGATCATGAAGTCGGCGTGGTCCCCGACGGTGACGAACCACTTCTCGCCGTTCAGCACCCAGCCGCGGTCGGTCCGCGTCGCCGTGGTCCGCAGGCTCTGCGGGTCGGAACCGGCCTCGGGCTCGCTCACCGCGTAGCAGTCCCGGCGCCGGCCCCGGATCACCGGGACGAGGTAGCGCTCGCGCTGTTCCGGCGTGCAGAAGGACAGCGCGTTCGCCGGACGCCACACCATGTCCCACAGGGCGCCGGTGAGCCGCCCGAGCTCCGCCTGGACCGTCACCTGCTCCAGGATGGTGAGGCCGGCGCCGCCCCACTCCGCGGGCATGTTGACGGCCTGCAGGCCGCTGTCGAGGACGGCGTCGCGGATCTCGGTGTGGGCCTGCGGGGGCAGACCGTTGTTCTCCTCGCAGTCGAGCTCGTACTTCGTGATGAACTCGGTGAGCGCGCGCGCCGAGTCCCTGAGCTCTTCCTGCCGGGCGGTGAGACGGAAGTCCATGTCTGTCGGTCCTTGTGATCGCAGGTGCGGTACGGGGTGTGGTGCGGGGGTCGGTGGTGGCGGCGGGCGTCAGGAGCCGGGCAGGGCGAGGGCCCGGGTGCCGCGCTTGACGAGCTCGTTGGCGATGATCAGGCGCTGGATCTCGGAGGTGCCCTCCCAGATCCGGTCGACGCGCAGTTCCCGGTACATGCGCTCGACCGGGTACGAGCGGTCGTAGCCGCGGCCGCCGAAGATCTGCACGCACCGGTCGACGACCCGTCCGGCGGCCTCGCTCGCCGCGAGCTTCGCCGTCGACGCCTTGGCGTGCAGGGTCTTGCGGTCGGTGTGCGGCTGGTCGGCCTCCCAGGCGACCTGGTGGGTGTAGGCGCGGTTGACGGCGATGTCGACGGCGCAGTCGGCGAGCATGCCCTGGATCAGCTGGAAGTCGGCGATGGGGGAGCCGAACTGACGGCGCCGGACCGCCCAGTCGCGGGCGAGCTCCAAGGCCCGTTCGGCGGCGCCGACGGTCCGGGCGGCGATCATCAGCCGCTCGTCGGTGAACCACTCCTTCGTCAGCTCGTAGCCGTTGCCGACACCGCCGAGCACGTCCTCGTCGGGGACGAAGACATCGGTGAACGTGAACTCGGGGTGCCCGTTCACCGCGGAGTGCATGAACCGCGGGACCCGCGTCATCTCGACACCGGGCGCCTGCTTGTCCACGAAGAACAGGGTCGCGGCCCGCTCCGGGCCCGCATCGGCCTGCACCAGCAGGAAGTCGGCGATGTCGCCGCAGGTCACGAACCACTTCTCGCCGCTCACGAGCCAGCCGCCGTCGGTCCGGGTCGCCGTGCTGGTGCACGAGCCGGGGTCGGAGCCCGCACCGGGTTCGGTGACCGCGAACGCGTCGAACCGCTCGCCCCGGATGACGGGGAGCAGGTACTTCTCCCGCTGCGCCTCGGTGCCGTACGCCAGGACGTTCGCGGGCCGCCAGGGGATGTCCCAGAGGCAGTTGGTGACCTTCCCGAACTCCTCCTCGACGATGACCTGGTCGAGCAGGGACAGGCCGGCCCCGCCCCACTCGGCGGGCATGTTGATCGCGTAGACGCCCGCCTCGATGGCGGCGCGGGTCATGTCGCGGACCGTGCCGGCGGGCAGCGGACCGCCGGCCTCCTCGGACTGGTCCTCGTACCTCATCAGGAGCCGCGTGTAGGCGGCGGCGCGGGCCTTGAGGTCGGCCTGCTCGGGTGTGTAGCGGAAGTCCATGGTGTGCTCCGTTGGACGCGAGTGGTGCGGACGGAAGGGAAACGGACGGACGGGAAACGGACGGACGGGAAACGGACGGAGGCGGTACGGACGGAGGCGGTACGGGCGGGTTGCGGGCCGGGGCCGGGGTCGGTGCCGGGGTCAGCCCAGGACGGCCCGTGCGTCCAGGGCCAGGGCGCCGTCCGGGCGCACCAGCAGGGGGTTGACCTCCAGTTCGGCGATCTCCGGATGCGCGGCGGCGACGGCCGTGATGCGTTCGATCACGGCGGCCGCGGCGGCCACGTCGACCGCCGGCCGCCCGCGTACGCCCGCCAGCAGTGCGGCGGTCCGCAGCCCCCGCAGCAACTCCTCGGCCCGCCGGGCCGGTACGGGCGCGAGAGCGAAGGCGACGTCGCGCAGGGTCTCGGTGAGGACGCCGCCGAGCCCGACCATGGCCACCGGCCCGAACCGCGGGTCGCGGTTCACACCGACGATCAGCTCGATGCCGTCCGAGAGGTCGGCCATCGCCTCGACCGAGTAGGCGGGGGCGCCGAGCCGGGCGTGCATGTCCCGGTACGCGGCGAGCAGCGCGTCCCGGTCGGCCAGGCGCAGCGCGACGCCGCCCGCGTCGGACTTGTGCAGCAGGTGCAGGGCCTTCAGTACGTACGGACCGTCGAAATCGGCGGCCGCGGCGAGCAGTCCGGCCTCGTCGGTGACCTCCCGGGCGGCCGGGAACGGCACGCCGGCGGCGCCGAGCAGGCCGCGCACCCCGTGGTACCCGGCGTCCCGCAGGGGCGCGGCGGCGGACGGCAGCGCCGGGACCGCCGGTGTGCCGCCCGCCGCCCGGCCCGTCATCGCCGACAGCGCGCGGGCGGCGTCCTCGGTGGCGGCGAACACCGGAACCCCCGCTTCGGCCAGCACCCGGCAGCTCGGAGACTGCGGATACATCGACTGCACGACCAGGGGCTTCGGGGTGGCCGCCAGGTGGGTGACGATCTTCTCGGCGGCCCGTGTCTCGCCCTCCGCGAGCACGGAGCCGCCGGCCGGTCCGCCGCCGAGGCCGCCGTCGGAGGCCGCGTAGCCGCCGAAGTAGCCCGTCATCAGGACGGCGTCGACCTCGTCGGCGGCGAGCAGTTCCGCCACCGTGTCGGCGTACGACAGGGGCTGCTGCTCGCCCATCCCGGCCAGGTCGACCGGATTGCCGACCGCGGACTGCCGCCACAGCACGGTCCGCAGCCGCTCCTGCGTCGCCGCGCCGAGTTCCGGCACGTCGAGCCCGGCGTCCTCGGCGGCGTCGGCCGCGATCGCGCCGTGGCCGCCGCCGTCGGTGAAGACCGCCGTCCGGCCACCCTGCGCACGCGGCCCCGGCCGGGCGCTCACGGCGGCCAGTACCACCGTCATCTCCCGCGGCGTGCGCACCAGTTCGACGCCCGCGTCGCGGCAGGCGGCGGCCACCACGTCGGCCGAGGTGGTGAGCGCCCCGGTGTGCGACTGCGCGCTGCGGGCGGACGCGGAGCCCCGCCCGGCGGTCAGCAGGACCACTGGCTTGCCCGCCGCGGCGGCGGCCCGGGCGAAGGCCCTGCCGTCGCCGAAGTCCTCGGCGTACACCGCGATCGCCGTGGTGGGCTCGTGGCGGGCGCAGTCCTCGACGAGGTCGACGAGGGTGACGTCCGCCTGGTTGCCGAGCGAGACGAACCGGGAGAAGCCCAGGCCGTGCGGGGCTCCGCGGAGCTGGAGTTCGAGGGCGAGGTTGCCGCTTTGGCTCAGCAGGGCGACACCGCCGGGTGCGAAGCGGTCCGAGGCGAGGTAGAGCTCGGTCGTGTTGTCGGCGATGCCCAGGCAGTTGGGCCCGACGAGGACGGCTCCGGCCTCCTGGACGCGGGCGACGACCGCGCGTTGCCGGGCGAGTCCCGCCGGCCCGGCCTCGGCGAAGCCGGCGGTGATCCCGACGATCGCCTTCGCCCCGCAGGCCAGGGCGTCCTCGACGGCGGCCTCGAAACCGTCGCCGGGGACGGAGATCACCACGAGCTCGACGGGTTCGCCGATCGCGGCGAGGGACGGGGCGGCAGGCCGGCCGAGGACGGTGCCGCCGCGCCGGTTCACCAGGTGCACCGGGCGCCGCCCGTCGGCGCGCAGCGCCTGGGAGGCCACCGCGTGCCCGTACTTGGCCGGGTCGTCGCTGGCGCCGACGACGGCGACGGAACCGGGGTCGAAGAGAGCGGTCAGATCGCGTCCCATGTCACTTCTCCACTCGGAGTGCGGAGTTGGGGCAGCTTTCGGCGCAGGCGCGCGCCGATTCCTCGGTGCCGGGCGGGACGGCGACGGCGATGACCTTCGCGTAGCCCCACTCGTCGAGTTCGACCAGGGCGGGTGCGTGTTCCTGGCACAGCCCGTAACCCTGGCAGCGGGTGGAATCCAGCAGGAGTTTCACGGTGTTCCTCTCAGCACGGGCAACGGGGTACGGGTACGGGGCGGGGGCGCGTCGGCGACGTCCGGTACGGCCACGGCAAGGCGTCCGGAACCCCCCGAGGGCGGGGCGGCGGCGCAGGTGGGACAGGGCCCGCCGAGGTGGGACCGGACGAGCTCGGGGAAGGTGCGCAGGAGGCTGCCGGCGGTGCCCGCGGCGGCGTCGAGCAGCCCGCACGCGCCGCGCCCGGGCAGGCCCCGCGACCACCGGTCCAGGTGGGCCGGGACGTCGGGCCCGGCCGTGCCCGCGGCGAGCGCGTACACGGCGTCACGGACCGCCGCCGTACCCGACACGCAGACACCGCACTGACGTGCGCTCTCGGCCGCGAGGTGGCCGACCGCGTCGGCGGCGGCCGTGACCGGGCAGGATCCGGCGGCGAGGAAGCGGATCGCTCCGCAGCCCAGCGCGGTGCCCGCCGACGCGAGTGCGTCGGGGTCGAGGGGGAGGTCCAGGACGCGGGCGTCGACGAGTCCGCCGAACAGCCCGCCCATGAGGGCCCCGGCCGTGTCGGGGGTGCCGAGGACCGCCGCCAGGGTGCGCAGGGGGACTCCGTAGGGGACTTCGGTCAGGACGGGAGCCGCGCTCCCGCCGGACAGCGTCACCAGGGTGGAGCGGGCGATCCGCTGCCGCAGATCGGGGTGTGATGCGGTGAGGGCGATACGGGCGAGGGTCTCGACGTTGGAGACCAGGGTCGGCGCGCCGCCGACCCCCCGCTCGAAGGGGCGGGGCGGCTTGGCGGTGGGCAGGGCCGGTCCGCCGTCGATCCGGCGGACGACCGCGCTCTCCTCACCGGCGACGTAGGTGTGGGCGGTCTCGACGACCTCCACGGGCAGGTGCGGCTGCAGTTCGGCGAGGGCCCGGCGGATGCGGTCGCCCGCCACCGGGTCCGAGAGGTAGACGTAGCCGCGTACGGCGCCGGTGACCGCGGCGGCGCGGGCGAGGCCGTCGAGGACGAGGTGGGGCCGGGCGCGCAGCAGCCAGCGGTCCTTGACCGAGCCCGGCTCGCCCTCCTCGCCGTTCGCCACCACCACCGGGGCGCCGCCGCGGTCGCGGACGGCGCGCAGCTTGACGGCGACCGGGAAGCCGGCCCCGCCGCGACCGCGCAGCCCGGATGCGGCGAGGTGGTGCAGGAGGTCGTCCGGGCGGGTGGTGCCGGCGTAGCCGCCGGTGGCGCGGTACGCCTCGGCGCTTTCCGCGAGGTGGGGCGCCGCTCCGAGCACGGAGTCCGGCAGCGGCTGCGCCGTCGGGAATCGGATCGTGGTCATCGGCTGTCTCCTGGCCGGGCGGTCCCGGCGGTGCGGGGGGTCGGAGCGGTCCGGACGGTGCGGGTGGTGGTCGGGGCGGCCCGGGTGGTCGGGGTGTCCGGGGCGCTTGGGGTGTCTGGGGTGCTTGGGGCGGTCGAGGTGGTCGAGGTGGTCGGGGTGGTCGGGGTGGTCGGGGTGGTCGGGGTGGGGGTCCGCAGGGTCCGTACCGCGCTTTCGAGCGCGGCACGGTCGTCGGCGGTACGGCCGTACTCCGTTCCGGGGAGGCCGATGAGCATGCGGTGGTGGTCGAGGACCACCTCGCCGGCGAGCAGGGCGGCCGCGCGGTCGCCCCGTTCCGGCCCGGCGGCCGCGGCGGTCACCAGCTCGGTGACCTCGGCCAGGTAGCGGAGCCAGCTGCGGCGGCTGCCGCGCAGGATCAGGCGCTCCACGCGGCCCCGCTCGGCGGCCGCCAGCTCGGCCGGGTCGGCTGGATCGGCCGGATCGGCCAGCCCAGCCGGATCAGCTGAGGTGGCCGACTCGGCCGACCCGTGCGACGAGGCGCGCAGGGCGGCGACCGCCGCGGGCAGTTCCCGCTCGGGCTCGGGGGTGAGCCCGAGCCAGTCCAGACGCCGACGACCGCTCATGCGTGCCTCCGGGAGGGGTGGGATGCCGTGACCGGCCGGGCCGGTGACGGGAGCCGAGGGCGGGGGAGGGGATGCCCGGGGCTCGCCGCCGGGGGACTCCGGTGGCGCGCGGCAAGGGATCGAGGGGTGCGGGCCCGGACGGGGTGCCCGGGCGGCGGGGCTGCATCGGCCCGACAAAAGGCCCAGAACTGGAGAAACGTCGGTGCAGCGACGAGAATGACGCTAGCTGACCGATCGGTCAGCGTACAAGTCTTGACCCAGCGGAAATTAGCCAGCAATCTGACTGTCCAATCGGTCAGCAAGGCCCCGGCGTCCGTCCCGGCCGGCTGCCCGTCGCTGGGTCGTCTCGACATCCATCGCCGACACCGACCGCCGCACAGCCGGCACGGAGGAGTCACCCGATGCACTCCAGAGCCCCTGAAACCGCCACCGACCAGCCGGTCCGGGACGCCCCCGGGCCCGCGCTGTCAGCCCGCTACTACACCGATCCCGACACGGCCGCCGCCGAGATGCGGCAGGTCTTCGCCAAGTCCTGGCAGGTCGTCTGCCACGAGTCCGACCTGCCGAATCCGGGAGCCCGGCTCGCCGCCACGGTCGCCGACCGCGAGGTACTGGTCGTCCGCACCGAGGACGGCTCCCTGGCCGCCCACCTCAACGTCTGCCGGCACCGCGGAACCCGCCTGGTCACCACGCCCGAACCGGCCGGCAAGGCGATCCGCTGCCCGTACCACGGCTGGACCTACCGCCTCGACGGGAGCCTGGTCGGCGCCCCGGAGGCCCGGCAGATCCCCTGCCTCGACAAGCCCGGGCTCGGCCTGTTCCCGGCCCGCGTCGAATCCTTCCTCGGCTTCGTCTTCGTCAACCTCGACCCGGACGCCGTACCGCTCGCCAAGCAGTGCGCCGGGCTCGCCGAAGCGGTCGGGCACTACGCCGGGGCCGACCTGGTGCCGGTCGGCCGCAGCCGCATCCACGACCTGGCCGGCGCCGAAGTGCAGGAGGCCAACTGGAAGGTGGCGGTCGACAACTACCTGGAGGGCTACCACGTCCCGGTGGCCCATCCCGGACTGATGCGCCTGCTCGACTACCAGGGCTACACCTGCGACATCGAGGAGTCCTACGCACTGTTCGCCTCGCCCCTGCGGGACAAGCCGTCCTCGAACTGGGCCGAACGCCTCTACCAGCGCATCGCCGCTCCCATGCCCGGCCTCACCGAGGCCGACCGGCGGGTCTGGCGGTACGCGGTGATCTACCCGAACACCCTCATCGACTTCTACCCCGACCACGTGCTGGCCTGGACCGCGATCCCGACGGCGGTGGACCGCGTGGCCGTACCCGGGGCGTTCTACACCCGGCGCGGTACGGGCCTGCGCACCCGGCTCGCCCGGCGCCTGAACATCCACATCGGCTGGATCACCAACGACGAGGACGCCGAACTGGTCGCCCGCGTGCAGAAGGGGCTCTCCACCCCGGGCTTCGAGCCCGGCCCCCTCTCCCGTCGGGAGTCGGCGGTCGGCTGGTTCGCCGGCCGGATCCGGGCCGACCTCGACACGGCGCAGAGCTGAACCGCTCCCGCAGGGGCGGCCGGCCCGTGGCGTTTTCTCCCGCTGACGAGCCATCCGTCCGCACCGGCACGTAGGCAGCAGCGCACGAACCGCATGAACCGCATGAACCGCATGAACCGCACGACCGCATGAACCGCACGAACCGCACGACCGCACGGCGACACGGCCGCGGCCCGCCCCCCACCGTCCGCTTCCGTCGTCCCCGCCCTCCTCGCTCCGCCCTCTTTCCCCCCTCCCTTCCCCCCCCCGCGGCTCCTACGGAGAGGACCCCGATGTCCCCCGAGGCAATCCCCCTGTCCAGGCGCTCGTTCCTCCGCGCCGGCACCGCCACCGCCCTCGGCCTCGCGGCCGCCGGCTGCGGATTCGCATCCGATGACGACCCGGCCGGCCAAGCGGCCGCGCAGCCGCCCATCGACGTCAAGGTCGACGGCGACCTCGTCTACTTCAACTGGGCCGACTTCGTCGCCCCGGCCGTCTTCGAAGGCTTCGAGAAGGAGTACGGCGTCAAGGTCGTCCAGTCGAACTTCGACTCCATGGAAGGCATGGCCGCCAAGCTCAACGCCGGAAACCGCTACGACATCATCTTCCCCACCGCGAAGTGGTCGCAGCGGCTCGCCGCCGGAGGCCGGCTGCGCGCGATCGACCACACCCGCCTGAAGAACGCCGAGTCCGTGTTCGGCGGTTACGACTACTTTGCCGACCCCTGGTACGACCCCGGGTCCCGGCACACCGTCCCCTTCACCATGTACAAGACCGGCATCGGCTGGCGCAGGGACCGGCTCGGCGACCTGACCGGCTCCTGGGACGACCTGTGGAACGCCCAGGCCAAGGGCAAGGTCTTCGTCCTCGACGACCGCGACGAGGTCCTCGGCATGGGCGCGCTCAAGCTCGGTCTCGACGTCACCACGGGCGATCCGGGCGACCTCGCCCGTGTCACCGAGACCCTGCGCTCGCTGCGCCCCCGGCTGCGCGGCTTCTCCAGCGACAGTTACAACAACCTGCTCAACGGAAACGCCGACATGACCCAGGCGTGGAGCGGGGACATGGCCGCCATGCTCGCCCAGGCGGAGGACCCCGCCGTCTTCGGCTTCGAAGTGGCCCGGGAGGGCGCTCCGGTCAACTCCGACTGCTACGCCATACCCGCCAACGCGCAGCACCCCGGTACCGCGATGCTCTTCATCGACTACATGCTCCGTCCGGAGAACGTGAAGAAGAACGTCGAGTACATCGGCTATCCGATGCCGGTCCGCGGCAGCGAGGACACCTACACGGCGCTCGTGGAGCCGTTCCCCCAGTGCCTGGTGACCGCGGACGACCTCAGGGACGACCGCTACTTCCGCAACGGCACCGCGGAGGGCGAACGACACCGCGACGCCGCCTGGACCGATGTGAAGGCCGGCTGACATGGCAGGACGCGATCGATCCCGGGCGGCCCGTCCGCGCCGGGGACATGCCGCGTCGGGAGCGCGGCTGTGGACCTGGCTCATGCTCCCCGGCACCCTCTGGATGACCGGCTTCCTCCTCGCCTCCCTCCTCCTGGTGGCCACCCTCGCGTTCGGTACCACCGACCCACTGGGCAACCCGCGCTTCGGGCTCAACTTCGACAACTTCGCCGCACTGGCGGACCCGGCCTACCGCACCGTCCTGCTGCGCTCCCTCGGCTACGCGCTGATCACCTGCCTCATCTGCCTGGCCGTGGCCTACCCCGTCGCCTACGCCATCGCCCTGCGCGGCGGACGCTTCAAGAACGTGCTGATCGCCGCGATCGTCGTACCGTTCTTCGCCAACTACCTGGTGCGGATGTACGGCTGGTCCGTCGTCCTCTCCGACGACGGGCCGCTGCTGAAGGCCCTGCGCACGCTCGGCATTGCCGACGAAGGCACCAAGATCCTGCAGACCGGCCCGGGTGTCATCGCCGGGCTCGTCTACGGCTTCATCGTCTTCATGATCATCCCGCTGTACGCGGCCATGGAGCGCATGGACACCTCCCTCATCGAGGCGGGACGCGACCTCTACGGCGGCCCCCTGCGCACCTTCTTCTTCGTCACCGTCCCCGCCACCCGGCAGGGCGCGGCCGCCGGCTGCGTCCTCGTGTTCCTGCCCGCCATGGGCGACTTCGTCAGCGCCCAGCTCATGGGAGGCCCCGACCAGATCATGATCGGCAACCTGATTCAGGACAAGTTCTTCCAGGGCCAGAACTGGCCGCTCGGCTCGGCCCTGACCATGCTGCTGATGGCGGTCCTGCTGCTGGGGATGCTCGGCTACCTGCGGCGCACCCGCAAGGACGAGGCGGAGGCGGCCCGATGACCCTGCGCCCGGAGCCCCGCGCGGACCTGCAACAGCAGAGCAGTACGACCGCAGGCCCTGCGCCCGGGCCCTCCGGCGCGGAGCGGCCCCGGCCGGCCGGCCGACTGCCGCGCCCCCGCTTCCGACTCCCGCGCCTCCAGTCACGTCGCCACCCCCACTCCCCATCCCACCCCCAACCCCGCCCGCGCCGCCGCCGCGGAGCCGAGCGCCGGCCCCGTTTCGCCATCGCCGTCACCGCGGTCTTCTTCGCCCTGCTCTACCTCCCCGTCGGCGTCGTCGTCCTGTTCTCCTTCAACGCGCAGAAGTCCCTGACCGTCTTCGAGGGCGTCAGCCTCCGCTGGTACCAGGCGTTCCTGCGCGACGACGTACTGATCGACTCGCTCGGCATGAGCCTGCAGGTGTCCCTGGCCGCCATGGCCGGCTCGCTCGTCCTCGGCGTGGCCCTGGCCCTGGGCGTCGTCCGCAACCGGGGCCGCCTCGGATCCTTCGCGGGCCTGGTCATGCTCGTCCCGCTGATCACTCCCGAGATCGTCACCGGCGTCGCGGCGATGCTGCTCTTCAAGGGCCTCGGCATCACCCTGTCCACCACCACCGTGATGCTCGCCGAGATCACCTTCTCCATCTCCTACGTGACGGTCATCCTGCGCTCGCGCATCGCCGCCCTCAACCCGGAGGTCGAGGAGGCCGCGATGGACCTCGGCGCCACCCGCCGGCAGGCCCTGCGCCTGGTGACCCTGCCCGCGCTGCTGCCGAGCATCCTCGCGGCCGGCGTGCTGATCTTCGCCCTGGTCTTCGACGACTTCGTCCTCGCGTACTTCACCACGGGCGTCGATCCGCAGCCGCTGTCCGTCCGCATCTACTCGGCGATCAGGTTCGGCGTCCAGCCCACCATCAACGCCGTCGGCACCCTGATGCTGGCCGGCTCCATCGGACTCATCGTCCTCGCGCTCGCCATCCCGCGCCTGTTCGGCCGGCGCGGCGGCCTCGACCTGCTCTCCGGGAAGTGACCCCATGCAGCACCCGCCCGCGCACCCCGCCGTCCGGCTCGACCGGGTCGGCAAGCAGTACCCCAACTCCGACGCCTACGCCGTCCGCGACGTCACCCTCGACATCGCCCCGGGCGAGTTCTTCTCCCTGCTCGGCCCCTCCGGCTGCGGCAAGACCACCCTGCTGCGGATGACCGGCGGCTTCGCCGACCCCACGGAAGGCAGCGTCCTGCTCGACGGCGAGGACGTCACGGGCCTGCCGCCCAACAAGCGCAACGTCAACACCGTCTTCCAGAGCTACGCCCTCTTCGACCACCTCTCGCTGGCCGACAACGTGGCCTTCGGCCTCAAGCGCAAGGGCGTCCCCCGCGCCGAGATCCGCGAGCGGGTCGCCGACATGCTCGACCTCGTCCAGCTCGGGGGACTGGCCGCCCGCAAGCCGCCCACGCTCTCCGGCGGCCAGCGCCAGCGCGTCGCCCTCGCCCGCGCCCTGGTCAACCGGCCCCAGGTGCTGCTGCTGGACGAGCCGCTGGCCGCCCTCGACCTCAAGCTCCGCCGCCGGATGCAGGTCGAGCTCAAGCAGATCCAGCGCGAGGTCGGCATCACCTTCGTCTTCGTCACCCACGACCAGGACGAGGCGCTGACGATGTCGGACCGGATCGCCGTCATGAACGAGGGCCGCATCGAGCAGTGCGGAACGCCGGAGGACGTGTACGAGCGCCCGACGAGCAGCTTCACCGCCTCCTTCATGGGCACCTCCAACCTCGTCCCCGGCACCTACCGGGCCGGCCGGGTCGTCCTCGACCAGGGCCCCGCCCTGCCCGTCGGCCCCCGGTCCGACGTCCCCGACGGCAGCCGGGTCAGCCTCTCGATCCGCCCCGAGAAGATCTGGCTCTCCGACTTCGAACCGGGCATGGCGCAGGTGAGCGGAGTCGTCCGGGAGACCGTCTACTGCGGACCGACCACCACCTACCTGATCGAACTGGCCCCCGGCGTCACGGTGTCCGTGCTGGAGCAGAACACCGTCCGCTCCCGCATGGAGGACCGCTGGAGCGGCGGCGAGCAGGTCGAGATCGGCTGGAAGCCCGAACACTGCCTGGTCCTCGACTGACCCCGCACCCGCACCCGCACCCGCACCAGCGCCCGCACCGGCGCCCCCGCACCCGCGCCGCCGTCCGGAACCCACCGAAGGAACACCCATGAACCACGACGTCATCGTGCTCGGCGCCGGCCTGTCCGGTCTCGCCGCCGCGCGCGACCTGGCCGCAGGCGGGGCCGACGTCCTCGTCGTCGAGGCCCGCGACCGGGTCGGCGGCCGCGTCGAACAGACCGCGCTCCCCGACGGCCGGCTGGTCCAGCTCGGCGGGGAGGTGGTGGGCCGGGCCCACACCGCCTACACCGCCCTGGCCGCGGAGCTGGGCCTCACCCTGGTCCCCAGCTACGTCGCCGAGCCCGGCGCCCTCGTCCGCGCCACCGCCGAAGGCGTCTCCGCGGGGAACCCGCCCCACTGGTTCGGGCCCGGCGACGACGCTTGTCACGCCAAGGTCACCGCCGCCTTCACCGCGCTCGCCGGGACCGTCGACCCGGCCGACCCCTGGTCCCACCCCGAGGCCACCGCCCTCGACGGGCTGTCCGTCGGTGACTGGCTCCGCTCCCAGGGCGCCGGCCAGGCCGTCGTACGCCTGTGGGAGATCGGCCAACTCGCCCTCGCCGACGGCTCCTGCGAACGGACCTCCCTGCTCGCGGCCCTCCGCAAGCACGCCGCCGTACCCGGCACCGGCCACTACGAGTACGACGCCTGGGAGGGCCTGCGGGTGGCCGAGGGATCGGCGACCGTGGCCCTGCGCATGGCCGAGGCACTCGGCGGGCGGATCCGTACGGGCTCACCCGTCGAGGCGGTCGCGGTACGGCCCGGCCACTGCTCCGTACGCCTGGCGGGCGGCGAGACGCTGACCGCCTCCGCCGTGGTCAGCGCCCTCCCCGTCGGCCCGCTCCGCTCGGTCGCCGTCACCGGTGTCAGCGACGAACGCCTCGCCTCCCTGCACCGCCAACGCCACGCCCTCGCCGCCAAGTTCACCGCCGCGTACGACAGGCCCTTCTGGCGCGACCGCGGCCTCAGCGGCCTCTCCGAATGCGAGGGGGTCCTCGGCAGCACCTGGCCGCAGAGCGAAGGGATCCTCTCCGCGCTCGTCCCGCCCGAACGCTACGGAGTCCTGCTCGGCATGCCCGCCCCGCTGCGCACCGCCGAGCTGCTGGCCGACGTCGCGCGCCTCTACGGCGACCGGGGGCACCGCCCCCTCGCCACGTACCTCCGCCTGTGGGGGACCGACCCCTGGACCCAGGGGTACGTCACCCAGTGGACCCCCGGCGACGTCATGGCCGTCGGCCCCCGGCACGGCACCCACGAGCCGCCCTTCTACGTCTGCGGATCAGACCAGTGGGTGGCCGGCTACATGGAGGGCGCCGTACGCACCGGACGCGACGCCGCAGAGGAGGCGCTGCGCCGTGGCTGAGACCCTGCGCAACCACATCGGGGGAGCGGACCGCCCCGCCGCCTCGGGCGAGACCATGGAACTCGTCGACCCCGCCACCGGCCGGGTGCACGGCCACGCCCCGCGCTCCGGCCCCGCCGACACGGACGCCGCCTGCGCCGCGGCGGCCGCGGCGTACGGACACTGGTCCACGACGACCCCGGCCGCCCGGCAGCGGGCCCTGCTCGCCCTCGCCGACACCATCGAGGCGCACGCGGACGCCTTCGTGGCCGCCGAGACCGCGGACACCGGCAAGCCGCCCGGCCAGTTCAGGACGGAGGAGCTGCCCGCGATCGTCGACACCGTGCGCTACTTCGCCGGCTCCGCACGCAACCTCCCGGGCGCCGCCGCGGCCGAGTACACCGAGGGCCGCACCTCCCTGCTGCGCCGCGAACCGGTGGGCGTCTGCGCCCAGATCACCCCCTGGAACTACCCGCTGATGATGGCCGCGTGGAAGATCGCCCCGGCGATCGCCGCCGGGAACACCACGGTGCTCAAGCCCGCCGACACCACTCCGTCCTCCGCCGTGCTGCTGGCCCGGCTCGCGGCCGCCCACCTGCCGCCCGGCGTACTGAACGTGGTCTGCGGAGACCGGGACACCGGCCGGGCCCTCACCGCGCACCCGGACGTCGCCCTGATCGCCGTCACCGGCAGCGTGCGCGCCGGGCAGGAGATCGCGGCGGCCGCCGCGGCCGGCCTCAAACGCGTCCACCTGGAGCTCGGCGGCAACGCTCCCGTCCTGGTCCACGAGGACGTGGACGTGGACGCCACCGCCGCGGCCCTCGCCGCGGTCGCCTACTACAACGCCGGCCAGGACTGCACCGCGCCCACCCGGCTCCTGGTCCACCACCGGATCCACGACGCCTTCCTCGCGGCCTTCGCCGCCGAGGCGGGAAAGCTCCGCACCGGCCCCCCGGACGAGCCCGGGGCCGACTTCGGCCCACTCAACAACGCGTACCAACTGGCCTCGGTGCAGGCCCTGCTGGACCGCCTGCCGGCCCACGCCGAGATCGTCACCGGCGGCAGTCGGCTCCCGCGCCCCGGCTTCTTCCACGCGCCCACCGTGGTCGCCGGAGTCCGCCAGGACGACGAGATCGTGCAGGAGGAGGTCTTCGGCCCCGTCGTGACCGTCCAGCCCTTCGCCGACGAGGCCGAGGCCCTGCGGCTCGCCGACGGAGTGCGCTTCGGACTGGCCGCGAGCGTCTGGACCACCGACCACGACCGGGCCATGCGGGCCACCCGCGCCCTCCACACCGGCATCGTGTGGGTGAACACCCACGGCACCACCGTCTCCGAGATGCCGCACGGCGGGGTCAAGCACTCCGGCTACGGCAGCGACCTCTCGCTGTCCGGTCTGCTGGACTACACCCAGGTCAAACACGTCATGTTGTGAGCACGTCGGGGCGCGCGCGGCCGCCCGCGACCGCCCGCGCCGCCCGGAGTTCGGGCTAATGTGCGTATGTGAGCCTTCACATCGTCGTAGGTTTCGGTCCCGCGGGCGCCGCCACTGCTCGGCTGCTCGCCGAACAGGGCCATGCGGTCAGGGTCGTCACCCGGTCGGGCGGAACGCCGGAACCCGGAATCGAGCACGTCGCGTGCGACGCGGCGGACAGCGAGCGGCTGACCGAAGCCGCGCGGGGCGCTGCCGCGATCCACGGCTGCGCCGCGCCGCCCTACCAGCACTGGGCGAGCGCATGGCCGCCGCTGGCCGGGTCCCTCTGCGCCGCGGCCGAGGCCACCGGGGCCGTACTGGTCATGCTGGGGAACCTCTACGGGTACGGACCGGTGGACGGCCCCCTGACCGAGGCGCTGCCGCTCGCGGCGACCGGCCCCAAGGGGCGGGTGCGCGCCGCGGTCTGGGAGCAGGCGCGGCAGCTGCACGAGCAGGGCCGGATCAGGGCCGTCGAGCTGCGGGCCTCGGACTTCTTCGGGCCCGGCGTCACGGACGGCGGGCACCTGGCCGCGCGGGTCGTGCCGCGCCTGCTGCGCGGCAAGTCCGTCTCCACCCTGGGCGACCCGGACGCCCCGCACAGCTGGACCTACCTCCCCGACGTGGCCAGGGCGCTGGTCGAGGCCGCGGGCGCGGAACGGGCCTGGGGACGCCCCTGGCACGTCCCGACGGAGCGCCCGCTGTCCGTCCGGGAGATGGTCGGCCGGCTGGCCGCCCAGGCCGGCACGGGTCCGGTCGCGGTGCGCAGGATCCCGCCGGCCGTGGTGGGCGTCGGCTCGCTCTTCTCCCCGCTGCTCCGCGAACTGAAGGAGGTCCGCTACCAGTTCGACCGTCCCTTCGTCGTCGATTCCAGCGCCTGCGAAGCGGCCTTGGCCTTCCGCGCCACACCGGTCGACGAGCAGGTCAAGGCGACCCTGGACTGGTGGCGCGAACGACGGATGACCGTCGGATGACGGCGGGGGACCACCCCGGATCCCCGCGGGCGCCGCGCGTGCGGCGGCCGGTTCAGCCGGTGGTCCCGCCTGTGGGGACCACGAGTCCGATGCCCTCGGCGGCGACGGCGATCGCGTAGTCGAAGAACGCGGACTCGTCCCGGACGCTGTCGTGGGTACGGCTGAAGACCTGGAACACCAGGAGGCCGATCAGACTGCTCCACAGGACCATGCCGCGTTCGAGGATGTCCGAGAACGGAGCCTCGGGCGCGCCTCCGTACAGCTGCACGGCCGCCGGCAGCAGCAGCGGCGGGCCCGGCACCGGCTGCCGCGGCGGGGTGAGTTCACCCTTTTCGAGGGCCGCCCGCACGATGCCGCCGAGCACCCCGGGAGTGCGCGAGGCGGGCAGCACCGTGTCCTGCGGGGCGTGGTAGCCGGGCACGGGCGAGCCGTATATCAGCGTGAACTCGGCGGTGTTGTCGAAGGACCACTGCCGCAGCGCACGCGTGACCGCGAGGAGCCGCTCACCCGCCGGCGCACCCGCGGCCGCGGCGGCCGCGTCGGCCTGCTCCATCGCGGCGCCGGACGCGTTGTAGGCGTCGATGACCAGCGCGGTCAGCAGGTCGTCACGGTGCGGGAAGGCGGACACGACGTCGGTGACCGTCAGTCCGCTGTCGCGCGCCACGGCATCCAGGGACAGCCCGCCGGCGCCCAGCTCCGCCAGCTGTTGACGTGCGATGTCCTTGATCACTGCCGGCGGGGACACGTGGTCGGCAGTCGAACCAGTTGCTGAAACGTCCATGCCGGAACCGTACCCGCCGCCGACGACGTGCCGTGGGCAACATCCGTCCCAACGCCCCCACCACGCAACGTGATCCGGCCACCCGGACCCTCCGGTCGCACGTGCCTGGGAAGGGGGTCCGGCGACGCGGGCCGGTCACGGCGGTCGTGGCCCTGTTCTCCCGAAGCTGCCACAACGCCACCGCCTTCACCGACGCCGTCACCGTTCACCTGGCCGGGCGCCGGGTGAAGGACCGCGGCCGGCGTCCATTCAAGCGATGAGCAGGCGGAGGCCGAGATCTGCCGCGTCGAGGTAGGCGAGGTCGCTGTTGCGTTCGGCCCACCGGCCGGAGGCGAGGTCGGCGCCGAGGCTTCGTACCGCCCGCTGCTCGGCCTCCGGCCCGACCCTCGTCCACACGGACATCGCACGGCGCACGTGATCCTCCAGATACGCCCCCGGTCGGCGCCAGTACGCCTCGAACAGCCCGTCAGCGCAGTCCCACGGGACGGGCACCGGCTCAGTGCGCGCGCCGATCGCGTCGGCCATCCCGGCAAGCGAGGGAAAGCCGGCGAGGACGGCGGCGAATTCGGGAAGGTAGTCGCGGGTAAGCCAGAACCGGTCCTGCCAGCCGGGCTCGTCGGTGTCGAACGTCAGCACCACCACGCGGCGGGCCACGCGCCGCATCTCGCGCAGCCCCGCGATCGGGTCCCCCCAGTGGTGAACGGTGGAGACGGCCATCGCGACGTCGAAGGAGTGGTCATCGAACGGCAGGCTCTCCGCGGCGGCTGCCACGCACGGCGCCGAGCCGGCAGGCCGCTGACCCCGCATGACCGCCGACGGCTCCACCGCGGTCACGTCGCGATCAGCAGGCTCGTAGGAGCCGGTGCCGGCCCCGACGTTCAGCACCGTCCGCGCGTCCCCGAGCGCGTCGATGATCTGCGCGGCGATCCGCGGCTCGGTACGCCGTGTCGCGGTGTACGCGCCGCCGATCGCGTCGTACAGCCGTGCACCGAGCATCTCCAGTTGCTCCTCCGGTGTCACCTTCAGTCCCTTCGCCCGTGCCTCAAGTTCCCTGTCGATGGCCGCCGCCATGGCGTCGGCGCGATCACGCCGCTCCAGCAGCAGGCCCCGCAGCCGGCGCAGGTGCGCGACCGCGTCGGTGGACGGGTCACCGACCAGTTCCACGACCTCCCGCAGACCGAAGCCCAGCCGCCGGTAGGCCAGCACCTCCCGCAGCCGCTCCACGTCGCCCGCCGAGTAGGCCCGGTACCCGGCCGCGGTCCGCGCCGACGGCCGCACGAGCCCGATCCCGTCATAGTGATGCAGCGTGCGGACGCTCACGCCGGCCAGCTCGGCCACGCGTCCCACGGTCCAGTGATCTTCCACGACGCCGACTATGCAGCCTGACGCCACGTGAGGGTCAAGAGCCGGGAGCAGGGCCGTCGTCGGCGTCGAAGGCGTTTCCGGCCGACCGTGGGGGGAGCGACCCTCGGCCAAGCGCGAGCAGGCCGACAGGCGCCTATTTGGCGTGTAGCTGCTAGGGCAAAATGCCTGATGACACTGGCAGTTGCGGGCCGCCGCGCGGCCCACCCCGTTCCGCCGGGGACGACTCCGGGATCCCGCGGTGCCGACGGCAGGGGAGGGGTGGTCTTGGGATTTCAATCCTTACAGGTACGCCGCACACGAATACCGCGGCAGGCGACCGGGGTGGGGTCGGGGCTGCAGCGCGCCCAGTCCTTCGTGATCGTGGCGACCCTGCTCTACCGGGGGAGCCATCTGGCGGTCGGCGTCCTCGCCGTCGCCCACCGTCTTTCACAGCCCCTGCAGTTCGTGGGGCTCGCCGCGGCCCTGGGACTGAGCGTGCTGACGTACGGCGCGGCCCTGCGGCGCGGCCGGTTCGACCCGCGGCACATCTGGGCGGACGTCCTCGTGACCGGGTGCGTGCTGCCCCTGGCCCTCTGCGTCTGGGGCGGCGTGCGCGAACCGCCCACGATCGCATGGGCGATGCTGCTCGGCGGGTCGGCGAGCGCCGCCGCGGCCATCGCCCTCGAACGGCTCCACGCCGTCGCCGTGGTCGCCCTCCTGGTGGTGACCCACGTCATCGGCTACCAGATGGTGGGCGCGAACTCCTCCGTCGTCCTCGGCCATGTCAACTCACTGGTGTCGTCGGCCGTGATGACCTGGGTCTTCAGGTGGTACCTGCTCCGGCAGGGACGCCTCCTCGACGACGCCAACTCCCGCGCGCTGGCCGCCGAAGCGCACAAGGCGCGCTACGCCGAGCGGCTGGAGCACCACCGGGCGCTGCACGACACCGTCCTCGCCACGCTGACCACCCTGGCGTCCGGGGCGGTCGACGCCAACGCCCCCGAGGTGCGGGAACGGTGCTCCCGCGAGGCCGCGTACCTGCGCCGGCTGATCCAGCAGACCGCCGACGAGGTCCACCACCGGGAGATCGGCACGGCCCTGGAGGAGGCGGTCCGATCCGTCGAGAGCCTCCAACTGCGGGTCACCGCCCAATACCACGCCCTGCCGCAGGTGCCGCCCGAGGTCGCCGCCGCGCTGGGCGACGCCGTGCGCGAGGCCCTGAACAACGTACGGCGGCACGCTGGCACCGGGCACGCCTACGTCACCGCGACCGGCGACCCGGACCGACCCGGGGGAGCCGTGGTCACCGTGGTCGACCGGGGGCCCGGATTCGACCCCGAGCGGTGCGAGCCCGGCCTCGGGCTGCGCGGTTCGGTCCACGGCAGGATGGCCGAGGTGGGGGGCCGGGCGACGGTGGACACCGCCCCGGGCGAGGGAGTACGGGTGGAGCTGAGATGGCCCGGGTGATCACCGTCGCGGTGGTCGACGACGACCGGATGCTCCTCGACGGACTGCGGGCCTGGCTGGGCGGGGTGCCGGAGCTGCGGCTCACGGCGACCGCGGCCACCGTCGGGGAACTCCTCGACGCGCGTGCGCCGGACCCGCACCATCCGCTCGATACGCCGGACCCGCACCATCCCCACACGGGCGGCGGCGGGGCGGCGTACGTCCCGCCCGACATCGTCCTCCTCGACCTCGTGCTGCGGGACGGCTCCGCCCCCGCCGACAACATCCGGCGGCTGGTGCGGACCGGCAGCCGCGTCCTGATGATCAGCACGGTGCCGGACCGCTCCCGGATCATCGAGGCGATCCGCGCCGGCGCCGACGGCTACCTGACCAAGGACCACGACCTGCCGACGCTCGTCGCCGCCATCCAGGACCTCGCGGCGGGCCGCAGCGCCCACTCCGCGGAACTCGCCTTCGCCTGCGCGCACGACGACAGCCCCGCCCGCCCCCGGCTCTCCCCCCGGGAACGCCAGATCCTGCTCGACTACGCATCCGGAATGACCCTCAAGTCCGCCGCCCGGCGCGCGGGCATCACCGTCCACACGGCCAAGGACTACCTGGACCGGGTCAAGGCCAAGTACCAGCAGGCCGGCCGCCCCACGTACACGAAACTCGATCTGGCCCGGCGGGTACGGGAGGACAGCCTCGACGGGGGGTGACCTCTCGGGGCGTCTCCCCGGACCGCCTTGCCGCGAGCGCCCGGCAAGATCCGGAAGATCGGCCTCAGGCGCAAGCCCCCCAAACGGACGGCTACAGGCGGCACCCGAGCCCTCCCTATCGTCATCCCGGCGGCGCCTTCGAAGGGCCGCCGGGAAGGGGACGAGCCGGTGTCCGTATTCTGGCCGGAGCTACCGGACGACGACTGCAGCGCCACGGGCCCGCACAGCGGACCCCACCTCGGACGAGGCGAACTCGTCGGACGCGGCGCCGAGATGGAGCAGATCACGACCACCCTGGCCGCCGCCCGGTCCGGGCGGGGCGGAGCGCTGTTCGTCACCGGCGAACCCGGCGTCGGCAAGACCCGGCTCGCCGCCGAGGCCCTCTCCGCGGCCGCCGCTGCGGACATGGTCACCGTCCGCGGACGGGCCGGCGCGGTCGGACCGCCCGTCCCCTACCGGCCCCTGGTCGAAGCCCTGCTCCTGCTGGCCCGCGCCGGCCTGCTGCCGGACCCGGACGGGCTGGGCCACTGCGGGCCCGTCCTGACCCGGCTGCTCGGCGACACCCGGGATCCGGGCGCCCGCGCCGCATCGCACCTCATGGTCGCCGAGACGATGCTGCGCCTGCTCACCGCCGTCGCCGGGGAGCGCGGCTGCCTGCTCGTCCTCGACGATCTGCACGACGCCGACGCCGGGACACTGGCGGTCGTCGAGTACCTCCTGGACAACATCGGCCACCAGCCGGCCGTCCTCCTGCTCATCGCGGGTCGCGCCCCCTGCGCGGCGACCGAACTTGCCGCGCGGGCACGTCAGCGCGGGGCCGCGACCGTGCTCGACCTGCATCCCCTCGGCCGCTCCGACGTGCACCTCCTCGTCGCGGCCGAACTGGGCATCGCACCCGCGGAAGTCTGCCCGGAGCTCGTCCACCGCGCCGTGGACGGCAGCTCCGGCATCCCGTTCGTCGTCAGGGAGCTCGTCCACGACCACACCGGCCGCACCGCCCTCCACGACACGCGGACGCCGTCCGTCCCCTCCACCGTCGCGGACACCGTCCGGCGCCAGGCCCGCCGGCTCGGCCCGCTCGGCGTGGAGTTCCTGAGCATGGCGGCCCTCTTCGGCCGGCGCTTCCCGCTGCCGGTGCTGGAACACGCGATGGGCCGCGACCACGCCGAGCTGTCCGCCGTCCTGCGCGCCGCGGTCGCCTCGTACCTGATCACCCCGGACGGGTCGGGCCCGCAGTGGTACGCCTTCCGCTACCAGCTGGCGGCCGACGCCCTGCTGGACGACCTCGGACCGGGGGAGCGCGCCGGACACGCACGGCGCGCGGCCCGCGCGCTGACCGACCTCCACCCCGGACTGCCCGGAGCCTGGTGCGCGCACGCCGCCCAGCTGTACGAGCACGCCGACGACACCCGGGAGGCCATCCGCCTGTACTGCGAGGCGGCGCAGCGCTCGATGCGCGAGGGCACGGTGGAACGGGCGGTGGCGCTGCTGTCCCGCGCCCACCGCCTCGTCGAACCCGGTACCGCACCCGAACTGCACGCCACGGTGCTGGAACAGCTGCTGGACGCCGTCGCCTGCGCGGCGCGGTTCGACCGGTTACCGGAGCCGGCCGCCGTCCTGGACTCCCTGGGCGGGGGCGGCGGCGAGCACGGCATGCCCGCCCGGCGACGCGCCGGGCTGCACGCACGGCTGAGCGACATCGCCACCCTGATGGGCTGCCCCGCGGAAGGCCTGTGGCACCTCGACATCGCCCGCTCCCTGCTCGCGGGCCACCCGGCCGATGCCCAGGCCGCCGTCGTGGACGTCGCCGCGGTGCACGTGGAGCTGAGCCGGCTCGCCCCCGACCGGCTGCGCACCGCCGCCCGGTTCGCCCACCGGGCGTTGGACGCCGCCGAGCGCGTCGACCTGCCGGACGTGGCCTGCAAGGCCCTCCTGCTGCTCGGGCAGCTGGCCCGGGAACAGGACGAGCCGACGGCGACGGCCCACTTCCGGCGGGCCCGCGCGATCGCCCTCACGCACCGGCTCCCGGTCCTGCGCATGGCCGCCGAGGTGCACCTGGCCGTCGTCGCGGCGAGCCACGACGGCCGGCCGACGCGTGTCGAGGAGGTCCGGCAGGAGGCCCTCGGCATGGGCCTGCTGCCGCTGGCGCACGAAACCGGCTTCGTCCTCGCACTGGACCGGATCCAGCGCTGCGATTTCGAGGAGGCACGCGACCTGATCCGCGAGGGCGTCGCCGACGCGTCACGGCTGGGACTGGGCCGGCCGCTGGCCATGCTGCAGCTCGCCGAGGCCGTACGGTACGCCCACCAGGGCCGGCGCGCCGAGATGCAGGGGGCGCTGGAGCGGCTCGGCCCCCTCCTCGACGCCGCGCCGGGCGTGCGCGCCATGTCGTACGGACTCGCGCGCGCGTTCTGCTCGCTGCTGGAGGAGCAACACGACGCGGCGGGGCAGGAGTTCGCCCAGGCACTCGCCTACGACGCGGAAAACCCCGCGATCGGAGAGTTCGGCAAGCACGGCGTCATCCTGCTGCTCGGCGTGCTCGCCGGACGCATGGGCCGGCGGCACTACGCCGACATCGCGGAGGCGAGCGTCAGCGGCACCCGCTGGAACCACCAGTTCGTCGGCCTGGCGCACGCCGTGCTGCTCGGCCGCGAGGGCCGCCGCGACGAGGCGGCGGCCGCGGCGGACAAGGCGCTGGAGGCGGCCGAGCTGTACCCCATGGCGCGCCGGCTGTGTCTGCGCCTGGTCGCGCAATCGGCGTACGACGACGGCTGGGGCGCGCCGGTCGAGTGGCTGCGCGAGGCGGAGGAGTACTTCCACGGCGCCGGCCTCCAGGCGGTCGCCGCCGCCGGCCGGGCCCTGCTGCGCGGGATGGGCGCGTCGGTCCGGCAACGGCGTACGGGCACGGAGCAGGTGCCGCCGGATCTGCGCCGGTCCGGGATCACCGTCCGCGAGTTCGAAGTGGCCCGGCTAGTCGCCGAACGGATCAGCAACAGGGACATCGCCGGGCGGCTGCACATCTCGCTGCGCACCGTCGAGAAGCACGTGGCGAGCCTCCTCCAGAAGACCGGCCACCCGAACCGGACGGCGTTCGCCACCGCCGCTCGCGACCTGGTGCCCTAGGAGAGCGCGGCGGCGGCGCCGGATCCGTACGGGGGAGCGCCGAGCCCCCGCACGGATCCGGCGGGTCAATCCGGGTGGCCCGGGCCGATTGGAGACCTACAGCGGTTGCTGTTGCCGCTGGT
The DNA here is from genome assembly GCF_035917235.1 of Streptomyces sp. NBC_01294. NCBI lineage: Bacteria > Bacillati > Actinomycetota > Actinomycetes > Kitasatosporales > Streptomycetaceae > Streptomyces > Streptomyces sp. NBC_01294. The sequence continues at coordinate 7,061,140 of NZ_CP108423.1, forward strand.
CACGCTGACGGTGGCGGCGGCACTCTGCGGGGTGCGGGCCTCCGTGTGCGGCAACTTCAGGACGCTCATCGGGATCACCTCCTCGACGGTCGAGCGCGCGGTGAGCGCGGCTGGTGCGGGTTGCGTACCGGCCGATCGGCACTGCCCACTCAACTCGATGCGTGCCACCCGCACATGGGCGTCCGCCCCGCATATTCCCCACCCGCACCCCCCACCGAAGGCCGGTCCCGCCCGCAGCCAAATGGTGGTGGTCCGCACGAGCCCTCACCGGCTGCCCCCGCCCGTTCGCAGGCGGCTGCCCGGAAGCCCGCCGCCACGTCCCCTTCCGCCGCAAGCACGTGATCTCCACCGAGGGCGGGTCGGGCACAATCAGGTCCTGTGGTCACACATCCCGATCCAGCCATCCTGTATCCCGACATCAAGGCCCACGGCAGCCTCAGCGCGGCGCTCCGGGCCGTGGCGCAGGGCCGTCTCGCCTCCGTCCCCCTCTCCAGCCCGGAACTCGCTCCGCTGCTGGGGGCCACGGTCGGCTGCACGGCGCCGCACCGCGAGCCCCTGCAGATCAGCGCGTGGCGCCACGAGCGGCAGTGGTCGATCCGTGGCACCGACTCGTTCGAGGGCATGGCACTCGTCGACGGCACGACGGACGACCTGGCGGAGGTCGCCGAGGCCGCGCGGGCATGGCACGACGGGACGGCGCTGAGCGACATCCGCCGGGCCGCCCCGTTCGTGCACCTGACCGGCCGCTTCGAGGTGCCCGACCTCGACCCCGTACGCCTGACGCAGAGCGAGTGGCAGCGCCTGCGCACGGAGGCCGGCGAGTTGGAGTACGCGTGGCGGCCCGCGTACCAGGCGCTGGTCGAGGCGGCCCACGCCGAACCGGTGCTGCGGGGGCTCTACCCGTTCACCAGTCACTGGGCGCTGCGCTTCTCGACCACGACGCGCCCCCACCTGTCCGTCGTGGGACCCACGCTGGTCGCTCATGACATCGACCGGTACACGATCGACACGTCCTTCGAGAGCGAGGGCGTCGCCCACTTCGCCACGGCGCCCGAGGCGGTGGCGGCATTCGTGCGCCAACTGCCGTCCGACCTCGCCGCGGTCGCACTCGGCCGTCGACCCGCAGATCCGACGCCCGGCCGCGCGTAAGGGCCGATCGGCACCGAAGGGAAACGCGTTTATCCACGAGACCGGGCCGACGGCCGTCTCCTATGCTCTGGCCATGGACGTGTACCAGCGCCTGACGGCAGTGATCGAATCGGCCTGGCAGGAGCTGACGGCCGCCGATACCCGCCGTCGGGACCACTGCCTCGAGGTCATCAGCGATGTCCTGGAGACGGGCCGCCTGACGCAGGACGATGCCGAGCGAGCCGTCGAGCGTCTCGTCCAGGTCGCGCTCTCCGACGAGGGCCATACGTTGCGGGAGTCCGCACTGCACGCGATCTTCACAGCCTCGACGCCCTACCAGCTTCCCTACCGGGTGGTGGAGCCGCTGGCCGACGGCGTGGACCGTTTTGAACCGGTGCTCCTGGGCTACGTCCTGGGCATCCTCTGCGACACGTACGACCGGGCGGCGCTGCCGATCATCGAGCGGTTCCTCGACCATCCCCACCCCGAGGTTCGCAGGGAGGCGGCGGAGGCAGTGAGCGAATTGAGCAAATTGAGCGCCGCGGCCGGCAGAGGACCGGGGTAGCGAGCCCGCGCCTGCGGCACGTGGACGTGTCCGCAGGCGGAGGGCTCCGTCGTCGTGAGGAGATGGACTCGGCGGCGGCGCTAGTAGTAGTGGCGCCGTCCACCGACCTGGTGCCCGACGGCCCCGAGGATCCACAACACGACGCCGATGACGACGAGGACGATGCCCAGCGTCCACAGGATCGAGACGCCGAGCAGCCATCCGATGATCAGCAGGATGACTCCGAGAACGATCATGAGGGTCTCCCATCTCCACAGTCGCCTCCGGCCCGGTGGCGGTCGTGCGATGTGTGCACGAGGGCTGTGGGGCCTGGCCGCGATGGGACCTCGCGGGGCTGTGGCCGTTGGTGCGCCGCGGCGGTCGTAACGGCACGCGGCGCACAGGGAGTCTCACCGCTTTCCGCAGGCGCAAACATGCCGTCGGCGCACCATCCGCGGTCCCCGGCGGCCACGGGTCGCGCGCCCACCGGGACCGGTGTGCGGCGGTGGGGAAACCCTGTTGTGAGGCGCGGTCACGCCCCCCCACGGTCCCGATCATGTTGCCTGTGGTGGAGACGGACGAGGAATGGGCCGCTGTCTCCCCGACGAAACGATCATGCGGCCGGGCGCGGAGGACCTGTGCCGCCGCCTGGGCCTGGGCGCAGCGCTCCTCGGCCGGTTCCCGGAGGGCTCCCAACCCGTCTACGCGGTCGGTGACGACCACGTCCTGAAGCTGTTCCCGGCCGCCGCGGCCCGGGACGGCGTCGCCGAGGGGCGGGTCCTCGCCCACCTCCAGGGCCGGCTGCCGGTGGCGACGCCGCAGGTCCGGGAGTCCGGTACGTACGAGAACGGCTGGCGCTACGTCCTGATGTCCAGGCTCCGCGGCGAGGGCCTGGCGCACGCCTGGCCGCGGATACCACGGGCCGACCGGGAACGGCTCGCCTCCGAGGTCGGCGACGCGCTGGCGGTGCTGCACTCGCTCGACCCCGAACCCCTCGCCGACGTCCTCGGCCCCGGAGACTGGGGCGCCTTCGTCGACCGTCAGCGGGCGGGCGCGGTGGAACGGCAGCGGAGGCACGGGCTGCCCGACGCATGGCCGGAGCAGATTCCCGACTTCCTCGCCTCCGTCCCGCTGCCGCGCGAGCCCCAGCGGGTCCTGCTGCACACCGAGGTGATGCAGCAGCACCTCCTGGTGGATCCCGACGGCTGGCGCCTGACCGGATTCTTCGACTTCGAGCCGGCCATGATCGGCCACCGGGCCTACGACTTCGCCGGTGCCGGACTGTTCGTCACCCGCGCCGACCCCGGGCTGCTGGGCAGGCTCCTCGCGTCGTACGGCCGCGGCTTCGAGCCGGCCGAACTGCTCGCCTGCACACTGCTGCACGTGTACAGCAACCTGCCGTGGTACATGCGGGAACTGGGTGTGCCGGCGGACGCGACACCGGGCTCCCTCGCGGATGCCTGGTTCGGCCGGGACTGACGCCGCGCAGCGCGGAGCACTCACTCGCCGTTGGCGGAGAAGTGCTGGTAGTCCCGGTTGGCCCAGCGCCCGCCCCAGTACCAGCCCACCTCGCGGAACGCCGCGGTGAGGGCGTCGCCCGAGTGGATCTGGCCCGGGCGGGAGAGGGACCGTACGAGGTGGGGGTGCCCGTTCGGCGGGTGGACGACGCCGTGGACGTCGACGTAGGGGTTCTCGACGGGGTTGATGTCCACCGCGTCCCCCCACGCGTGCTGCGACAGCTGCCGGGGATCGCCGGTGACGGGTCGGCAGTTGAAGGCGGAGGTGTTGTCGTCGGCCATGGCCTCGGAGTCGTCCCGGTACTCGGCCATCACCCGCATCCGGCGGATCGGGAAGCGCGCCTCGAAGGCTTGCTCGAAGACGTGCAGGAGAGGGCGGACCGCGTCCTCGTGGGCGACCATCTCGCCGACGTGGATCCGGCCGTCGAACCCCACGTGGTTCATCCGGATCAGCCTGAGCCGCTCCGGCGGCACCGGGCAGCCCGCCCGGTAGGAGGCGCCCAGCTTCTCCGGCGGCACGGGCGTGACCCGCGCGGACAGGCGGGGCGGCGGGTCGGGCCGCGCGGCCTGGTAGCGCGGCGGGTCCGCCTGGGTGGAACAGGCCAGTGCGGCCGCGCACAAGGCTGCCGTCACGGCCGCGGCCGCGGTGGTGTGGCGCACGGGACTCACGCTACGGCGCTCGCCGCGGACGGGCACGCCGGCTCGACCGCGGGGCTCGACCGGTGGGGCTCGACCGGTGGGGCCGCGGGCCCGTACGCGGCCGGGAGCACCGGGCCGGCCCGCCGCGCCCGCCTCCGTGCCCATCTCGAACGGGCACGCGTGTGGATCACTGGATAGACTTTCGGTAGGAGGAGCGGCCCGTCGCGTCCAGTACGCGTCCGAGCCGACACCGTCGCGTCGAGCGGCGCGACCGTTGAGCAATGTCGTCCGAGGGGCGCCTGATGAGCTCGGCATCGAACCTGAGCGTGTACGCGGGCAGGCCGTCGGGCCTGATCGGGAAGCAGATCGCGGGCTACCGGGTCGAGAGCATGCTCGGACGCGGCGGCATGGCCGTCGTCTACTGCGCGAAGGACCTGCGCCTGGACCGTACGGTCGCGCTCAAGCTGATCGCCCCGGAGCGCGCCCGCGACGACACCTTCCGCCGCCGTTTCACGCACGAGTCGCGGGTCGCCGCCTCCATCGACCACCCGCACATCGTGCCGATCTTCGAAGCCGGGGAGACGGACGGCGTCCTCTACATCGCCATGCGCTACGTCTCCGGCCTGGACCTGCGGGCCCTGCTGGACCGCGAGGGCCCGCTCCCCGTCGCGACCGCCCTGCGCATCGCCGCCCAGGTGGCCTCGGCCCTCGACGCGGCCCACGAGCACGATCTGGTGCACCGCGACGTCAAGCCCGGCAACATCCTGGTCGCCGCCGGCACCGACAGCGACCACCCCGAGCACATCTACCTCACGGACTTCGGGCTGACGAAGAAGGCCCTGGCGCTCACCGGGTTCACCACGGACGGAGAGTTCGTCGGCACGCTCGACTACATGGCGCCGGAACAGATCTCCGGCCGGCCGGTCGACGGCCGGTGCGATCTCTACAGCCTCGCCTGCGTCGTGTACGAAACCCTGGCCGGCGGTCCGCCCTTCGTGCGGGAAGAGGACGCGGCGCTGCTGTGGGCGCACCAGTACGACCCGCCGCCTCCCCTGAGCGAGCGGCGGCCGGGGATCGTTCCCGCCGTCGACGAGGTTCTGGGCAAGGCTCTGGCGAAGGTGCCCGAGGACCGTTACGACTCCTGCCTGGAATTCGTGGCGGCCCTGCGCGCCGCCACCGGCAGCGGCGGCGGCAGGCCCCTGGCTCCGCCGGCGGAGCCGCCGGCCTGGGCCCTGCCGGTCTTCCGCGGCCCGTCCGGCGAGCCGTAGAGCACGTTGCTGCGCGTCGCAGTCCCAGGGCGACGGCCAGTCGGGTCAGTTCCGCCGTGGTGTTGATGCCCGGCTTGGCCCGGATGCGGTGGAGACAGGCGTCGACCGTGTGCTTGGAGAGCCCCATCTGGCGGGCCGTCTGCCCCGTCACAGGCGTGTCACACGGCCCGTCGCGTCCTCAGAATCCGATGAGGGACTGCTCGGCCCAGATGGTCTTGCCGATGGGGGCGTGCCGGGTGCCCCAGCGCTGGGCCAGCTGGGCGACCAGCAGCAGGCCCCGCCCTCCCTCGTCGAAGGTCCGGGCGCGCCGCATGTGCGGGGCGGTACTGCTCGCGTCGGAGACTTCGCAGATCAGGGTGGTGTTCTCGTGGATCAGCCGGAGCTGGATGGGCGGCTCGCCGTACCGGATGGCATTGGTGACCAGTTCGCTGACCAGGAGCTCCGTGACGAAGGCGGCCTCGTCGAGCCCCCAGGCCGTCAGCTGGTCCGTGGTGTACCGGCGGGCGTGGCTGACGACGGAGGGATCGGAGTTCAGGTCCCAGACGACGACCTGGTCGGAATGCAGGGCCCGGGTCCGTGCGACGAGGAGGGCGACGTCGTCCTCGGGAGGGTGGGTCAGCAGAGCGGTCAGGACCCGGTCGCAGACCGTGTCCAGCGTGGAGGCGGGACGGACGAGGGCCGCGAACATGCTGTCCAGGGCTTCGTCGATGTCGTGCTCGCGGGGCTGGAGCAGCCCGTCGGTGTACAGGGCGAGGACGCTGCCCTCGGGGAGCTCGACCTCGACGGTCTCGAAGGGCAGGCCCCCCAGGCCCAGTGGCGGGCCTGCCGGGACGTCGAGGAGGTACACGGAGCCTTCCGGGGAGACCACGGCGGGCGGGAGGTGACCGGCCCGGGCGACGGTGCAGCGGCGCGTGACCGGGTCGTACACCACGTACAGGCACGTGGTGCCGATGCCCCCGGCCGCCTCCCCGGCGGCTCCCTGGTCGGCCTCGTCGGCGGACAGGTGGATGATCAGGTCGTCGAGGTGGGTGAGCAGCTCGTCGGGCGGCAGGTCGACGTCGGCCAGCGTGCGTACCGCGGTGCGCAGCCGGCCCATCGTGGCGGTGGCACGGATGCCGTGGCCGACGACGTCGCCCACGACCAGGGCCACCCGGGCGCCGGACAGCGGGATCACGTCGAACCAGTCGCCGCCCACGCCGGCCCCGCCACCGGCGGGCAGGTAGCGGGAGGCGATGTCGAGCGCCGACTGGACGGGCAGGGTGTGCGGGAGCAGGCTGCGCTGCAGCGTCATCGTGCTGGTGTGCTCGCGGCCGGCCCGGTGCGCCGAGTGGATGCTGACGGCCGCCTTGGTCGTGAGCTCCTCGGCCAGCCACAGGTCCTCGGGATGGAACGGCTCCCGGCGCTGGTGACGGCTGAAGACGGCCACGCCGAGCGTGGTACCCCCCGCACGCATCGGCACCACCATGATCGAGTGGGTCCCGTACTCGGTGATCCAGGCGGCCCCGGGATCCTGCCCGACCCATCGGGCGAGGGCCGGGTCGGCGCTCCCGTACACGGCCCCGCGGCCCGCGGCGAGGCACTCGACGGGAGGCGACAGCGGCGGATGGACGGTCGTCGTTCCGACCGTGACCCGGGACTCCGGGCTCCCTTCGAGGACGGAGCGCACGGCGGTGCGGCGCACGGTGACCGGCCCCGTCACCGGGGCGGGGGACGGCTCGTCGGGGCGCGGCGGAGGCTCCAGCAGGTCGACGAACGCGAAGTCGGCGAGCCCGGGGACGGCGGCGTCGAGCAGCTCCTGTGCGGTGCGGGTGCTGTCCTGGGTGGTGCCGATGCGGGCGTTGGTGACGTCCGGCAGGAGCATCCGCTGCAGACCGTCCTCGGTCCCGGCCCTGTCGTGCGTGGTCAGGTACACGGCGCGCACCCGGCCGTCCGTGTCGCGCAAAGGGGCCAGCGAGGTCGCCCCGCCGTGCTCGGTGCCCGCACCCGTGGGGCGGACGAACGAATCAACCGACTGCGGCTCACCGTTCTCCAGCACCAGTCGCATCTTGCGCTCGGTCTCGTCGCTCACGGGATCCGGCGCGATCTCCGAGAGGCGCAGCCCGCGCATCTCGGTCTCCGAGAGGGACAGCGTGCCCTCCATGCCCGCGTTCGCCCGCACCAGCCGCAGGTCCGCATCGAAGATCGCCAGGGAGCAGGGGGACTGGGTGAACGCCCAGTCCTTCAGGGGTTCGTCCCAGGCAACGCGGGGCCCACCCGCCACGGCGGACACCACGAACCACTTGGCGGTCCCGCCGGTGGACGTCCAGCGGTGCGCGAGCAGTCCCACTTCCAGCCGCCGCCCGTCCCGGTGCCGCAGCGCCACCGTGCCTCTCCACCGGTGCTGGTCGGGCGGGATCCGCCGCGCGGCATCGCCGGCGCTGTCCGCGAGCAGATGGGCGGCGGGCAGACCCACGACCTCGGCGGGCACGTAGCCGAGCAGCCGACTGGCTTCCTCACTCCACTCGGTCACGATGCCCTGCTCGCTGATGGTGGCCGTGGCCGTGTAGGCCGCCCCGCGGGAGGAGCTCGTGTCCTCCGGCCGCTCACCAGGAGATGTGGGAAGTTGCTCCATCGCCGCTCATCTCGCCCTCGCTAGTTCCTTCGCCGCGTCCCACGGCAACCCGCACGGCCAGGGGCTCCACTGACAAGCATCATCCGGCCGGGCAAGGAGCACCAACGCAGTGCCGCCACGGGGGCTCCCGGGCGGCCGGACCCGGGGAGAGGGCCGCACGCCCCGCCGGGAGGCCCGGTGGCGCGGCCGGGTACGCGAGGACGAGGGCGAGGACCGCACCGTCCGTCCGCCACACCATCGCGCGGCGCCGCCCGCCGAGCACGGGCGGGTGCAGGCCCAGGATCGCGATCCGGCGCGGAGCGGCCCCGAAGACGCTGCTCCGGCCGGCCTTGACCGCGGCTTCCTTCAGCGCCCAGGCGCCCGCCAGGGCCGGTGGAGGTCGGCGCGCCGGGCACGACGAGGGCGGCTCCGCCCCATCGGTGGACCGGGCCCGGCGCGAGGATACGGAAGACGGTGTCCATGGCGGCGGGCTCAGGCGGCGCGTGCCAGGTCCGGGTGCCGCAGCTGCTGTTCCAGCGCGGTCACGGCCCGGCGGATCTGGTCGGGCGTGTGGCTGCAGGTGATGAAGAAGCGCAGCCGGGCCAGTTCCTCGGGTACGGCCGGGTAGAGGCCCAGAGCGCTCAGGACCAGCATCGTCCCGGCGACGGCCGGCACCCCGATCAGCAGGGGCAGGGAAGCGGCCACGACACTGCCGAACACGAAGACGAGCAGGATCAGGGTGCCCGGCAGGACGACGGACTCGGCCCGCATCAGATCGGACTCCGAGATGTCCTGGAGCTCGGCGTCGACGAGCGCCCTCCCCCCGACGTGCACCGTCAGGGCCGAGGTGTCGGAACCGGTCGAGGCGGTCAGCTCCCGGCCGAGCCGTTTGACCCGGGCCCCGAGCTGTTCGCCCTCGCCGTCCACGTGCGCGACGAGCATGGCTGCGTGACCGTCCCGGCTGGGCAGCTCCGCCGCACCGCCGGTCCAGTGCGAGGTCACGGAGCTGACCTGCGGCTGCGCGGCGAGGCGTCCGGTCAGGGCCTCGCCCGCGCTCCGGGCCGCCGGGTCGTCGACGGACCCGCTGCGGGCCTGCGCGACGATGACCAGGTCGGGGGACGCGCCCGGGCCCCCGGCCGCGATGACGGCGGCGCGGCTGGACTCCGATCGCGGATCGTCGTACCCCTCCGATTTGAGCCGGCCGGTCGCCTCCGCGCCGAACACGACGGACAGCACGAGGAACGCGAGGGCGCCGAGGAGGACGAGGCGGGGGCGGCGGGTCACGAAGACCCCTGTACGACGGGACACGGGTGCCTCCGATCCTGAAGGCGTCGGGGCCCTGCTCTTGCGCAGGACGGTCGGCTTCCACCGTGCCGGGAGGAGGGCGGAGGCCGTAGCCCCGGTTGTTCGTCACTTGACAGGGCCGACGCGGCAGGACCCGGACCCGGACCGGGACCGGATCCGGAGCGGAGGCGGATCCGGAAGCCGGTGCAGGGGCGCTGTGGAGTTGTCCACAGGTTCGGGTGGACGGAGCCGGGGTGTCGGCGGGTGCCGTTACGCTTCGTGAATGGCCCTTTCGGACGCGTCCCCCGAGATCTCGGATGCCGTGCAGATGCTGCACCGCGTCTTCGGATACAGCTCTTTCCGCGGCGAGCAGCAGGAGATCATCGAGCAGGTCGTCGACGGCGGTGACGCGCTCGTGCTCATGCCGACCGGCGGCGGCAAGTCGCTCTGCTACCAGATCCCGGCGCTCGTCAGAGACGGCACGGGTGTCGTGATCTCGCCGCTCATCGCGCTGATGCAGGACCAGGTGAACGCGCTCACCGCACTCGGGGTGCGGGCCGGATTCCTCAACTCGACCCAGGACCCGTACGAGCGGCAGGCCGTCGAGCAGGCCTTCCTCGCCGACGAGCTGGACCTCCTCTACCTGGCCCCCGAGCGGCTGCGCACCGAGAGCACCCAGCGGCTGCTCGACCGGGGCAAGGTGTCCCTCTTCGCGATCGACGAGGCGCACTGCGTCGCCCAGTGGGGTCACGACTTCCGGCCCGACTATCTGGCGCTGTCCATGCTGCACGAGCGCTGGCCGAAGGTGCCGCGGATCGCGCTGACCGCGACCGCCACCGAGGCCACCCACGCCGAGATCGTGGCGCGGCTCGGTCTGGAGGACGCGCGGCACTTCGTCGCCAGCTTCGACCGGCCGAACATCCAGTACCGCATCGTCGAGAAGAACAACCCGACCAAGCAGCTGCTGGAACTGATCCGCACCGAGCACGACGGGGACGCCGGAGTCGTCTACTGCCTCTCGCGCGCCTCGGTGGAGAAGACCGCGGCCTTCCTGGTGGGGCACGGCATCGACGCCGTGGCGTACCACGCCGGCATGGACTCCCGCGCGCGTGCGGCGAACCAGGCGCGCTTCCTGCGGGAGGACGGCGTCGTGGTGGTGGCCACGATCGCCTTCGGCATGGGCATCGACAAGCCGGACGTGCGCTTCGTGGCCCACCTCGACCTGCCGAAGTCGGTCGAGGGCTACTACCAGGAGACCGGCCGCGCCGGGCGCGACGGCGAGCCGGCCACGGCGTGGCTGGCGTACGGCCTGCAGGACGTGGTCCAGCAGCGCAAGCTCATCGACGGCTCCGAGGGCGACGAGGCGCACCGCCGCTCGCTCGGCATGCACCTGGACGCCATGCTCGCGCTGTGCGAGACGGTCGACTGCCGCCGCTGGCGTCTGCTGGAGTACTTCGGGCAGTCGGGCGGGCCCTGCGGCAACTGCGACACGTGTCTGACGCCGGCCGAGTCCTGGGACGGGACGGTCGCGGCGCAGAAACTGCTGTCCACGGTGTGGAGGCTGGCGAAGGAAAGGCGCCAGAAGTTCGGCGCCGGCCAGATCATCGACATCCTGCAGGGCAAGAAGACGGCCAAGGTCATCCAGTTCGACCACGACGGGCTCTCGGTCTTCGGCATCGGGGCGGATCTGAGCACCGCTGAGTGGCGCGGTGTCGTGCGCCAGCTGCTGGCGCAGCGACTGCTGGCGGTGGAGGGCGACTACGGGACGCTCGTGCTGACCGAGGACAGCGGCGAGGTGCTGGGAGGGCGCCGCAGCGTCTCCATGCGCAAGGAGAAGGCGGCCGCCGCGCCCCGCAAGGAGTCCGGGGCACGTTCCGGGAAGGGCGCCCGCGTCCCGGTCGACCTGCCGGCCGGGGCCGAACCGGTCTTCCTGGCCCTCCGTGCCTGGCGGGCCGCGACGGCGCGCGAGCAGGGGGTACCGGCGTACGTCGTCTTCCACGACGCGACGCTGCGGGAGATCGCGACACGACTCCCCGCCACGGTGGAGGAGTTGGCCACGGTCGGCGGAGTCGGCGAGGCCAAGCTCACCAAGTACGGGCAGGGCGTCCTCGACACCCTGGCGGAGTGCGACGGCACCGAACCTCCCACCACCGCCGCCGAGTCGACCGCCCCCGAGTCCACCGCACCCGCACCCGCACCCGCACCCGCGGCCCAGCCGGGCCCGCCCGCCCCGGCCCTCGCGGCGCCCGTGCCGGCGGCCCGGCCTGCGCCGGCGTACGACGAAGAGCCGCCCTTCGACCTGGACGAACCGCCGTGGGACGAGTGGGAGTAGCGGCCCCCGCGCCGGACGTCCGTCGGCGCCTTTCCGCCGCGCCTGCGTAGGGTTGGCGCCGCTGGAACATCACTTCGAACTCACGGGCTGGGACGAACCATGCGCATAGGGGTGTATCTCGCACACCCGAGGTCGGGGAGCTTCAACCACGCCGTGTTCGACGCGGTCGTGGAGGAGCTGCGCGGACGAGGGTGCGACGTGGTCGCGCACGATCTGTACGCGGAAGGATTCGCGCCGCTGCTGTCCGCGGTGGAGACGGAGACGGTCCGGTCGGCGTCACGGGCCCCCGACGCACAGGTGGCGCTCCACCGGACCGAGGTGGCGACCCTCGATGCCATGGTGTTCGTCCACCCGAACTGGTGGGGCATGCCGCCCGCCGTCCTCGCGGGCTGGGTGCAGCGCGTCCTCGCGCCGGGCGTCGCCTACAAACTGGGCACCGCGGACGGCGAGCCTGCGGGGCTCCTGAAGGCCGGCCGGGCCCTCGTCCTGAACACCTCCGACACTCCCGCGGACCGCGAGGAGAGCGAGTTCGGCGACCCGCTGCAGAGGATCTGGTCGGCCTGCGTCCTGCCGTACGTGGGCGTGACCGACGTACGCCGCGTCGTCTTCCGCACGGTCACCGACTCGACCGACGCAGAACGCGCGGCCTGGCTCGCCGACGCCCGCCGCGAGGCCACGGCACTCCTGTCCTGAGCCACCGACGCCGGCCGGGGACGTGCCACGGGCCCCACCGTGGCGCTCAACCCGGCCGGGGCATCCATGCGTCACAGATACGTCACAGGCCGTCACAGGGCCCACGCGGCATCACGAAGGCGGGGAGCATGGCGCGATGCGCACACACCACGCCATCGCTCTCCTTGCCGCTGCCGGACTGCTCGCCCTCACCGGGTGCGGCCCGGTGACCAGCGCACCCGAGCCCGACGACAAGCCCGTCACTCCGGCGTCCGCGGCGCCGTCCGCCCCCGCCGCGGCTCCGAGGACGACCCCGCCCCCGGCCGCAGCCACCTCGGCAGCGGCCACCGTGGCGGTCCCCGACTTCGTCGGCCAAGTGCTCCAGACCGCCCAAGACGGCGCCCAGGCACAGGGCTTCTACCTGCTCACCTCGCACGACTCCCTCGGCAAGAACCGAAACCAGGTCCTGGACCGCAACTGGAAGGTCTGTACCCAGACGCCGGCCGCCGGAACGAAGGCCGCCACGGACACCAAGCTCGACTTCGGCACGGTGAAGATCGAGGAATCCTGCCCGTGACCGTCGAGAGCCCCTCGCGCACCTGGTGACGGCCCGGCCGGCCTGGGGTGGCCGACCGGGGCAGGGGGATCAGGCGAGGTCGAACCTGTCGAGGGTCATCACCTTGTCCCACGCCGCCACGAAGTCCCGCACGAACGTCTCGCCCGCGTCCTTGGACCCGTAGACCTCCGAGACGGCCCGGAGCTGGGAGTGCGAGCCGAAGACGAGGTCGACGGCGGTGGCCGTCCACTTGACCTGACCCGTGGAGGGGTCCCGGCCCTCGAAGACGTTCTCGTCCGACGTCGACGCCTTCCACTGCGTCCCCATGTCGAGCAGGTTGACGAAGAAGTCGTTGGTCAGTGCCTCCGGCCGCTCGGTGAACACGCCGTGCGGGGACCGCTTGAAGCCGGTGTTCAGGGCCCGCATGCCGCCGATCAGCACCGTCATCTCGGGTGCGGTCAGCGTCAGCAGGTTGGCACGGTCCAGCAGGAGGGTCTCCGGCGACAACTTCTCGCCCGCCTGCAGGTAGTTGCGGAACCCGTCCGCCCTGGGTTCGAGTACGGCGAACGACTCGACGTCGGTCTGCTCCTGCGAGGCGTCCGTGCGCCCCGGCGCGAACGGCACCGTGATGTCGTGCCCGGCGTTCTTCGCGGCCTGTTCCACGGCCGCGCACCCGCCCAGCACGATCAGGTCGGCGAGCGACACCTTCTTCCCGCCGGCCTGCGAGGAGTTGAAGTCCTGCTGGATCCCCTCAAGGGTCCGCAGGGCCTCGGTCACCTCGGGCAGGGCATTGACCTCCCAGTCCTTCTGCGGCGCCAGCCGAATGCGCGCCCCGTTGGCCCCGCCCCGCATGTCGGTGCCCCGGAAGCTCGCCGCCGCCGCCCAGGCGGTGGTGACCAGGGAGGAGACGGACAGGCCCGAGGCCAGGATCCTGCGCTTGAGGTCGGCGATCTCCGCGTCCCCGACCAGTTCGTGATCGACCGCGGGGACGGGGTCCTGCCACAGCTGCGGCTCGGGGATCCACGGGCCGAGGTAACGCGAGAGGGGTCCCATGTCGCGGTGCAGCAGCTTGTACCAGGCCTTGGCGAACGCATCCGCGAGCTTGTCCGGGTTCTCGTGGAAGCTCTTCGAGATCGGCCCGTAGACCGGATCCAGCTTCAGCGAGAGGTCCGTCGTCAGCATGATGGGGGCGTGCCGCTTCGACGGGTCGTGGGCATCGGGCACCGTGCCCTGGGCCGACGGATCCTTGGGGGTCCACTGCTGCGCACCGGCCGGGCTCCTCGTCAGCTCCCAGTCGTAGCGGTACAGGTTGTCCAGGAAGCCGCTGTCCCACTTCGTCGGCTCGGAGGTCCAGGCTCCCTCCAGCCCACTGGTGATCGCGTTGATGCCGGTGCCGCTGCCGTGCGAGTTCCGCCAGCCGAGACCCTGCTGCTCGATCGGGCCGGCCTCGGGCTCCGGACCGACGTACTCGGGATCGACCGCGCCGTGGCACTTCCCGAACGTGTGGCCGCCGACGATGAGCGCGACCGTCTCCTCGTCATTCATCGCCATGCGCGCGAACGTCTCGCGAATGTCGCGGGCGGCGGCGATCGGGTCCGGGTTGCCGTTGGGCCCTTCCGGATTGACGTAGATCAGTCCCATCTGCACGGCGCCGAAAGGACCGGTGAGTTCTCTGTCGCCGCTGTAGCGCGCATCTCCGAGCCAGGTGTCCTCTGGCCCCCAGAAGATTTCCTCGGGTTCCCAGATGTCATCTCTGCCGAAGCCGAATCCGAACGTCTTGAACCCCATTGATTCCATGGCGCAGTTGCCGGCGAATACCAGGAGGTCGGCCCATGAGATCTTCCGGCCGTACTTCTGCTTGACCGGCCACAGCAAACGGCGCGCCTTGTCGAGGCTCGCATTGTCCGGCCAGCTGTTGAGGGGGGCGAAGCGCTGGGCGCCGGCGCCGCCACCGCCCCGGCCGTCGGCGATGCGGTACGTTCCCGCGGCGTGCCAGCTCATCCGGATGAAGAGCGGCCCGTAGTGGCCGTAGTCGGCGGGCCACCAGTCCTGCGACGCCGTCATCACCTCGAAGACGTCCCGCTTCAGCGCGTCGACGTCCAGGGCCGCGAATTCCTCCGCGTAGTCGAAGTCCGCGCCCATCGGATTGGACTGGGGCGAGTGCTGGTGGAGAACCTGGAGGTCCAGCTGATCCGGCCACCAGTCCCGGTTCGTCCTGGGGCGGGTCGGCGCGGGGGCCGGGGAGGGGATTGCTGGGTTCTCGCTTTCGCTGCCGGACACGTCCGTCCTTCTTTCTGTCTCGGTGTGACCCATCCTCACGAACAATGCCGATCATCGAGCTCGTATCGGCGTCCGTATGGTCGCGCACCGCAGACCGCACTGCGACGAGAACACGCAGGGCGCCGCCGCATAACCGGCAGTCGAAGTCCGGAGACATTTCCGTCCGGCCCGATCACGGCGAATTCACCGGCCTCTGCGACGTGCGAAAAAGAGGCGGCATCGGTGACATCTTCCGATGATCGTGATAACCCGGTACCGCGGTACCGCGACACGGTCTCGGCCTCGAACCCTCGGTCAGCCCCCTACTGGACCGGACCAGCCAGCGTTTCGATGGGCAGAGGCGGCCACTTCGGCTCCTTCCGCGTAAGGCTCGCGAGCTCTTCCGGTGGTTCGGCACCGTCCCGAACCGCCGTGACGTAGTCCTTGGCCTCCCGCAGGCTCAGCCGCGGGGCCTCCCGGCGCAGGTGGCTCATCGCGGCCACGGCGCCGGCGGAGCGGACGAGCGCGCGAACGGCGCGGGCCAGGGGATCAGGCGGCCTGATGCCCTTGGTCTGCAGGAGGTACTGCTCCTCCCAGCCCTCGTCCTCCGACCAGACGGCGTGTACGCAGTGGATGCTCCCGTCGTGCCGGTCCACCAGGAAGTGGCCGCCGACGAAGCTGCCGCGCACCTCACGCGCGCGGGCCTGCTCCGCCGAGCGCCAGAAGACGAGCCAGCCGACCGTGCGTTCCTGCACGTGGTAGATGTCCGGGGTGGGGGCAGGCCCCCACCAGGGCCACGTCGGCAGCTCTCTGGCCAGGAAGGCCTCGATGAGCTCGACGGCGCGTTCCCTGGAGATCACGATCTCGTCGTTCACCACGGTCAACCGGTCTTGCGGCATGCGGGCGCCGTCCCCACCGAGATCTCCCACGCCGTCTCAGAGCCCGGCGACCTTGGCGCTCGCCGACAGCTCGTAGACCAGGGTGACCGTGCGCCGGCCGCCGGGCGGGAGGGCGATGTCCCAGCGGACGATGCCTTCGGGGTCGACCCCCTCGGGCGCCGGGGAGGAGGCGTCCTTCCGGAGCCGTACGTCCACCGCCGAGACCTCGGAGACCGGGATCCGCTCCCGGAGGGCGACCATCCGGTCGCCGTGCTCCCCGGGGGCGGAGAACCGGGACAGGTGCAGCCGGACCGTGCGGGTGACCACGGTCCGCTGCATGATCCCGGCGGAATCGCGGGACTCCTCGGTCTCCCGGACCACCGCGTGGTCGTCGCAGCTGCCGAAGGCGAGTTCGACGGGGGCGCCCGGGGCGGTGAAGTCCAGCGTGCCGCGGCCGCTGAACCCGCTGCCCCGGACCAGGTCCACCGGCCCGGCGAGCAGCGCGTGGCCGGACCGGTTGTCGCACCGCACCACCTGGGTGACCACGGGAGACACCTCGGGCGAGCAGGCGTACTCGCTGCTCGCGGCCGTGGTGAAGACGGAGATCGGCACGCGGTGGGCGCGGCCGTCCCCGGGCACGGAGACCGGCGCGGGGGAGCTCAGGACGCGGGCCTCGCCGCCGTCGTCCACCCCCGGCAGACCGAGCACCGGGGCCGGGCCGAGCGCCCCGATCTCCTCCTCGCGCAGCTCGACGTCGACGGTGCGGCGCTCCGCCGCGGTGCGGTCCCCCAGCGTCAGCCGGTCCTCGCCGAGCCGTGGCGGATCGGTGGCCAGCGCCGAGCGGGCGGTGGACAAGGTCAGCCGTACGTCCGACCAGTCCTCGCCGGTGCGCTGCCAGACCATCGCCTCGGTCTCCAGCGTCAGGGCGTCCCCGTCGAGCACGGCCCGGTAGGCGGGCCGCCACAGCGCGCACGCGGTGAGGTGGCTCAGGCGCAGCTCGGCCGGCCCGGCGGCCGCGGCCTCCACCGTCAGCTCGATGTGGCCGACCAGCTCGGCGGGTTCCTCCTCGGAGAGGTGCACGGCCTGCTGGACTTCCCGGAGTTCGGCGGCGAGGGCGGCCAGGCGGGCGTCCACGGTGCGCAGTTGCTCGCCGTGCGCGTCGCGTTCGCCGTCCACCCGGTCCAGTTCGCTGGCCCAGCGGGTCCGTTCGGTCTCCCCGGAGCCGGCGCCCTCGCCGATCTCCCGCAGCAGATCGGCGGCGAGGCGGCCGAGCAGACCGAGGCGGGCCTGCACCCGGTCGCGCTGCCGCCCCAGGGCCAGCCGCTCCTCTTCGAGGGCGTGTACGCGGTGGCGCAGCGCGGAGTCCTCGTCGGGGGACGGCAGCGGCCCGCGCGGCGTCCAGCTGCGGACGATCCGCACGTCGAGCACGGTCGCGGGGAACGCGGCGGTCAGCTCGGCATGGAGGGTCCGGTCGACGGCCAGCGCGCTGACCGGCCCGAGACGCAGCCGCTGGACCCCCGCCTCCAGGTCGAGCACGACGGCGCGCTCGACGTGGGCGCGGTCCTCGAGGCAGGTGACGGCGGTGACGGGAAGGGCGATCGGCTTCGGGGCCGTGGACATGGGGTGCGTCAGCTCCTGCGGTTGCCGCCGACCAGGGCCTTGCCGGTCGGGATGCGGATCTCGTAGCCGCCTTCGAGGGCGGCGGTGGCGCCTGCGGGCAGGTCGAGCCGCCAGACGCGGGTGCCCGGGGCGAGGTGCTCGGGTCCGGTGCCTTCCTCGGGCGCCGTCCAGTCGGCCCGTTCCTCGATGCGGACGTCCGGTTCGGAGGAGACCGGCACCCGCTCGCGGACCTCGACGGTGACGGGCCGCGCGAGCCGGTTCGCCAGCTCCACGTGGACGCGGTGGTCGAGCACGGTGATGTTGTTGCGCAGGCCCGACGTCGACTCGCGCAGGTTCGTGCGCCGGGTGACCCGGATGCCCTCGGCCGGCCCGAGCCCCACCCGGCGGACCCCGCCGGGAGCGAGCGTGGGCAGTGCGGCGGTCAGCAGGAAGCCGTCGTCGACGACGACCTCCACCGGGCCGGCCAGCAGGGCCTGGTCGGTGGCGTTGGAGAGCACCAGTGTCGCGTACACGGTCTGCTCCGCGGACGGCACGCAGAGGTACTCGGTGCGCAGGCCGACCGGGATCTCGGCGACGGTGACGGTGTGCCAGGTGCCGTCCGAGGGCACGTCGGCGCGGGCGGCGGCATCGAAGCGGTGGTCGAAGGAACCCGCCGAGTCGCGCGGCCGCACGGCCTGTCCGGGCAGCGGCAGCGAGGCCACCGCCTCGGCGCGGCGGCGGTACTCGGCCGCCACCGGGTCGGAAGCGGAGCCGGGGAACAGCCGGCCCCTGCGGGCGGCCTGCTCGTCGGGGCCGCACAGGACGAGCGCGGCGTAGTCGAGCTCGGCACCGCTCGGCCGCGGCGGACCGGTCACCGGTGCTGGAGGGGGCGGCGGCGCGGCCCGGCCGGGAGCCGCAGGCGCCATGGGGGCGGGGGCCCCGGCGAAGGAGCCGCCGCCGCTCCGCCGCCTGGCAGCCGGTGCCGCGGCGGCCGGTGCAGCGGGAGCCTGCGGCGCGAAGGCCGGCATCGCGCCGCCGTACGGGTCGGGGGAGAAGCCGTCGACGCCGCCGGGCATCGGGAACGCCGTCGGCGGACCGCCGTAGCCCTGCTGCGGGGGCGGCGGGGGCGGCGGGGGAGGGGGCAGTGGCGGAACGGGACCGGAGGCGGGGCCGCCCGCGGCAGCCGGCGGAGCGGATCCGGTCCCGACGGCGGCAGGCGCGGCGGTCGCGGCAGGACGGGGGCCGGCCGCCTGGTACCCGGCGAACAGGTCGGCGAGCCCCGCCGGAGGCTCGCGCCAGCCGGACGGCGCGGGGGCGGGCTGACGGCGTCCGATGCGGATCGAGCGGAGCTTCGGCAGGTCGGTGCGGCGCCGCAGATCGGCGGTGGCCAGGGCGATGCGCACACCGGTCCAGTCCTCGCCGGTCCGCTGCGCGACCGAGGCGCGCAGCACCAGACGGCCGCTGCCGTCGCCCTGACGGTGAGTGAGCCGGTACGTCGGCACCCAGACGGCGCCCGGCACCCCGTACTCCAGCTCCAGTTCCACCTCGGTGTCACCGGCGCCGTCGAGGGTCAGGACCGCGCAGACCGTGGTCTCCACGTGCGCTGACGGTGCGTCGGTGGAGGCGCGGGCGAGCCGGTCGGCGGCGACGGCGAGCTCGTGCCCGACGTCGCGCAGCGCCTCCTCCAGCTCGACGAGGCGGGTGTGCAGTCTCTTCAGCCGCTCGTCGACGAAGTCGGCGAGCTCCAGCCACGCGTCGACCGGGGTGCGGCGGTGCGGGTCCTCGGGGTTGCGTTCGGGCGGGACCGGGTGGAGCGCCCTGACCTCCTCGATCCGGCTCAGCTGCCGGTCCCGGCGGCCCTGCGCCGCCGCGTACGCGTCGCTCAGCCGCTCGACCTCGCGCCGCAACGCGTCGGGCGTGCCCGTGCCGAGCGGCTCGGCCTCGACCTCCACCCGGGCCTCGGTGACGCGCACGCCGGCGGCGCCCAGCACACGGGCCCGCAGCGAGCCGGGATCCAGCGAGCGGGGCAGCCCCGCCACCCGCACCCGGCCGTCAGGGGGCACGATGCCGCGCGCCAGGCGGCGGCAGAGCGCGCCCTGCGCGTACACCACGACCGAATCGAGGGTCGCCCCCCACCTCTGTGCCGTCTCCGTCGTCATGTGACCCCGCCCCCTGCCGCGTTCATGCTGAGCGAAGCCTACGCCCGCGCGATCCGGCGGATCGCGCGGATGCGCCTGATGCGCGTCGGAGATGCTGCCGACGCGCCACCCTCGTTCACCGGCCAGGTGCGGCCGAGGGGGGCCGGCGCCCTCGTGCTTCCCCGGGGACGGCGGGCGGGGCGGGCCGGCCCGGACAAGCGGGGGCGGGCTACGGGGGTCAGCCCGGCCAGGTGCCCGTCACGCGCCTGGCGGCGACGGCGCCCGACCGGTCGACCGCGGCCTTGACCACGGCGAAGATCGCGCCCTGCAGGGCGGCAGCGATCAGGACCTCCCGCCAGGACCGGTCCTCGTCCGTGGCGCTGGGAGCGTCGCCCTCGCCTTCGATCATCTTCCAGGCCTGCTTGAACGCGGCCCCCGCGATCATGCCGCTGACGGCGCCGAGGGCCAGCCCGACCGGCCTGTACGCGACCTTGGCCCCGTTCACCGCTGCCCCCCGCTGCGACGCACCGGTACGAACATGATCACGGCGGCGCCGGCCACCAACAGGGGGGTGCGCTTCGCGCGCGCCGCGGCGTGGGCGGCCCCGGCCAGGACCGGGGTGGGAGTCTTCTCCACGGCTTGCTCCTTCACCGCCGCGCGGGCCGGCCGTCCGGTACCCCGCTCTCACCGCGCGACTACCCGGGAAGGCGAGGACCATCCGTCGGGTTGGTGATCCACACCCGCACCAGGAAAATGATGGCGCCGGCGAGGGAGAACACGAAGCCGGCCGCGCGCCGGATCCCACACCCCCGTACCCCCACACCCCCACACCCCGCATCCCCACGTCTCACGGAGAAGTACATGTCGGCGAACCAGATGCCGCAGCCCGTCCGAGGGCTGCCCGTCGGCTGGGCCATCATGCTCGCGTTCGATTTTCTGGCCACCCTGCTGGCGGCCCTCGCGCTGTGCACCGTCGGCCTCCTGCTGCCCGGGATCACGGAGGACTATGGTCCGGACACCGAGCCCACATCGCCCACGGCCCTGGCCTTCTTCATCGCCGCCCTCGTGCTGCTCTCGTCCCTGGCCGTGACGGCGCGTGCGGTCTCACGGGCCGGAACCGAGAGCGCCCGCGCCCTCGCGCTGTGGCTCTCGGCAGCCCGCCTCGGACTGCTGGTGCTCTCGGCGGCGGTCTTCATCGCGTACGGCATCGTCGCGATCGAGCTCGCCTAGTCCGCCCGTCAGTGCGTCCCCCAGTGGAACCTCCCGCCGCCGACCCACCGGACCTCGCCCGGGTCGTCCAGGTCGTGGATCGTGATGCCTTCGGACGCGGCGGTCAGGATCACGTCCGTCATGGACGTGGCGGTGCTGACCATCTCGCCGTCGATCTCCACGATGCGGAACGGCGGGTCACCGGGCTGTACGCCGAGTACGGTGACCCGCGCCGCGGACATGTAGGGAATCGAGCCTTCGGTCATGCGGAGATCGCCTCCACGTACGTCGCCGTGCCGCGCGGCCGGGGTGTTGGGCGGCGCATTCAGACAGGATGGCCCAGCCGCGCCGATTGCGCGCGCGGAGGGCGCGGGCGCAGGTCCGGCGGCCCTCTCAAGGACGGTGGATCCGGTCGACGCCGTACCACTGCGACACGCAGGCGGCGACCCAGTCCCGCTCGTAGTCCCGCGTGAAGAAGGGCTCGGCGAGAGCGCCGATGTGCAGGGGCCGGTAGCCCACGTCCGTGGCGCCCCGCGCCGCCTCGGTCCGTATGCGGGCGTTCTGGGAGTCCCAGGCCACGGAACGGGCGACCGTGGAGGTCGTGAGCCGCTGGACGTTCGGGACGAGCACGGCCACCGAGGCCAGCGCCAGGCAGCCCGCCGCCACGGTTCCGGTCACCATCAGCGCGTCGGCGGTGCGGCGGGCCGAGAGCCACCGGCCGCCCCACGTGCCCAGCAGTGCGCCGTAGCCGCAGAGCGCCAGCTCCATCGGTACGAGGAAGCTCGTCCACGTACGGGCGTACGTCCACCCGGTCGGGCCGTAGCCGCTGCGCAGGCCCACCACCACCGCGAACGACCCCAGCACCACCACGGGCACCGGGAGCAGCAGCAGGGCGGTCAGCACGCTGCGCGGAACGGTCCGCCGCGGCTCCCGCTTCCCGGGCGCGTGCCCGCGGAGCCCGCAGGCCAGGCCCAGGAGGACGCCGGCGGCGGCGGCCCCGAGGTACGCCCACTGGCCGGTGACGGAGTCCCACATGCGGAGCCAGTCCTCCCAGGTGACCCGGAGTTCGTCCGCGGAGAGCAGGGACTCCTTCTCCGGCTGCTGGGCCCGGCGCCACCGGGCGCCCGGGGAGGTGTAGAGCACCGCCAGACCGCACACGAGCCCGGAGCACCAGAGCACGCACCAGGTGAACGGACGCCAGTTCCGGGCCAGGCGCAGGCGGGGCACGGAGAGCAGCCCGACCCCGGCGGCGAGCAGCCCGCTGACGAGCGCGAACGGCTCGCTCAGGGTGCCGAGCGCGAAGGCGATGAGGAACGCCGATGCGAAGCCGGCCACGCGTTCGGCGGTACGGGGCCGGCGCACGGTCCGGACGGCCAGCAGGAGGGCCCACAGGCCGATCACGCTCGGAAGGGTGTGGGAGATCGTGGCGGGTGCCCACAGCAGCGCCTGATAGCTGCGGGTGCCCGCGAAGTAGAGCAGTGCCTGCACGACCAGGGCGCAGGCGAGCAGCACCAGCACCCTTGGTCTGCCGCCGAGGAACCGGACGAAGTCGCGCCCCAGCAGGACCAGCCCGGCGGTGAAGGAGACGGCGATGACCGTCGGCAGGACCTTCGTCCCGGCCAGTCCGTCGCCGTAGACGACCCCGCTCAGGAAGGCGTTGGCGATCCTGCCGTTCTGGGTCGTGTAGAAGTCGGACGTGATGCCGAGGATCCCCAGGTCACGGGCCTTCCACGCGGCGCACCAGTCGTCGGACGTGGGCCGCACGTACAGCCCGAGGAAGCATCCGACGGCGATCAGCGCTCCGGCCGCCGCGACGAGCGTCGCCCCGACCACCGGGATCAGCCAGCGCAGGAGGGGGCGGCGGCCGGTCTCCCGGTCCACCGCGGAGGAAGGGGTCAGGACGCCCTCGCCCTCGATCGCAGCAGTGCTCATTCACCAGCCCTTCGCAGCGGGGCCCGGCCTGAGGGGCGGCCGGTGCGCCCGCCGCCTGCGCGGACCGCACGGCCCGCGAACACCCATGATGGGCACGGTTCGCCGCCACCGGCATCCCGGGTTGCGCCAGGCCGGGTACGGATGCCGGTACGGAACCGCCGGCTCCTCGGGCCCCTCGCTCACCCGGGCGGCGGGCGTGCCGTGGCAGCCTCCGCACGGCTCTCCCAGGATGGGGAGTCCAGGTCCGCGCCTCCGCAGGCCCTGCGGAGGGAGTGGCGATGCCCCGTACCCTGCTCGGCCGTTGGGCGGTCGTCACGGCGGTCCTGGCGGTCGTCGCCGTTCCCCTGTGCACCGCGGGCCAGCAGGCCGGGCGGCACACCGGCGCGGTGCGGCCGGTGCCCGTGCGGCCCGCGGGCCAGCAGAGCCGTGGTGAGGCCGCGCGCCACTACGCGCCCCAGTCGATGGTCGCCGCCCCCACCGTCGGTGTCCTGTCCAACACGACCGCCGCCGAAGGGGTTCCGTCGTCCGTGGCCAAGGGCGCCCGGTACGTCGAGGGGAGCAACGTCCTGCGGCTGGCGACCGGCCGGTGGATGTACCTGCCCGCCGCCGGGACCGCGGCGGCCGT
This sequence comes from Streptomyces sp. NBC_01294, assembly GCF_035917235.1. Taxonomy (NCBI): domain Bacteria; kingdom Bacillati; phylum Actinomycetota; class Actinomycetes; order Kitasatosporales; family Streptomycetaceae; genus Streptomyces; species Streptomyces sp. NBC_01294. Next base: position 7,084,310 of record NZ_CP108423.1, read on the forward strand.
GGTCGCCCCCGACCATCCGCCGGCGCGGAGGCAGATCGCGCAGAGCCGCGCCTGGCTGGCCTCCGGACGCATCCCCGGCAGGTCGCCGGCCCAGCGCGCGGCGGCCGAGCGGGCCCTGCTGGCCATGCGGGCCCTGCTGCGGCCCAACGGCGCCATGGCGGCGGGGTGGAGCACCGGCTGGAAGTACTCCTGGCCGCGCGACTCCAGCTTCGCCTCCGCCGCGTTCGCGCACACCGGCCATGACGCCGAGGCCTACCGGATCCTGCGCTACAGCGCCGCGACCCAGCGCAAGGACGGCACCTGGGAGGCGCGGACGGAGCTCGACGGATCCAGCCCGCCCGACGGCAGGCGCTGGCAGCTCGACGCCAACGGCTGGGTCCCCTGGGCCACCTGGCAGTGGTACCAGGCGGCCCCCGCGTCCACCCGCCGGGCCCGGCTGGTCCCCCTCTACCCGATGATCCGCAAGGCGGCCGACCACGCGGCCCGCACCCTGCGGGCAGACGGGCTGCCCCCGGCCTCCCCCGACTACTGGGAGCTGATGACGTCCACCTCGAACATCGGTACGGCCGCGCCGCTGCTCGCCGGACTCAACGCCTCCGCGGACCTTGCCCGGGAGACGAACCGGCCGCACGACGCGGCGCGCTGGGCGCGGGCCGCGCGGCGGCTCTCCGCCGGGATCTCCGCGCGGTTCGATCCCCTGGGCTACCAGCGCACCGTCGACGGGCGGCACGGGCGCGACAGCGCGGTGGCCTTCATGGCGCCCCCCTTCAACGCGGCCCCCGCCGGCCTGCCCGAGGCACTGGACTCCACCTACCGGGCGCTGCTCCTGCCCAACGGGGGGCTGACCCCCGGGAACGACTCCGCGGCGCCCTGGGGCGCGACCGCGTGGACGCCCAGTACGACGTTCTTCGCGCTCGCCTGGGCCGCCACGGGGCAGCAGGCCAAGGCCGGCAAGGTCATGGACTGGGTCCTCGCCAAGCGGAACTCGCTCGGCGAGCTGCCGGAGAAGGTGGACAAGGCCGGCCGGCCCTCCTCGGTCGCTCCCCTCGCGTGGACGGGCTCGATCGCCGTCCTGTCCCTCGTGGCACTCGACGGCACGGAGCTCCCCACCCCGCCCCTGATGCCGTGAGGGTCCGTTCCGTGGGCCCGGGCAGGTCCGAAGGTCCGCAGATCTGAACGTCCCCAGATCTCCAGGTCTCCAGGTCTCAGACCGCCCGCGTCCCGTCACCCGGCGGGGGAGCGGTGCGGACCCGCTCCAGCGCGGTGAGGAGGTGCCGGTAGGCGAGCCGTTCGGCCGCGACCGCCCGCGCGAGCGGCGGGTGGTGCGGATCACGGAGCGACCGGGCCCGGGCCGAGGCGGCGAGGCGGAGCTCCCTTGCGCGGTGCACCCCGGTCCTGGCCCGGACGTACGCGTCGTCCAGCAGCCGGTGGTCGAGGACCTCGGCGAAGGCCCGCGCCGCGAGGGCGTCGAGCCGGTCGAGGTGGCCGGCGCAGTGCTCGGGAGCCGCCCCGGCACAGCCTTCTTCGAGGGTCCGGGACAGCGATCCCAGGGTCGCTCCGAGCTCCGGGTACCCCCAGGCCGGTGCGGTGTCGTTCCTGCACCCGGTGGCGACGGTCATCAGCACGGCCACGCAGGCCGCGGCGCGGACCGTTCCCCGTCCCGCGCCCCCGCGCCGGGTGGTGCAAGCGGTCATGGGAGCCCCGATCGCCGGCGGTCAGGTGGTCGGGAGCCGGCCTCGGCCGGGCACCGACGCGGTCCGGCCGCCATCGTCACCCGCACAGGTCAGCGCTGCCACCCGGAGCCGGCGCGGCCGGCCTGTGCGGTCGTCGAGGGCGGGATCGCCAGGTGCCACGGGGAGGAGGGCGGGCGGCTGCCGAGCGGCTCGGATCCGGCCGGGGGAGCCGTCGTGACGTGCAGACCGGCGTCCAGGCCGAGGGCCGCGGCGACGGCCGTGCCGTCGGGCTCGGCCACGGCGGCCGGCGCGCCCGTGAAGAGCATCTGGGACTCGTACCAGGACGGCCCGCTGTCCGGGCCCGACACACCGATCGTGCCCGCGCCCGCGCGACCCGCGAGCAGCCGGCCCGCGACGCCGACGGCGCCGTAACCGCCGTCGCCACCCGCCTCCGTGACCGGGGAGAACACCGGCGAGGCCCCGCCCGCGGTGGCCAGGCTCGTACGGACGGTGCCCGTGCCGGGGCGGCGGAAGTACAGGCGGACGCCGTCGTCCTGCGGGCTCGCGGAGAGCGGGCCGGTGGTGGCCGGCAGCCCGGTCGGGAAGGGGCCGCCGAGCGGGGCGCCCGGTGCCGGCTGGACCCACGCCAGCACGGTCCGGGCCGTGGCCGCGTACACGTGGCGCCGCCCGGCACCGTCGGTCGCGGTGACCGGCTCGCCCAGCAGACCGGCGCCGCCCAGGGACTGCCACGCGCCGAAGGCGCCGTCCGGAGCCGCCTGTGCGCGGGCGCGCAGGGTGCGCGCGGAATCGCGTACGTACACGGTCATCCGGCCCGTGCCGTCCACGGCGACGGACGGTGCACTGATCGCCGAGGTGCCGGATACGTCGTCCGTGTCCGGGGTGCCCAGCGACTGCCACGGGCCGAAGGCGCCGTCGGGTGCGGCCTGGACGGCGTACGCGAGGTCGCGTCCGTACTCCTGGGGCGCGGAGCCCAGGGTGGTGCGGGTGCCGAAGACCGCGATCCTGCCGTCGGGGAGCCGGACCGCCGTCGCACCCGTGTCGAACCCGGCGCCGGGGAGGAGCCGGGGTCCCTGCCACGGGGCCTTGGGGCCGCTGCGCGACCAGTACGCCATCCGGCCGTCCAGGACGGCGAAGGCCGACAGCCGGCCGGAGGCGCCCTCGGCCAGCCACGAGGTGCCGTCGCCCCGGCTGTAGCGGATGGTCTGGCTCCATCCGGCGCCCGCGGGCCGGGTCGCGGTCTTGCGGTCGCCGCAGCCGGCGGGGCTGCCGCACCAGTCCTGGTGGTCGAGCCAGGCGTAGGTCTTGAGGTACCCGAGCTTCTCCTCGGCCGCCTGCGGGTCGAGCGTCGGGGGCAGGGAGCTGTTGGGGTAGCTCACGTAGTTCTGGATCGAGAAGTGCGGCCGGTCCGCGGACTTCGCGTAGCGTTCGGCCGCCGCCTGCACGAAGCGGGCGCCGTACATGTGGTCCTGGTGGTCGAGGAAGCCACCGCCGCCGTGCGACCGGCCGGGCGTCGGGTCCTGCGTCCGGATCGTGGTCGGCCGGTACATCGCGAAGACCTCCGCGATGGCGTCCACGGCCTGTTCCTTGGTGTACGAGAACCAGGGCTTGACCGGAGTCCCGGAGGCCAGCTGGGCACCCAGGGAGGACACCCTGCCGTCCCACAGGCCGCGGAGGCTGTCCGGATTGTCGCCGGAGATGCTGCGGGCCTCGCGCAGCTGCATCCACACCAGGTTGACCTCGGGCCTGGCGACGAGGACGTCCACCTCGGCGCTCCCCCCGCCGACGGTGGGTATGGACTTGCGCTGCCAGGCGCTGGTGCGGTCGCCGGTGGCCATCTGCGCGTAGGCGGCCCGTATGCCGTTCTGCCGGGCCTCCGCGTAGGCGGCGTGGTCGGCGGGCTGCTCGGGGTCCGTCAGGTGCGGGCTGTGGGCCTCGTTCCTGCCGTCGGACTCACCGGCGGTCAGGTAGACGGTGGCGACCCTGACGCCCTTGGATATGGAGCGGCTCACGTCGGGGTTCATGAAGAAGAGGTCGTCGTCGGGATGCGCGACGACCTGGAGGACGGTGCCCTCGGTCACACTCGGGCGGAGAACCGCCCCGGGGGCCGCCGGCTCCTGCGCGCTTCCGTACCCGTAGGCCCAGGTCGTCACTCCGGCGGCGCCGACGGTGAGCGCGGCGAGCAGGGCCGCGAGGCGGGTGCGGCGGCTGGCCAGGGACATCTGCAACGCCTTGAGGGTCGGTCCGGTGCGGAATTCCGCCGAGGGGAGTCGGTGCCCCGATGGCTCCACCACTCCCGGAGACGACCGGGCCCGATTATGCCTCGCACGTTTGTGCCTGACACACCATCAAGTGGTATATAAAGGCAAACCAGTTGAATGCGACATATGAGCGACTTGTACCGATTTGTTCGCCTTGGCCGGCAGGCACGAAAACTCGGAGACGGTGCGGTCGGCCGAGGTCAGTCGAGGTCGGCTGAGGTCGGCCCACGACGCCGGCCCAACGGCCGGTACCGGCAGATGTGACAGACGTCTCCAGTGGAGTCGCGGCCCCTCGCGGAGACATGGGGGCGGGAACGCGGAACGGCCCGCCGGCAGAGAACCGGCGGGCCGTTCCGACGCCTTCGACCAGAAGGGTGCCGACACCTGTGAGACGTACGACACCTACAAGCCCTGGCGAGACCTACGAGACCTACGAGACCTGCGAGGGCGCGACCTTCACCACCTCCACGGCCTCAAGCGGTGTTACGGGTGTCACCTCGGTCACTCGGGCCTGCCTGCGCCGGGTTCGCTCGCGCAGGCGATGCACTCGGCGTCGATCTGATCGGCGAGCTGGTTCATCGCGCCCGCCGCCTCGTCGACTGCCGCAGGGATGTCCGGCTCCTCCCCGGAGGGTGGTGACCCCAGCCAGTCGGCCGCCAGGCAGCGCAGCAGGGAGGTGACCTCTGTGGCGGGTATGAGCAATTGCCCGTCCGCTGTCGGGATGAGGGAAATGGACACCGAGATCATGGAAGCCTCCCTGTCTGCGGGGGCGGAGGCGCCGTCACGGCCGGGTGTCCGCCGCGGTCGACGGAGCCTCCGTCTCACCCACCGGCTACCCGGGCTCGGCCATGGCAACCGCCTCGCCGGCGGGGGAGCGGCCCACGGGACGGGCTCTCGGCGGTGTCGGGAGGGGTCAGGTGTGGAGCCGGCTGTTGGGGCCGTCCTGGTCGCCTGCCGTGTCGTCGTTGAACCAGTAGTCCCCGGCGGCCAGGTAGCGGAAGGAGTAGGTGCGCTCGCCGGCCAGCTCGACGGTGACGGAGCGCTCGCCGCCCTTGCGCGGCTTCAGGGGGTGGGCGCCGGGCTGCCAGTCGTTGAAGTCGCCCACCACGCTGACCGGACCGGGCGGGATGTCGGCGGGGAGGACGAAGGTGACCTCGGTGCGGTCCTTGCGCAGCGTGCGCTTCAGCATGGGCGTGCTCCTGGTGGCAGCGGGTCGGATGGGTACGTCGTCCATGGTTGGCGGACGGCGGCCGCTCCGCACCCCGGGGCCCGGACGCACCGGGAACCTGCCCCCGCCTCCGGCCCCCGGTGCGCAGGGGTGCGGCCGACGGTCATCGAGGGTCCGCACTGCTCCGTTCGGGGGACGGGGGTGGCGTCGCGCCGTGCGCTGCGGGGTCCGGGCCGGCTCGCCGCGGGGGCGGCTCGCGGAAGGTGAGCAGCCGCTCGGCTTCGGTGATCTCCAGAACGCGGGCGACGCGGCGGCTGACGGCGGTCACCACGAGGGTCTTGCCGGCATCGGCGGCCAGGGTGTTCAGGGCCAGGAGGAGGTGCACGCCCGAGCTGTCGCAGAAGGTGACGGCGGACAGGTCGAGGTCGAGCCCCGTCCCGGCGGCGTCCAGTGCCGCGACGAGGTCCCGACGCAGGGCGCCCACGTGGTCCAGGTCGATCTCGCCGCGTACCCGGGCCGGCGTCCGGTGTGTTCCGGACGCGACCTCCACGGCGACGGTGGAGCGGTGCACGGTGGCGCCGTCGGCACCCGCGGCGGCGGGTGTGCGGTCGAAGGGGGCGATCATGGCCTCTCTCCCTTCAGGGCCGTGTCTGATCCTGGTCGTGCTCCCGCCCCTCCGGCCGGGGCGGGCGGCCGTCTCCGTCGTCCGGGCCGAGGTCGACCAGCAGCCTCAGGAGGTCGGCGATCTCGTGCCGTCCCTCGGCGGGGTGGCGGAAGAGGGTGCCGGGTGTGACCCGGTAGTGGTTGCGGCGGCCGTGGCGGGTCCGGGTCAGGTACCCGGCGCTCTCCAGGTCGGCCACGATGGCCTGGGCCGCGCGCTCGGTCAGCCCGCACGCCGTGGCCATGTCCCGCAGCCGCATCTCCGGGTCGCGCACGATCATGGCGAGGATCCGGGCGTGGTGGGTGACGAACGTCCAGCTGGTACGGGACTCGGCCGGTTCCATGTCTCACATCATACGATTTGCGATTCCGGTTTCGCCAGAGCGGAATGCGGATTCCTCCACCCCGCCGGGCGCGGTCGGCGCAGCGCGGCCGGGCGGCTGCGCGGGCGCGGCCGCCCATTCGGCCGACACCAGCGTGGGACGGAGGCCCGAAGCCGGGTAGGCGCCCTGCATGAACGCACTCTCTCTCGACGCCGACGCACCCCCGCAGGGCACCTCCGCGCTGGAGGCCGCATCGGCGCGGTGGCTGACGGCCCTGGACCGGATCGAACGGACCACGCTGGCCGACCCGGCGATCCGGGTCCTCCAGCGGGGCATCCGGTCGCTCCCGCTGGGCGACGTACGCGATCTGCTCCGGGGCAGGCCGCTGGGCCATCCCCTCCACCCCGTGCTGGTGCAGGTACCGATCGGATGCTGGCTCTCGGCCGCGGTCCTGGACGTCGTCCCGGGGGCGCAGCACGCGGCCACGACCCTGACGGCCGTCGGCCTGGTGGGTGTGGCTCCGGCCGCGATCGCGGGCTGGGCCGACTGGGCCGACCTGCCACCCGAGCAGGCCCGCGTCGGCCTGGCGCACGCCGTCTCGAACGGGGTCGCGGTCGGCTGCTACGCGCTCTCCCTCACGGCGCGCCTGCGCGGACGCCCGCTGAAAGGCCGGCTGTGGTCGTGGGGAGGGCTGACGGCGGTCGCCCTGACCGGGGCCCTCGGCGGCCACGTGGCGTACCGGCAGGCCGTCGGAGCACACCCGGCGACCTAGGAAGTGTCGTCGAAGCAGCCGCCGGCCAGACGGACTTTGACGGCACAACCCAGGGCCCAGGGGGGTGGGAGCGGGGACACGTCGGGGCACGGGCTATTTTCGTAGCCACGACCGGCGTGGGGGAGAGGGACCTGTGGACGAGCGGCTCGAAGCCGAAGGCGAAGTGGCGGTGGCCCGCCTCGCCATCGACAGTGGCGACCTGTCGCACGCTGCGGTGCACCTGGGCGACGCGCTCACCGCGGACCCCCGGCACCCCGACGCCTACGAGGCGCTCGCCGAACTCGTCGCGGCCGCCGGCGGGCACACCGCCGCGCTGGCGCTGTTCGCCGACGACGAGCGCTCCATCGGTGCGGTCGCCTGCGTCGCCCAACTCCACGCCGCCGCAGGCGAGTGGGACCCCGCCGTCGGCTTCCTCGCCTCGGTGATCGGGGCCGACCCCGCCCGCCCCTGGGCCGAGGTCGCCTGGCTGGCCGACCCCGCCCTGCCCGGCCGGCTCTCACCGTCCGCCGTGGCCCAGGCCATCGCCCGGATCTCCCGCAGCCTGCCCGAACCCCTGCCGGCCCCGCTGCGCGACGGCGTCCAGCCCTTCTACGCACTGGTCAGAGCCTGCGTCGCCGCCCGTCCGGAGCACGTACTGCTGAACACCATGGCCTCCACGCTGGCCCGCCGCTTCGGCGACGTCGCCGAAGCCGTCGCGTGGGCCGAGCGGGCCCAGCGCGCCGAAGCGGGCCACTGGCAGGCCGTCGTGCTGGGCGCTGCACTGCGCGCCGCCGGGCGGACCGACGAGGCCCTCGCCGTGTGGGAGGCGGAGATCGCCCGCGACCCCTCCGACCGGGAGCTGTACGTCGACGTCGCCGAGCTGTACCGGCAGACCGGCCGGCCCGCCGCCGGCCTCGCCTGGCTCGAACGCGTCCTCGCCGCCGAACCGGACCACCCCAAGGCCGGCCCGGCCGCGTTCGCCCTGCGCCACGCCGTCGACGGCGGCACGGCGCACCTGCTGGCGCTCGGCGACCACCTGCGCACCCACCCCGACCACGGCTACGCGGCCCAACTCCTGGACGAGTTCTGCCAGGACGAGCCGTGGCTCGGCCACGTGCACCCCGCCTCCGAGGCGAGCGTCAACGTGCTGCACCAGATGCTCGCCAACCCCACCGCCGCCCGCGACCACGAGATCGAGCTGCTCTCCTCGAACCTGGAAGCCCCCAGCACACGGCTCGCCGTACGCATGGGCTTCCCGCGTTCGCGGATCGGCTACCAGTCCGTGGCCGCCCCCGACCCCCGGGAGCCGCAGTACCAGGTCGACGTCCTGCTGTGGGAGTTCGGTGGCGCGGAGGGGCTCGACGCCCGCCCCGCCGTCGCGCCGCCGTCGCCCGAGGCCGCCGAACGCGTACGCCAGGTCGCCGCGTTGAGCTGGGCCGCGCCGGGGGCCGCGTACGACCACGCCGTGCGCCTGGCCGATCTGAGCGCCGAGGACCTGCTGGCCGTCTGCGTGCATCCGCCGCTGCCGCGCGAGGGCGACCAGGGCGCGTACCTCCTGGGCAGGCAGCCCGAGATGTGGGTCCGGGCGGTACAGACCTTCGCCTGCCTCGGACTGGCCCACCACCGTACGGACGAACCCTGGGAAGGCTCCCGGCGCAGGGCCCTGCTGCTCGACCTGCTCTTCGGCCCCGAGGACTGGACCAACGAGGCCGCGGGCTTCGCGCTCCTCGCCACCGCCTGGGTGGACCCCGCCGTCCGCGAGGACGTCGGGCTCCGCCTCGCCGACCGCATGATCGCGGTGAGCAAGGCCTGGCAGCAGCGCGACGCGACGATCCTCGCCTCGCTGTGCCGCCTCGTACTGGCCTGCCCCTGGCTGGAGCCCACCTTCCTGGCCGTGGCAGCGAAGCTGCTGACGGCGGTGGTCGAGTTCGACGCGCGGACCCCGGACGACGACGAACTGCGCCGCTCGGAGATGACCGCCGCGATGGACGCGCGCCAGGCCGGCTCCCCGGCGGCGGCGCCCGCATCGCAGGGCGACGGGGGGAGCGGCCGCAAGCCCCGGTCGCTCCTCGCCCGTCTCCGCGGCCGCAGGAACCGAGCCGAGAGCCCGGAGTCCTGAGCCCCGAGAGGGCGTGGCGCGCGCAGGGGGCTTGTGGCAAGACCCGGGGCATGCCGCAGAATCACCGACCTGAGCCGTGATCAGCGGAAGTGGGGGCGTACGGAATGCGTGTGCTGTTGTCGACGTACGGGTCGCGCGGGAGCGTCGAACCGATGGCCGGACTCGCGGTGCGGCTGCAGGAGTTGGGTGCGCAGGTGCGGGTGTGCGCGCCGCCGGACGAGGAGTTCGCGAAGAGGCTGGCCGAGGTCGGCGTGGAGACGGTGGGGATGGGCCGGCCGGTGCGCGCGCTGGTGAGCTCGGTGACGCCGGGGTCGGCGGTTGGCCTGGCGCAGCGGGCGGCCGAGTTGATGACCGAGCAGTTCGAAACGGTCGCCGCGGCGGCCGCGGGATGTGACGCGCTGGTGGTGACCGGCCCGCTGCCGGTCGCCGCCGGCGCGCGGTCGGTCGCCGAGAAGCTGGGCATCCGCTCCGTGCACGCGAGCCACCAGCCGGTCAGCCTGCCGTCGCCGTACCGCCGGCCGCCGGTGCGCCGAGGCCAACCGGTGCCGCCGGAGACGGTCGACAACCGGACGCTGTGGGACGAGGACGCCCGGATCGCGCACACGATGTTCGGCGAGGCGCTCAACACCCACCGGGCGTCGGCCGGCCTGCCGCCGGTGGACAACATCCGCGACTACGCGTTCTCCGACCGGCCGTGGCTGGCCACCGACCCGGTCCTGTCCCCGTGGCAGCCGACGGACCTCGGCGTCGTGCAGACCGGCGCGTGGGCCGTGGCCGACGAACGTCCGCTCCCCGACGCGTTGGCGGCGTTCCTGGACGCCGGCACCGCACCGGTGTACGTGGGCTTCGGCAGCACGCCCATGGGCGCCCCGCAGGAGATCGCCCGCGTGACCATCGAGGCGATCCGCGCGCAGGGCCGCCGCGCGGTCGTCTTCCGCGGCTGGGCCGACCTGGACCTGATCGACGACCACGACGACTGCTTCGTCGTCGGCGAGGTCAACCACCAGGCACTGTTCCGCCGGGTGGCCGCGGTCGTGCACCACGGCAGCGCGGGTACGACGACGACCGCCGCCGGGGCCGGCGCGCCTCAGGTGGTGGTGCCCCAGGGCGCGGCGGACCAGCCGTACTGGGCGGGCCGGGTGGCCGGCCTGGGCATCGGCGCGGCACACGACGGTCCGGCCCCGACCGTCGACTCTCTGTCGGCCGCGCTCGACGTGGCCCTGGACCCCGGGACCCGGGCACGCGCCACCGACGTGGCCGGCACGATCCGCACCGACGGGGCGACGGTGGCCGCGAAACTCCTGCTCGACGCCGTCGGCTGAGAAGGGCTGCCGGACGATCCCGTGAGCACCGCGCGGGGTCGTCCCGGCCGGGCCGCCGACCCCCGTGTCCCCGGGGCCGGCCTCCTGTCCCCGGAGGCCGCCCCTCTCCCCGCGGTCAGAGCGTCTCGCTCAGCGAGTCCGCCAGGCGCCGCCGCGCCGCCCGGGTCGCCGGCAGCGCGGCCGCCGCCACCGCACCCAGCACCGCGCCGACGACCACCGCCGACAACACGGGCAGCGAGGGCAGCCGGGCGATCCCCGCACCGATCCCGCTCGACGCGCCCTGGGTGTCCACCAGCCAGCTGCCGGCCACCGCACCCACCGTCGTCCCCACCACCGAGGAGACGAGCGCGGTCAGACCGGCGGCCGTCACGATCATCGCCCCGATCTGCCGGGGCGTCAGCCCGATCGCCTTCAGCGCGAGCAGGTCCCGGCCCCGGTCGCGCACGCCCGTGCTGATCAGCGTCAGGAGTTCGGTCAGCCCGATCAGCGCCAGCACCGCGATCAGGGCGGCGATCACTCCGCGTGCCGGTTCCAGCCGGTCGGCCGGATTGGGCGTCTCCCGGATCTCCAGCGTTCCACCGGCGGCCACGGCGAGCGTGCCGCTCACCGCCCGCGGGTCGGCCCCCTCGCGCAGCACCAGGGCGTGGAAGGCGGGCCGCAGCTGCGGATCGCGCTCCCGCAGGGCGTCGATGGTCGTCGTGATCACCCGGCCGCCGGATTCGGGTTCGATGGTGCGGCCGACGAGGTGCAGGATCTGCGGTCGTCCCCCGACGGTCATCCGTACCCAGTCGCCGACGCGGACCCCGAGGAGGTCCAGCAGCCCCTGCCCGGCGACCGCCTCGTCCGGACCGCCGACCGCGCGCCCCTCCACCACCGCGGAGGGGTACGGGTGGGCGGCCGTGCCCAGCCCGCGCAGGGTGATGGTGCCGGTCTGCCCCGGCACGAGCGCCGCCATCTCCGCGCCCGGATGGACCGCGGCGACGTCCGGGATCGTCGCGAGGGTCTGCTCCAGCTCCGCGTCCGACGGCCCGGCGGGCTGTTCGGCCCGTACGGTCAGAGCCGCGGGCCGTCCCATCTGCGCGGGCCGGCTGCGGAACTGGTCCAGCGTCGACCAGGCGACGAGCGCGACCGTGATGAGCACCAGCGGCAGGGCGAGCCGGGCCACCGGTACGAGCGTCCGGCCGCGTCGCGCGAAGGCCGCACGCCACCCCAGGACCAGGGCCGGAGGAACCCGCATCCCCAGGGCCCGCCGGCCGAGTGCGGTCATCGGCGCGGCGGACGGCAGCGCGGCCCGGGCCACCGGGACCGGTGGCACCCGTCCGGCCCGCCAGGCCGAGAGCCCGGTGGCGGCCGCGATCAGCAGCACCGCGCCGCAGGGAATGCCGATCATCAGCGCCGTATGGCCGGGGAGGTCCTGCCACACCGCCGCCGCCTCGCCGATCCGCCCCGGTATCCGGGCACCCAGCAGGGCGATCGCCGCCGTGCCGAGGGCCACGCCGAGGAACGCGAAGGCCAGGTGCTGTACGAGGAAGCCGCGGGTCACCTGGCCGGGGGTGAAACCGACGGCCTTGAGGATGGCGATGTCCCTCAGCTGGCCGCGGACCCGCGCGCCGATCGCTCCCGACGCGGCCAGCGCCGCCGCGAGCAGCGCACCGAGCCCGAAGACGGCGAACATCTGTCCCAGGAGCCGGTCGTCGCCGCCCGCCTCGGCCCGTGCCTGCTGCCACTTGGTGACCTGTGCCACCCGGTCGGCGCCGAGCAGGGTCACCGCGCGCTGGACGATGAAGTCGGTGTCGTCCGGATCCTCCAGGCGCAGCCCGACGCTCTGCCCGGTGTCCCCCCGGGCGATCCCGTCGAGCGTGCCGGGGAGCACCCAGCCGATCCCGGGTCCGTCGCCCGGCCGGTAGCGGGGCTCGGCCACCTCGGCGATCCCGCCCACCCGCAGCATGTGCGCGGTGCCATCCGGTCCGGTGACGCGCACCGTGTCACCCGGCTCCGCCCAGAGCGCCCGCGCGACCGAGTCCTCCAGTACGACGGTGCCGTCCCGGTCGCCGTCGTCCGCCCGGTCGAGCCAGCCGCCCGTGGTGACGAGCGGCCGCCCCGTCTCCGGGGGCGCCGCCCCGGCCGCGCGCAGCGTCACCCCGACCCGCGCGCCACGCGACTCGACCGTCGTCGCCGCCGTGCGGTAGGGACCGGAGAGGGCCGCGACGCCGTCCACGCCGGACAGGGCGTCCATGTCCGCCCCGCCACGGGTGTGCAGCCAGATGTGCGCGCCCTGGGACTGGTTGAAGACCCGCTGCCAGGGGTTGGCTGCGTAGCTGAACAGCGCGCCGGCCAGCAGGAGCGAGGCGATGACGCCGGCGCTGGCCAGCACGACGAAGAGGGCTTCGCCGCGGTGTGCGCGGAGGTCGGCCTGCGCCCAGCGCAGAGTGGCCCGCACCGTCACTCCTTGAGTTCGAGTACGCCGGAGACGCCGCCGCCCGGACCGCGGCGCCCGCCGCCGAGCTGCGCGTCGTCGGCTATGCGCCCGTCGAAGAAGCTGATGACGCGGTCGGCGGCACTGGCCATCCGGGCGTCATGGGTGACCATCATGATCGTCTGGCCGCGCTGGTGGAACCGGGTGAGCAGCCGCAGCACCTCGCGGGTGCCCTTGCTGTCGAGGCTGCCGGCCGGTTCGTCGGCGAGCAGCAGGGTGGGGTGGTTGACCAGCGCGCGGGCGAGCGCGACCCGCTGCTGCTCGCCGCCCGACAGCTCGCCGGGCATCGACCGCTCGCGGCCTTCCAGGCCGAGTTCGGCGAGCAGTTCGGCGCGGGAGTCGCGGGCGGCCTTGGGGGAGGCGCCGGCGAGCAGGGCGGGCAGCTCGACGTTGTCGGCGACGGTCAGGTTGGAGACCAGGTTGAAGAACTGGAAGACGACGCCGATGCTGCGGCGCCGCAGGACCGCCCAGCGGGCCTCGCGGTACGCGTCCACCCGCTCCCCGCCGAGCCACAGCTTCCCGCTGTCGGGCCGCTGGAGGCCGCCGATCAGATGCAGCAGCGTGGACTTGCCGGCCCCCGACGGCCCGGTGACCGCGACGAACTCGCCCGGCTGGACGGACAGGTCCACCCCGCGCACGGCGTGCACCGGAGCGCCCTCGCCGTGGTGCGTCTTGGTCAGGCCCTCGGCGCGCACGATGGGCACGGCAGGAGCGGTGGTGGTGGCGTCGTCGCTCATTCCAGCTCCTCCTGACAGCGTTCCAGCCAGTCGAGGTCGGCCTGCAGGTGCAGCATGGCGCCCTCGATCAGCAGTTGGGAGATCTTGTTGTCGCGGTCCTCGGCCGCGGCCAGCTTCGACAGGTCCCGCATGGTGTTGAGGTACTGGCGCCGCTGCTTGTTGATCAGCGCGACGGGGTCGGCCAGGCCCGACCGCGGTGCGAGCGCGATTTTCATGAAGAACTCGTCCCGTACCCGGGGCTCCTCCGCGGTGTCCTCGAACCAGGCCAGTACGGCCTCGCGCCCCGCGTCCGTCAGCCTGTAGGTGCGCTTGTTGGGCCGGCCCGCCTGCTCGACGTCCTCGCCTTCGATGAGGCCGCTCTTCTCCAGCCGGCCGAGGGTGACGTAGATCTGGCCGACGTTGGGCTGAGGGTACGCGGCGCCCAGGAGCTTCTCAAGGTCCTGCTTCAGCTCGTAACCGTGCGCGGGGCTACGGGTGAGGAGTGCAAGGAGCGCCAGCCGCACTCGCCCCCTCCTTCCCGCTCCGTAGTCAACTGTTCACCCGGCACCGGACCGATCGGCGTCCGAGTCCGTCTTGTCTGCCTGGGCGTCTAGTATCGCCCATGCCTAACGGGTATATATGGGCCACGATGGTCGGCGGCGCAGCCGGATCGTGCACTGGGAGGAATCTATGCGGTGGATGCGTGCCGCGGGTAGAGCTCTCCTGGTCGCGGCGGTGGTGCTGGCGGGATACGCCGGTTTCGGCGTCCGCGCCGACGCGGGCACGGGCACGGCCTCCGAGGGCCGCGGCCCCCTGACGCTCGTCACGGCGGGAGACCTGACCGACTACCTCTCCCCCCTGCTCGGCGACTGGAACCGCGACCACCCCGGCGAGCGCGTCACGCTCGTCGAACTGCCGGACTCGGCCGACGAGACCCGGGCCCAGATGATCAGCGAACTGCGATCGGGCCGCGACCGGTTCGACGTGCTGAACATCGACGTCGCCTGGACGTCCGAGTTCGCGGCGGCCGGATGGATCTCCCCGCTGGAGCGCGACCGCTTCCCCCTGGACTCCTTCCTGCGGCCGGTCGTCGACACCGCGACCTTCGACGGCCGCCTGTACGCGGTCCCGTACGTCACGAACGCGGGACTGCTCTACTACCGCAAGGACATCCTGGACCGCGAGGGCGAGCAGCCGCCGCGCACCTGGGCCGAACTGGTCCGCCAGGCGCGCACGATCGCGCCGAAGCACGGGCTGGACGGCTACGCGGGCCAGTTCCTGCCGTACGAGGGGCTCACCGTCAACGCCACCGAGGCCGTGCACTCGGCGGGCGGTTCGATCCTGCGCGACGACGGCGCCCGGGTGACCGTGGACTCCGACGAGGCGCGCGCCGGTCTGAGGTTCCTCGCCGACGGCGTGCGCGACGGCTGGATCTCCCGCGAGGCGCTCGGGTACAAGGAGGAGGAGTCCCGGCAGGCGTTCCAGGACGGCCGGCTGCTCTTCCTGCGGAACTGGCCCTACGTGTACGCCGACGCGAGCGCGGCGGGCTCGAAGGTCGCGGGCCGGTTCGGCGCCGTGCCGCTGCCCGGGCCCGACGGACCCGGCACCAGCGTGCTGGGCGGCTCCAACCTCGCCGTCAGCAGTCATGCGCGGCATCCGGCGTCGGCGGCCGACCTGATCTCCTACCTCACCAGTGAACGGGTCCAGCGGCGGGTGCTCACCGAGGGCTCGCTGCCGCCGGTGCGCGCCGCGCTGTACGAGGACCCCGAGCTGATCCGCGCGTATCCGTACCTGCCCACGCTCCGGCAGAGCGTGCTGTCGGCGGTACCGCGCCCCAAGAGTCCGCGCTACGACCAGGTGAGCCTCGCCGTACAGGCCGTGGCCCAGGACGTGATGGCGCTGCGCCTGACGCCCGAGCAGGCGGCGGCGCGGCTCGCGCGCGAACTCGGGGCGATCTCCCGCAAGGGCTGATCTCCCGGCACGGACTGTCCCCACTCCGTCACTCTCCAAGGGTCTCTACTTACATGTTAAGTAGAGACCCTTTCTCATGCACCCGGGCATTCACGAACAAACCACCCCAGCTTTTCGCTGTTTCTGGACACATCGTTGACACCTTCCGGTCAGCAGTACTTAACATGCATGCATAACAGCGCACCGATCTGGGGCGCCCTCGCATTCAGCAGAACAGGTCGACGCGAGATGCTCAGCACCCTTCCGGCCGGCATCGGCCACCCCTCCCGCAGTGCCACCTCCGCCGACTCCTGGTGGCGCGACGCGGTGATCTACCAGGTCTACGTCCGCAGCTTCCTCGACAGCACGGGGGACGGAGTCGGCGATCTGGCCGGCGTCCGGGCCGGGCTTCCCTACCTGCGCAAGCTCGGTGTCGACGGCATCTGGCTCAGCCCCTTCTACCCGTCGCCGCAGCACGACCACGGCTACGACGTCGCCGACTACTGCGGTGTCGACCCCGTATACGGCGACCTCGCCGAGTTCGACCTGCTGGTGTCCGACGCCCGCCGGCTCGGGCTCAAGCTGCTGCTCGACATCGTCCCCAACCACTGCTCCAGCGAGCACCCGTGGTTCCGCGACGCGCTCGCCGCGGGCCCGGGCAGCGCGCAGCGCTCCCGCTTCCACTTCGCACCCGGCCGCGGCCCGGACGGGGGGCAGCCGCCCAACAACTGGCACGCCATGTTCGGCGGCCCCGCCTGGAGCCGGACCACCGGGCCCGACGGCGCCCCCGGAGAGTGGTACCTGCACCTCTTCACTCCCGAGCAGCCCGACCTGAACTGGCGCGACCCCGCCGTGGGCGACGACTTCGAACGCGTACTGCGCTTCTGGCTGGACCGTGGTGTCGACGGCTTCCGCATCGACGTCGCCGCCGGACTGTTCAAGCACCCCGAACTGCCCGACTCGGACGACCCCGGGGCCGACGAACGGGCCCGCGACGCCGTCAACCAGCTGGCCTGGAACCAGCCCGAGGTCCACGACGTATGGCGCCGCTGGCGCGCGCTCTGCGAGGAGTACACCGCCCGGGACGGTCACGAGCGGCTGCTGGTCGGCGAGGTGTCCGTGCCGACCGCACGCGAGCACGCCGAGTACGTCCGCCCCGACGAACTGCACCAGGCGTTCTTCTTCGACCTGCTCAGCGCGCCCTGGGACGCCGACGCCTTCCGCGCGACGATCACCGAGGCGATGCGCGACATCGCCGGCACCGGATCCACCGTCACCTGGGTCCTCAACAACCACGACCAGGTCCGCACGGTCACCCGCTACGCGGGCGAGCCCGGGGTGGAGGGCAGCGGACTGGGAGCCGCCCGCGCCCGCGCCGCGGCCCTCCTGATGCTCGCCCTGCCCGGCGCCGCCTACGTCTACCAGGGCGAGGAGCTCGGCCTCCCGGAGGTCCTCGACCTGCCCGACGAGGTCCTCACCGATCCGATCTTCCGCCGCACCGGCAGCCGCAAGCACGTACGGGACGGCTGCCGCGTGCCCCTGCCCTGGTCCGGGCACGCCTCCCCGTTCGGCTTCAGCCGGGAGGCGGTCGGCGCCAAGCCGTGGCTGCCGCAGCCCGAGTGGTTCGCCGAGCACGCCACCGACCGCGCCCTGGCCGACACCCGCTCCTTCTGGCACCTCTACCGCGACGGCCTCCAGCTGCGGCGCACCCTGCCGCAGCTCGGCGACGGCACCCTGCGCTGGCTGGACGCGCCCGCGCACGTACTGGCGATCGCCCGCGGCGACGGCCTGGTCTGCGCGGTGAACTTCGGCACGGAGCCGGTGCCCGCCCCGGTCCCCGGCACCCCGCTGCTCGCCAGCGGCCCCTGCGGTGACGGTGTGCTCCCCGCGGCGACCGCCGCCTGGTGGACGGCCGAGTGCCCGGCCCCGTGAGCCCCCCGGCACCCGCCTCCGACCCGCCCTCCCGCCCCTGTCCCTGACCCTGTCCCGCCCCTGTCCCTGCCCCTGAACTTCTCGAAAGGACCCCACGATGCGACGACCCAGCATGACGACGACCCGACGGACCACGGCCACCACCACCGCGGCCCTCGCCCTCGCCCTCGGCGCCACCGCCTGCGGCGGCACCACCGGACCCGCGAGCGGCGGCGAACTCGGCGGCCAGACCGTGACCGTGGCCGGCGTCTGGACCGGCAGCGAGCAGGAGAACTTCAAGAAGGTCCTGGACGCCTTCACCGAGAAGACCGGCGCCAAGACGGTCTTCGTCCCCTCCGGAGACAACGTCTCCACCTTCGTGGGAAGCAAGATCGAGGGCGGCAACGCTCCCGACGTGGTGATGGTCCCCCAGGTGGGCGTGCTCCAGCAGTTCGCGAAGGAGGGCTGGCTCCAGCCCCTCTCCGACCAGACCGCCAAGACGGCGGACACCACCCTCGCCCCGGTGTGGAAGAACTACGGCACCGTCGACGGCACGTACTACGGCCTCTACTTCAAGGCCGCCCACAAGTCCACCGTCTGGTACACCCCCGAGGCCTTCACCCAGGCCGGCGTCAGCGAGCCCAAGAGCTGGTCCGACATGCTGAAGGCGGGCCGCACCCTCGCCGACTCCGGCCGCCCGGCCTTCGCGATAGCCGGCGAGGACGGCTGGACCCTCACCGACTGGTTCGAGAACATCTACCTCTCCCAGGCCGGGCCGGAGAAGTACGACCAGCTCGCCCGGCACCAGCTCAAGTGGACCGACGAAAGCGTCGTCAGGGCGCTGACCACCCTCGGCGAACTGTTCAAGGACAAGCAGCTCGTCGCCGGCGGCGCCCAGACGGCCCTGGCCACCGACTTCCCCTCGTCGGTCGCCCAGGTCTTCGGCCCCGAGCCCAAGGCGGGCATGGTCTATGAGGGCGACTTCGTCGGCGGCATCGCCAAGGGCCAGTTCGGCAAGAAGCTCGGGCAGGACGCCAAGTTCTTCCCGTTCCCCTCGGTCGACGGCGGCCGGGCGCCGGTCGTCAGCGGCGGTGACGCGGCCGTAGTCCTCAAGGACGCGAAGAACAGCAAGGCCGGCGCGAAGCTGGTCGAGTTCCTGTCCGGCGCCGAGGCGGCCGAGATCTGGGCCGGCGCGGGCGGCTTCCTGTCCCCGAACAACGAGGTCGACTTCGCCTCGTACGGCGACGACACCACCCGCAGCACCGCCAACTCGCTCATCGCGGCGGGCAATTCGATCCGCTTCGACATGTCGGACCAGGCGCCGGCCGCGTTCGGCGGCACCAAGGGCGCGGGCGAGTGGAAGCTCCTCCAGGACTTCCTGCGCGACCCGTCGGACCCGCAGGGCACGGCCGCGAAGCTCGAGGCCGAAGCCGCCAAGGCGTACGGGAACTGAGGCGGTCCCCATGGCTGACGTCCTCACCGCCCGCGCCGCGGCGAACCCGCGGCGCCTGGCGCAGAGAAAGAAACGCCGCCTCGCCGTCGTCTTCGTCCTGCCGGCCCTGCTGCTGCTCGGCGCCCTGGTGGTCTACCCGGTCGTCTTCTCCGTGGGCCGCAGCTTCTTCGACGCCGGCGGCGACCGCTTCGTCGGAGCCGGCAACTATGCGGCGATCATCCACGACCCGGCCACCCTCAAGGCCATCCGCAACAGCACCATCTGGGTCGTCGTCGCGCCGCTCCTGCTGACCGGACTCGGGCTGATGCTCGCCGTGCTCACCGAGAAGGTGCGCTGGGCCACCGCCTTCAAGCTGGTGCTCTTCCTGCCGATGGCCGTGTCGTTCCTCGCCGCGGGCATCATCTTCCGGCTCGCCTACGAACAGAACCCGGACCGGGGCGTGCTCAACGCCGCCGTCGTCGGCGTCCACGACGCCTTCGCCGACCCGGCCGCCTACCCGACGGCCCGTGCCCGGGAGGGCCACGGTCTGACCGGCAGGGCGGGCGGCCCGTACAGCACCGGGGAGACCGTGCGTCCCGGCCGCTCGGTCAGCCTCGGATTCGTCGGGGTGGCCCCCGACACGCTGCCCGCCGGAACGAAGGCCGCGGCCGGTGCGGCAGCCGGTGCGGCGACCGCCGCAGACGCCATCGCGGGCGCCGTCTACCTCGACTTCGCCCCCGGCGGCGCCGGTACGCCCGGCACCGTCGACCCGGGCGAGAAGGGCCTGCCCGGCATGACGGTCGAGGCCGTACGGGACGGCCGGGTGGCCGCGACCGCCACCACGGCCGACGACGGGTCGTTCCGCCTCACCGGGCTGGCCGACGGCGAGTACGCCGTCAGGCTGCCCGCGGCCAACTTCGCGGCCCCCTACCAGGGCGTGAACTGGCTCAGCCCGGCGCTGGTGACGCCGGCCATCATCGCCGCCTACCTGTGGGTGTGGACCGGCTTCGCGATGGTCCTGATCGGAGCCGGCCTCGCGGCCATCCCGCGCGACGCGCTGGAGGCCGCGCGGATGGACGGCGCCACCGAGGGCCAGATCTTCCGCAGGATCACCGTGCCGCTGCTCGCACCGGTGCTCACCGTCGTCTTCGTGACCCTGGTGATCAACGTGATGAAGGTCTTCGACCTCGTCTACATCATCGCGCCCGGACCGGTCCAGGAAGAGGCGAACGTGCTGGCCACCCGCATGTGGCTGGTCTCCTTCGGCGGAGGCAACGACCAGGGGCTCGGCAGCGCGCTCAGCGTGGTGCTCCTCCTGCTGGTCGTCCCGGCGATGGTCTTCAACATCCGGCGTTTCCGAAGGAGCGGAGCATGAGCCGCCACAGCACCATCGAGCGCCCACCGTCCCGCCGGGCGGCAGCCGCCCGGCCCGTCCCCACCCCGTCCGCGCCCGGGTCTCGCCGCGGGAGCCGGCTCTCGCGCCTGCTGGGGGGCTCCGTCGTCCAGGGCGTGCTGATCCTGGTCGCCCTCGTCTGGATCACCCCACTGGCGGGCCTGTTCCTGTCCTCGATGCGCTCCGAACAGGACAACGCCTCCGACGGCTGGTGGACCGCGCTCACCGACCCGGCCCAGCTGTCCCTCGACAACTACGGCGCCCTGCTGAAGGACTCCGGAATCGCGGCGGCCTTCGGGAACACCATCCTGATCTCCGTGCCCACCACCGTCCTGGTGGTCGCCATCGCGGCACTGGCCGGATACGCCTTCGCGTGGCTGGACTTCCCCGGCCGGGACGGACTCTTCCTGGTGGTCGTCGGACTGCTGGTCGTACCCGTGCAGATCGGGCTGCTGCCCGTGGCCAAACTCTTCGGCGCGGTCGGACTGTTCGGCACGATCGCCGGCGTCGTCCTCTTCCACGTCGCCTACGGCCTGCCGTTCGCGATCTTCCTGCTGCGCAACTACTTCGCCGAGATACCGCGCGAAATGCTGGAAGCCGCCCGGATGGACGGCGGCAGCGAGTGGCGGATCTTCTCCCGGCTCGTCCTGCCGCTCGGCCGTCCCGCCCTCGCGAGCCTGGGCATCTTCCAGTTCCTCTGGGTCTGGAACGACATGCTCGTGGCGCTGCTCTTCGCGGACAGCGGCTCCCAGCCGCTCACGGTCGCGCTGCAGTCCCAGATGAGGCAGTTCGGGAGCAACATCGGCGTCCTCGCACCGGGGGCGTTCCTGTCCCTGGTGGTCCCGCTGATCGTGTTCTTCGCCTTCCAGCGCCACTTCGTCCAGGGCGTGATGGCGGGCTCGGTGAAATAGCCGCCGCCCCCGTCCTCACCGGTGATACACCCCTACGGCGTGCCGGGAAGCCGGACCGTGACGAGGAGACCGCCGGCGGGGCGGGGGACGAGGTCGAGGGTCCCGTCGTGGGCGCGGACGATGCTGTTGACGATGGCCAGGCCGAGGCCGACGCCGGCGTGCTCGTCGGTGCGTACGCGTTCCGTTCCGCGCTGGAAGGGTTCGGTGAGGGTCGGTACCAGTTCCGGTGGGAGCCGGCGGCCCGTGTTCTCGACCCGCAGCACGCTCGTGTCGCCGTGCGCCTCGGTGCGGACGGTCACGCTGCCGCCGGCGGGGAGGTTGTGGACGACGGCGTTCTGGACGAGGTTCGTCACCATCCGCAGCAGGAGCTCCGCGGAGCCGCTGGTCCGGGCCGCCCCGCCGGTGACGTCGAGAGTGATCCGGCGCTGTTCGGCGAGGGGGAGCAGCGTTTCGGCGGCTTCTTCTGCGACGAGGGAGAGGTCGACGCTCTCGGGGCGGAAGGTTGCGCGGTCGCCGCGGCTGAGCAGCAGGAGGGCCTCGGTGAGGTCGATCGCCCGCGTATTGACGGCGTGCAGGCGTTCGATGAGTTCGCCCCGGTCCCGCGTGGGGTCCTCGCGGGCGACGTCGAGGAGCGTCCGCGAGATCGCCAGCGGGGTGCGCAGTTCGTGGGAGGCGTTCGCGGCGAACCGCTGCTGCTCGGCGACGTGGGACTCGAGTTGTTCGAGCATCGAGTCGAACGCGTCGGAGAGTTCACGGAATTCGTCCTGGCGGCCCTTCATGCGGATCCGGTGGGACAGCGACCCGTTCCCGGCCATCCGTGCCGCATCCCTGATCTGTGTGAGGGGTGCGAGCATCCGCCCGGCGAGGATCCATCCCCCGACGAGGCCGAACACGAGCAGGAAGGCCATCGCCACGGCCGCGGCGGGGGCGAAGGTGCGCACGAGGAGGTAGCGGTTGGGCGAGATCCCGAGAAGACCCTGGGAGGTGTCGGGCACGTAGCGCAGCAGGAACACCCACACCACGGCCAGCAGGAGCGTGCCGGCGAGGCCGAGGAACCCGGCGTAGCTGAGGGTGAGTTTCAGTCGGGCGCTGAGCCCCGGGCGCCTATCCACGCGTGCGGCCGGGGGCGACGGGGGCGGCCGTACCGGTGTCGATCCGGTAGCCGACGCCGGGCACCGTGGCGATGATCCACGGTTCGCCGAGCCGTTTGCGCAGGGCGGAGACCGTGATGCGCACGGCGTTGGTGAGGGGGTCGGCGTTCTCGTCCCAGGCCCGTTCCAGCAGCTCTTCGGCGCTGACGACCCCGCCCTCGGCGGCGACGAGGACCTCCAGCACGGCGAACTGTTTGCGGGTGAGCGCGACGTAGCGTCCGTCGCGGAAGACCTCCCGGCGGAAGGGGTCGAGCCGCAGGCCCGCGAGCTCGCGGACCGGGGGCCGGGCGTACGCGCGTCTGCGGTCGAGCGCCCTCAGCCGCAGCACGAGCTCCCGCAGCTCGAACGGTTTGGTGAGGTAGTCGTCGGCGCCGAGCCCGAACCCGGAGGCCTTGTCGTCGATCCGGTCGGCAGCGGTGAGCATGAGGATCGGGATGCCGCTGCCGGAGGCGACGATGCGCCGGGCGACCTCGTCGCCGGAGGGGCCGGGGATGTCGCGGTCGAGGACCGCGAGGTCGTAGGCGTGGACGCCGAGCAGTTCCAGGGCGGAGTCGCCGTCGCCGGCGATGTCGGCGGCGATCGCCTCCAGCCGCAGACCGTCACGGACGGCTTCCGCCAGGTAGGGCTCGTCCTCGACGATCAGTACGCGCATGTCCGAAGCCTAAGCAGCACCGCATATCGCCGTCGTATGCACAGCGCGTGCACGCCGGACACGCGACTCAGCCTGCCGGCGTCGCAGTCGGCGCCGGCACGGGGCGCGGCTGTTCCGACGGCGCCCGCGCCGCGGTGCGCCACCAGCGGCGCGACGCGAGGGCGGCCAGCACGGCGCCCGCGGCGTTGACCAGTACGTCGTCCACGGAGGACACCCGGTCCAGCCGCAGGACGTACTGTGCCGTCTCGACCAGGACCGAGCAGCCCGCCCCGAGCGCCAGGACCCGCGGCACGGACGCCACCGCCGCGAACCGCATCGGGGCGAAGAACCCCAGTGCCGCGAAGACCAGCAGGTTGCCGACGATCCCGAGCGGTCCCATCACGAGCAGGTCCCGCAGCGGTACCAGGCTCACCCGGCCGGGGACGATGCCGGCCGCGGCGCCCGGCATCATGGTCATCCACAGGAACGGCACCGTCCCGAGGACCATGCCCACCTCGGCCAGCGACGTCCGCCAGGCCGGTGTGACACCGCGGGCTCGCCGACGGCACGCCAGAGCCCACGCCACCAGCACGGCCAACGGCAGCGCGACCAGTGTCATGAGCACCACACCGTTGAACGTGTCGAGGCAGCCGTGCCACCGCCCGGTGATGCACGCCGGAGCGGACATCATGAGCGGCCGCCGCACGACGAACACGGCGCTCGCCAACGCGAGGACCGCCAGGCCGAGGAGCACGACCCTGCGCGTGCGGCGGGGCGGTGCGGGCAGCGATGCGTTGTGGTTCATGCCCCCATGGGACACGGAAGACGGTTGCGGTGGCGTATCCGATTTCCGATACGCCCGCGATACACGCGATCCCCGGCACGCAACTGATGAAGTTACCCCGAGGTAGTCAGAGGTGCGCCGGGACGGTAGCGTCGGCCGCCGAGAGGGGAGAGCCATGCCTCGTACGTTCACGGTGTCCGACAGCATCGTCGTCCAGATCCGTCCCGCCGACGTCTACCGGCACGTTTCCGATCCCGCGCGGATGGGTGACTGGAGCCCGGAGAACCTCGGCGCCACCGTCCACGGAGGCGCCGGCGAGACCCGCGTCGGAATGGTCTTCGACGGGCGGAACAAGCGCGGACCCTTCCGCTGGACCACGCGCTGCACGGTGACGGCGGTCGAGCAGGACCGGCTGTTCCGGTTCCGGGTGCACGCCATCGGGGTCCGGCGCCCGCGGATTCCCGGCCCCATCGCCACCTGGGAGTACCGGTTCGAGCCGGTCCCGGAGGGCACCCGGGTGACCGAGACGTGGACCGACGACCGCCGCTCGTGGCCGGACCTCGCGGCCAACGCCTTCGACCGGGTCGCGACGCGGGGACACACCTTCGCCGAGTTCCAGCGCAGGAACATCGGCACCACCCTGCGCAACCTCAAGCGAGTCCTGGAGTCGGCGCCCGACATCGTGTGACCGCGATCCGACCTGATCCGACTCGACCCGACGCCGTTCCGGCCCGACGCCGACCCGACGCCGTCCCGCACCCGTTCGGACCCGTGCCGGTTGTGCGGCGCACCCCCCGCGGATGTGATGGCAGGCGGGGCCTGCCCACGCGACGTGAGGCCCGTTCCCGTACACGGAAGGGGCCGGCGATGCGCGGCTTCGGCATATCGACACATCTACGAGGCGTTGCGGCTGTGGCGGCCGGAACCGTTCTGGCGCTGCTGTCGGCGGCCGGTGTGGCGTCGGCAGGCGGTCCCGGCGGCGGCGACAGCGGCGACGGCCTCGTCCTGCGCTGGCGGCCGTGTACGCAGCCGGCCCAGGCGGGCTTCGAGTGCGCGGTGGCGAAGGTGCCACTGGACCACGCCGCCCCGTCGGGCCGAACGATCGACCTGGCGCTGATCCGTCACGCGGCGGCCGACCGGGGGCGGCGCGCCGGATCGCTGTTCTTCAACCCCGGTGGGCCCGGTGGCCCCGGGACCGTCGGACTGCCCGAGCTGTACGGCAAGTTCCCGCAGGAGCTGAAGGACCGTTTCGACATCGTCAGCTGGGACCCGCGCGGCGTCGGGGAAAGCACGGCGGTGCGGTGCTTCGACACCGCCGGCGAGGCCGCGGCCTGGCACGAAGGTGTCCCGCCGTTCCCCGTGGGCCCCCAGGAGCAGCGGGCGTACGTCGCCGCGTACGCCGACCTCGCGCAGCGCTGCGAGCGGCGCGATCCGCAGCTCCTGCGCCACATCTCGACCGCCGACACCGCGCGCGACCTGGACCTGCTCCGCCGGGCGGTCGGGGAGGAACGGCTGCGCTACTGGGGCATCTCGTACGGCACGCTGCTCGGCGCGACGTACGCGAACCTGTTCCCCGACCGGGTCGGGCGGCTCGTGGTCGACGGCAACGTCGACCCACGGGCGTGGGTGAACCGTGGTGCCGGAGGCGAGCCCGGGCTGAACACCTTCCTGCGCCTCGGTTCGCACCTCGGCTCCGCCGCCACCCTCGCGCAGTTCCTCGACCTCTGCGGCCGCGCCCCGGTGTCCGGCTGCCCCTTCTCCGCCGGGAGCCCGGCGGCGACCAGGGCCAAGTACGACGCCCTGCTGGCGCGCCTCGCCAAGGAGCCGGTGGGCACCTGGACGTACGCCCGCGCGGTGGGCGAGGTCCGCGGCGGCCTGTACTCCGTGCACCCGGGCTGGAGCGGTACGGCCGACACGCTCCAGTCGCTGTGGCAGGGCCGGGCGCCCGACGAGTCGCCGGCGCCGTCCGGGTCCGCCCGCTATCCCGGGTTCGAGCAGTCGCTCGCGGTCATGTGCGCCGAGAGCCCCAATCCCGCTTCTCCCGGGCACTACGCCGGACTTGAGGACCTGGCCGTGCGGCAGGCCGGGGCGCTCGGCCGGTGGTGGGCGTGGGCGAACGAGCCCTGCGCCGCGTGGCCGGCCCGCGCCGCCGACCCGTATGCGGGCCCGTGGAACCGGACGCCCGCGCACCCGGTGCTGGTGGTCAACGCGGTGTACGACCCCTCCACCCCCTACCGCGCCGGGCAGGCGATGGCCGCAGAACTCGCCGGGGCCCGGCTGTTGACGCTCGACGGCCACGGGCACACCGCGCTCGACAACCCGAGCACCTGTGTGAAGCGTCATGTGGTCCGGTACGTCCTGACCGGGGCGCTGCCGCCCGAGGGGGCGCGGTGCGGGCAGGACGTACCGCCGTTCACGACCGCGGGGAAGCCGTCGTCGCGAGCCGCGTCGCCCCGTCCGGACGGGACGGACGGCACGGGCAGGACGGGCGGGACGGGCGGGACGTGGAGCACGGGCGGACGACCTGCCGGACCGTTCACGCCCTGGCCGCTGCGACCGCCGGGCCTGTTCCCGGACCGGCCCGGCTGGATCGCGGTGGTGCTGCCCGGTATGACGGACGCGGCCGTGAGTGAGGGCGTGGGCAAGGAGGGCGTGGGCAAGGAGGACGTCCGCAGCGTGCGCAGGGCGCGGTAGCCAAGCGGTGGGGCGGCGCCGCGCGGCCGAGAACCCCCAGGCGGCCGGTGCAGGCCGGAGGCGGTGCCGGTCCGCTCGTACGCGTGCCCCGCACGCAGCAGTACGGCCTCGCCGAAGGGCTTCCCCATGAGCTGCATGCCGATCGGCATGCCGTGCGGGTCCCGGCCGACCGGCACGGTCAGCGACGGCACACCGGTCACGTTGGCCGGTGCCGACAGGCGCACATAGGCGTCGGAGACACTCTCCACCGTGCCGTCGCCCCAGGTCACCGTGGTCTGTCCGGCCTTCGCGGCGGTGAGGGGCACGGTGGGCGCGGCGATCACGTCCACCCCGTCCGCCCCGTCCAGCATGTCCAGCCAGGCCCGGCGCATCAGGGTGCGGGCTCGCTGGGCGCGGAGGTAGTCCCCGGCGGTCATGAGCTCGCCGGCCTCCAGGAGGACGCGGACGTCCGCCCCGTAGAGATCGGGCACCGCGCGCAACGTCCGCTCGTGGTAGGCGGTGGCCTCCGGCACCATCAGCCCCCACTGGGTCGCCTGGATGTAGCGCGTCATCGGGATCTCGACCTCGACGAGCCGTGCGCCGAGGGCCTCCAGCCGGTCGATCGCGTGCCGCACCGCGGCTTCGATCTCCGGGGCCACGCGGTCGAAGTAGTAGTTGACCGGCACGCCGACGCGCAGTCCCGTCAGATCCGTGCCGGGCCCCGGCCGCTAGTCGACGGCCGGAGCCGGCACGGACGCCGGGTCGCGCGGGTCGTGGCCGGTCAGGGAGGCCAGGACCAGCGCGGCGTCCTCCACCGTGCGGGTCAGGGGGCCGACATGGTCGAGCGACCAGGACAGGGAGGTCACGCCGTGGCGGGGTACCAGCCCGTACGTCGGCTTCAGGCCGACGACCCCGTTCAGTGCGGCGGGGACCCGGATCGAGCCCCCGGTGTCGGTCCCCAGCGCGAACGTGGCCGCTCCGGCGGCCACGGCGACGGCCGACCCGCCGCTGGACCCGCCGGCGACCCGCCCCGGGTCCCAGGCGTTGCCGGTCTGAGGCGTGGTCAGGCCGTAGGCGAATTCGTGGGTGTGGGTCTTGCCGACGAACGCCGCGCCGGCCGCGGAGAGTTGTGCGGCGACGGTGCTGTCGGCCACCGCCCGGTGACCGTCACGCACCCGGGAACTCGCGGACGTGGCCGTGCCGGCCACGTCGATCAGGTCCTTCAACCCGGCGGGAATGCCGTGCAGAGGTCCTCGCGCCCTGTCGCTCATCACCTCGTCGGCCGCGCGTCGCGCTGCCTGCCGTGCATGGTCCGCCGTGACCAAGGAGTAGGGCCGCAGGCGCGGTTGGACCTGCTCGATGCGCTCCAGTACCGAGTCCACCAGCTCGACCGGCGACACCTGCCGGGTCCGTACCGCCTCGGCGGCGTCGGCCAGGGTCAATTCATACGGCTGCATCGTGCTGTTCCCCTCCCGCGCGGTACGCGAAGGACGGCGGTGTGTCCCCGAAGTCCAGTTCGCGCAGGACGGAGACGACGGAACGGATGTGGTCGGCGGTGGCCGCCACGGGCGCGTGGCGCTTGTTCGGCAGGGGGAGACCGGATCGAGCGGCCCAGCGGGCCGCCTCCGGCGGTGTGAGATCAGCGGCGGACATGTGGGGCCTTCCTGATAGGGCTGAGGAGGGGGCGGCGGGGCGGCGGCAGGGCGATCACCGCCCACTAAAGCTAAGAGGTTGCGTTAGCTGGTGACGGAGTCTACGGTACTTAAAGCGAATCAATCGCGTTTAGGTGGGCGCTGGCCCTCCGCAGACGAAGGAAGGCCCTCCTCGTGCACGCAGCACCGCTCGCCGTTGCCCCGTCCTGGACGATCGGCGACGTCACCGTCCACCGCATCGACGAGGTCCCCCTGCCGCCGGAGACCGGCCCCTGGCTCCTGCCGGCCGCCACCCCTGACGTCGTCGCCGAACAGGGCTGGCTCCGACCGGATTTCGCGGATCAGGACGGGGTCCTGCGCCTGGACAGCCACAGCTTCGCGCTGGTCGTGGACGGACTGCGCGTCCTCGTCGACACCGGCATCGGCAACGGCAAGACCCGCGCGAACCCGGCGTGGCACAACCTGCGCACCGATTACCTCGCACGTCTTGCGGCGGCGGGGTTCACTCCGGAATCCGTCGACGTGGTGGTGCTGACGCATCTGCACACCGACCACGTCGGCTGGAACACGCGGGAGGTGGACGGCGCGTGGGTGCCGACCTTCCCCAACGCCCGCTACCTCACGGCAAAGGCGGAGTACGACTTCTGGGCGGCGTACGACATGGAGGAGGCGCGGCGTGCGATGTTCCGCGACTCCGTGCATCCGGTCGAGGCGGCGGGGCTGCTCGATCCGGTCGACGTGCCTGCCGAGGGCGTCGACATCGCCGCCGGTCTGCGCCTGGTGCCCACCCCGGGTCACACGCCCGGTCACCTCGCCGTCCGGCTGAGCAGCGGCGGCGCCACGGCCCTGATCACCGGGGACTGCGTCCATCACCCCGTCCAGCTCGCACGTCCCGGAATCGGCAGCTGCGTCGACATCGACCCCGAGCGGGCCGAGGTGACCCGCCGCTCGCTGCTGGCCTCGCTCGCCGACACCGGCGCCCTCGTCCTCGGCACCCACTTTCCCCCGCCGACCGCCGGCCGTGTCGTCACCGCCGGAGACGGCTACCGGCTCGATCCGGTGCCCGGCCGGGGCGCGGTGGCCGGAGTCTGAGCCTGACCCCGACCCCGACCCCGACCCCGATCTCGACCCCGACCCCGACCCCGATCTCGACCTTTGGCGCAACGGGCCCTGCTGCTCGGCGAGATGCCCCGGCGAAGTGAAGCGACCGGTCAGCGGGAGGTGCCGGGGCCGTCCAGGCCGTCCAGGGCCTCCTGTACGAGCCGGCGCGCATAGGCGGCCGTGAGGTCGCCGGGACGGAAGAGGATGCGGTACATCATGGGCGCCACGACCCGGTCGAGGACCGACTCGACGTCCGGGGCGTCCTCGCCGCGCTCCGCCGCCCGGGCGAGCATGACGTCGATCTGCTCGGCCGCGTACGCGGAGCACCGCGCCGCGTTGTCGCCGTCGGGGGCGCCGAGCAGGGCGTCGCGAAGGTAGGCCCGGCCGATGGGGGAGCCCATCTCCTCGATGAACTGCTCGGACCAGCTCCGCAGGTCCGCCGAGAGGTCTCCGTGGTCCTGCGGCGGAGCGTCCGGCCGCAGGTGCTCCACGGCGACGTCCGACAGCAGCTCCTGCAGGTCGCCCCAGCGCCGGTAGATCGTCGAAGGGGTGACGCCGGCGCGGGCCGCGACCAGCGGGACGGTCAGCTCGGGGCGGCCCACCTCGGCCTGGAGCTCGCGCACGGCGGTGTGGACCGCCTCCTGCACGCGGGCGCTGCGGCCGCCCGGGCGGACCATCGGTTTGCGACTCATGCCGGCAGCTTAAAGCAAAGTTCTTGCTTCACGGTGGCAGCTTAAAGCGAATAAATTGCGTTAATGGTGGAGCGGGCGGTAGCGTGCTCAAAGTTGATCTTCTGTCCTGAGTCGGGAGTTGTCGTTCGATGACGAAGCGCCTGCCGTTCGTGCTGAACGCATCCGTCCTGATCACCCTGCTGGCCGCCTCCAGCGCGCCCACGCCCCTCTATCCCGTCTATCAGGACCGGTGGGAGCTGTCCGCGCTGTCCGTGACGGTGGTCTTCAGCGCGTACACCCTCGCCCTGCTGGCGGCCCTGCTCACCACCGGCGGTCTGTCCGACCACGTCGGGCGGCGCCCGGTCCTCGTGGCCGCGCTCGCCCTGGAAGCGGCCTCGATGGCGGCGTTCGCGAGCGCCGACGGCGCGGGAACGCTCATCGCCGCCCGCGTCCTGCAAGGAATCGCCACCGGCGCCGCCGCCAGCGCGGCGGGAGCCGCCCTCGTCGACCTCGACGAGCCCGGGCGCCGAGGCGGATCCGCCCTCACCAACAGCATCGCGCCGCCGGCCGGGATGGCCGCCGGCGTCCTGGCGGCCACCGTGCTCATCCGCCACGCGCCGGGACCGACCGTCACCGTGTACCTCGCCTTGATGCTCGTGTTCCTGGGGCAGGCCGCCGCCGTCGCCCTTTCGCCCGAGACCGCCCACCCCCACGCCGGGGCATGGCGTTCGCTGCGCCCCCGCGTCGCCGTCTCCCCGGTGGCCCGCCGGGCCCTCGTGATCAGCGGCGGGGGAGTCGTCGCCGTATGGGCCCTGGGCGGCTTCTACTCCTCCCTCGGCCCGGCGTTCGTCCGCCTCGTGGCCCCGAACGCCCCGCAGACGGCCGGAGGACTGGTCTTCTTCACCCTCAGCCTGTCGGCGGCCCTCACGGTCTGGGCCACCCGCGGGCTGCGCCCGGTGACCGCCGCACTGCTGGGCTGCTCCGCGGTTCCCGTCGCCGTCGCCCTGTCCCTGACGGGCATGCACCTGGTGAGCCTGCCCGCCGTCTTCACCGCGGCCCTCCTGGCCGGCGCCGCCTTCGGCGCGGTGTCACAGGGCTCGCTGCGCATGGTCCTCGCCGCGGTCCCGCAGCCGGACCGCGGCACGACGCTGGCCGCGTACCACGTGCTCTGCTACGTGGCGATGAGCGGGCCGGCCGTGGCCGCGGGACTCCTGACGGAGCTGTACGGCCTGCGGACGGCGGCGCACCTGTACGCCGTCCTCGTCGCCGTGGTCGCCACGGCCGCACTGCTCACCCTCGTCGCTGCCGTGCCGGTCCGGCGGCACTCGCCCGCGCCCTGTCTATGGCCGATCGGCCAATGCCACCCGCCGAGCACAGGAGGCTGGTCCGTTGGCCCGGTCCTTTCGGACCTACAGGATCCGTGCAGCGCCCGAGTGCCCGGGCGCACGGATCCCTGAGGAGCACCATCGATGCCCACGTTCACAAGAGCGGTCATGCGCCGCAAACCGCTCGACCAGCTGGTGTGAGAGGCGGACCAGGAGGGCGAGCACGGCGGGCTGCGGCGCACCATGGGGCTGGGCCAGCTGACCATGCTCGGCATCAGCTCCGTCGTGGGAACCGGGATCTTCTTCGTCCTGGGATCGGCCGTGCCCAAGGCAGGGCCCGCCGTCGTGCTCGCGTTCGCGCTGGCGGCCGTCGTCGCCGGCCTGGGGGCCCTGTGCTACGCGGAACTGGCGGGCGCGGTGCCCGTCGCCGGCAGCACCTATTCGTACGCGTACGCCTCGCTGGGCGAGGGGGCCGCGTACCTGGTCGCCTGGTGCCTGATCCTGGAGTACGGCGTGGCCGTCGCCACCGTCGCGGTGAGCTGGGGCCAGTACCTCAACGAGGTCACCGACGCCCTCTTCGGGTTCACGCTCCCCGACGTGATCAGCCAGCCGCCCGGAGCCGGCGGCGTGTTCAACCTGCCGGCGCTGGCGGTGGTGCTGCTGTGCTCCCTGCTGCTGGTACGCGACACCCGGGAGTCGGCCATCGTCAACACGGTGATGGTCTGCGTCAAGATCGGTGTCCTGGTCCTCTTCGTCGCCGTCGCCCTGACGGCCTTCGACAGCGACCGGCTCGGCGACTTCGCCCCGCACGGCGTGGCCGGGGTGACCCTCGCCGCGTCCGGCGTGTTCTTCTCGTTCATAGGCTTCGACGCGGTGTCCACCGCGGGCGAAGAGGTCCGCAACCCCCGCCGCACCGTGCCGCTGGCGATCCTGCTCACGCTGCTCGCCGTCACCGTCCTGTACGGGGCGGTCGCCCTGGCCGGCGTCGGCGCCCAGGACTCGGCGCGGTTCGGCGAGCAGGCGGATGCCGGTGACGCCGTCCTCGCCGAGATCCTCCGCGCCGTCACGGGCACCGGATGGCCCGCCCTGGTGCTGTCCGCGGGAGCGGTCGTGTCGATCTTCAGCGTGGTGCTGGTGACGCTCTTCGGGCAGACCCGCATCCTCTTCTCCATGGCCCGTGACGGCCTCGTTCCCCAGGTGTTCTCCCGTGTCGACCGCAAGCGGCACACCCCGGCCCGCAACACCTGGATCGTCGGGGCGGGCGTGGGTCTCCTGGCCACCTTCGTGCCGCTGCAGCAGCTGGCCGACCTGACCAGCCTCGGCACGCTGATGGCGTTCGTCGCCGTCGCCGCGGCCGTCGTCGTCCTGCGGCGCACGAACCCGGACGCGCCGCGCCCCTTCCGGCTGCCGCTGCATCCGCTCGTGCCGGTGCTGGCCGCCGTGTCCTGCCTGTACCTGGCGTGGCTGTTGCCCGGACTGACCTGGACCCTGTTCGGTGCGTGGCTGCTGCTGGCCGCCGGGCTCTACCTCGGGTTCGGCCGGCGCCACTCCCGGCTGGAACGAGCCGGCGGGGAGCCCGACGACGCCACGGCCGGCACCGCCACGGCCGCCACCGCCATGGCCGGCACCGCAACGCCCGGCACCACGACGCCCGTTGCGTCGGCGGCCGCCCCCGCGCCGTCCGCGGTCACGGCACCCGAGGCCCCGGAGGCGGCGGCTGGGCCGACCGCCTGAGCTCCAGCCAGACGGCCAGCCGGACATCGGGATCGTCGAGGTCCAGGGCGAACAGCTCCCGCGCACGCCGCAGGCGGTGCCGCAGCGTGTTCGGGTGCACCCGCAGCCGGTTCGCTGCCGTGGCGATGTCGCCCAGCTCGTCCAGCCAGGCCGTGATCGAGGCTCCGTAACTGGTGCCCTGTTCCGCGTCGTGGACGACCAGCTCGTCGACCCCGGACAGCCGGAGCCACGGGTCACGCTCCAGCTCGTCCCCGATCCGGTCGAGCAGGATCCGGTGGCGGACGTCGGCCACCGTCGCCGCCGGCGCTCCGGCCGGAGCGTCCACCGTGGCCCGCAGAATCGCCTCGGCCTCCCTGCGCAGGGAGGCCGAGGCAGCCGCGTCCCGGCACGGGCGGCTCAGCGCGGCACGCATACCGGGCGAGACCGCTCGCCGCACCGTGGCGAGTGCGGTTTCGGCGAGGCGCAGGCCGGACCCCCCCTCGGTCGAGTACGGCAGCAGGACGAAGACCACCCCGCCCGCCGCCGCGACGGTGACGTCCGGGCGGTGCGCCGCCGCATGCCGGGCCAGCTCGGACTCCGCGTGTTCGAGGACGGTGGCCAGGGCGGCGGCCGAGACCGGGAACGGCTCCCCGCCCGCCGCCGTCCCGGGCGGCGCGAAAGCCAGCAGCCGGAAGGGGATCCCCGTACGGATCCCGAGGAGCGCGCAGGCCTCCTCCGGCGCCGAACCCGAGTCCAGCAGCGCCAGGAAGGTGTCCCGGCGCAGCCGCCGTTCGGCCTCCGGCAGGTTCAGCAGCCGCAGCAGGTGAGGGGCGACGAGCCGCGCGGTCTCCGCGAGAGCCGCCACGCCCTCCTCGGAGATGCCGCCTTCCGGTTCGATCACCCACAACGTGCCCAGCGGCAGCGTGCCGGCGCGCACCGCGACGGCGGCCCGCGGCAGTTCCGCGCCGATGACAGGGAACCTCACCACCGTCTGCGAGGCCAGCACGCGCTGGTACTGCCGCGGCTGCTCGGGCAGCTCCGGTAGGTTCTCGATGCGGCGCTGGAGGATGCCGCGTTCGCGAGGCGCGTCGATGCGGACGCCCGGGACGCTCGAGTACGCGATGACGCGCCGGGCCAGGTCCTCCACCACGGCCGCACCCCCCACCACCGACGCCAGATGGTCCGTGAGCGCGTACAGCTCGCCTCCCATGGGCACCGCCCCGAGCACGGCCGTCGCGCCGGCACCGGTGAGGGCGCAGCTCAGCACGGCGTCGATGTTCCGCCACGGCAGGTCGTCCTCGGCGGCCAGCACGGCGACACCGTGCCGCTCGGCCTCGCCGACGAACGGCGCGGCGGTCTGCCCCCGGCGCTTGATGACGACGACGGTGCAGCCGCGGGCGGCCGCCTGGGCGGGCAGCGCGAGTACGCGGGGGTCCGCCGGATCGACGCCGACCAGCAGCAGAAGCCCGCCGGGTGACTCCGCGATCCGGTCGCCGGCGTCGTAGATGACCGTGCCGCGCACGGGCACGCCCAGACCGGCCGGGGCGGTGAGCAGGCGCAGGCCCGCGGGCCCGGCGCCGTCCAGTACGCCGCCCAGGGTGGCGGACCCGTCCAAGGCGATTGTGAGATCGGACAATGGAGGACTCGTTTCGTAGGCCGATCGGCAGC
This sequence comes from Streptomyces sp. NBC_01294, assembly GCF_035917235.1. Classification (NCBI taxonomy): domain Bacteria; kingdom Bacillati; phylum Actinomycetota; class Actinomycetes; order Kitasatosporales; family Streptomycetaceae; genus Streptomyces; species Streptomyces sp. NBC_01294. The sequence goes on from NZ_CP108423.1 coordinate 7,118,763, forward strand.
GGCGCTCGCGCCGGAGCGTTGCCAGGATATCCACAGGAGAACACCCGCCGAACCGAACGGAAGCACGTTCCATGCTCATCGACCGACCAGCGGCCACCGTCGGCACCCACCTGCTCGAACTCTTCCCGGACGGCTCCCACCTGGACGAACACGGTCGGCTCAGGGTCGGTGGGTGCAGTCTCGCCGAGGTCGCCGAGCGGTTCGGCACCCCGGCCCTCGTGGTGGACGAGGCGGCTCTGCGCAGCAGGGCACGCGCCTACCGCCGCGTCCTCGACCAGCATTGGCCGAACAGCCAAGCGGTCTTCGCGTCCAAGTCCTTCCCCTGTACCGAAGTGGTCCGCACGCTGGTCGAGGAAGGCCTGGGCGTCGACATCGCGGGCGGCGGCGAACTGGTCACCGCGCTGGCAGCCGGAGCCGACCCCGAGCACATCGTCATGCACGGCAACGCCAAGACCGACGAAGAGCTCGCCATGGCCGTCGCCGCGGGCGTGGGCACCGTCGTGATCGACAACCTGCACGACCTGGACCGCCTGGAGAAGCTGGTCACGGAGGGACGCCAGGCCGTACTCCTGCGCGTCATCCCCGAGGTCGACGCCGACACCCACGCCGCCATGCAGACCGGACACCGCGGCTCCAAGTTCGGCCTGACGGGCCGCCAGGCCGCGGAGGCCGCGGCCCGCATCCGCAGCAGCTCCCGGTTGCGCCTCGACGGTCTGCACGTGCACGTCGGATCCCAGCTCATGGAGACCGGGCCGTTCCGGCACGCCGTCGAGGCCATCGCCGCCCTCCCCGGGCTCGACGGCCACCGCGTGTACGACCTCGGGGGCGGCCTGGGCGTCCGCTACACCTACTCCGACCGGCCCCCGACCATCGAGGAGTACGTCAAGACCCTCACCAACGCCGCGCGCGAACACCTGCCGCACGACGCCCGGCTGATCGTCGAACCCGGGCGGTCCCTGGTGGGGCCGACCGCCGTCACCCTCTACCGCGTGGTCACGGTCAAGCCGGGCGAGCGCCCGCTGGTCGCGGTCGACGGAGGCATGGCCGACAACCTCGAACCCATGCTGTACGGCCAGCGGTTCGAGGCCACCCTGGTGGACCGGGTCGGCGGCGGCGAGAGCTGCGACCTGGTCGGCCGCCACTGCGAGTCGGGCGACACCCTCATCCGCGACGTCCCCCTGCGCTCCCCGCACCCCGGTGACATCGTCGCCGTCCCCGCGACCGGCGCCTACTGCTACTCGCTGGCGAACAACTACAACGGCGCGCGCAGGCTCCCGGTCGTCTTCTGCCGGGACGGCCGGGCCCGGGAAGCGGTCCGCCGTGAGACGTACGCGGACCTGCTGCGCCGTGACACCCGCGAGGTCCACCCCCGCGCCCTGCCCTTCCTGCAGGCCCGCCCCTGATCACCGGGCCGCCGCTCGCCGCCTCGCCGCACCGTCGTCGCCTTGTCAGGCGCCTCACAGACCGGAGTCACCATGTCCACCACCGCCCACACGGCCGCGAGGTCCGTGACCGGCCGAGCGGTTCACGCCGCCGAAGCCCACAGTGCGCACAACTACCACCCCCTCCCGGTGGTCCTCGCCTCCGCCGAGGGAGCCTGGACCACCGACATCGAGGGCAGGCGTCACCTCGACCTGCTCGCCGGGTACTCGGCCCTGAACTTCGGCCACCGCAACCCCCGGCTGATCGCCGCGGCCAAGGCACAGCTCGACCGGATCACCCTCACCTCCCGCGCCTTCCACCACGACCGGTTCGCCGACTTCTGCGCCGGACTCGCGGACCTGTGCGGGATGGAGGCGGTCCTCCCCATGAACACCGGTGCCGAAGCCGTCGAGACCGCCGTCAAGGTCGCCCGCAAATGGGGGTACCAGGTCAAGGGCGTGGCCCCCGGCCGCGCACGGATCGTCGTCGCCGCCGGCAACTTCCACGGCCGCACCACCACGGTCGTGTCCTTCTCCTCCGACCCCGACGCCCGGGCCGACTTCGGCCCCTTCACCCCGGGCTTCGACACCGTGCCCTTCGGCGACGCCGCCGCACTGGAAGCGGCCCTCACCGACGACACCGTCGCCGTCCTGATCGAACCGGTCCAGGGCGAGGCCGGCGTACGCGTCCCTCCCCCCGGCTACCTCGCCCGCGTCCGCGAACTCACCGCCGCACGCGACGTCCTGCTCATCGCCGACGAGATCCAGTCCGGACTGGCCCGCACCGGCCGGACCTTCGCCTGCGACCACGAACAGGTCACCCCCGACATGTACCTGCTCGGCAAGGCACTCGGCGGAGGCCTCGTCCCCGTCTCCGCCGTGGTCTCCTCCCGTGCCGTGCTCGGCGTCCTGCGCCCGGGCCAGCACGGCTCCACCTTCGGAGGCAACCCCCTGGCCTGCGCCGTCGCCCTCGAAGTCATCGCCATGCTGCGCACCGGCGAGTTCCAGCAGCGGTCCGCGGACCTCGGAGCCCGGCTGCACGCCCGGCTGCACGAGATGACCGGGGCGGGACTGATCGAGGGCAGCCGCGGCCGGGGACTGTGGGCGGGCGTCGACGTCTCCCCGCGCCACGGCAGCGGCAGCGCGGTCGCGCGCCGACTCCTGGACCGCGGAGTCCTGGTGAAGGACACCCACGGCACCACCATCCGCCTGGCCCCTCCCCTGGTCATCGACGAGGAAGACCTGGACTGGGGCCTCGACCGGCTCGCAGAGGTCCTGGCGCAGCCGGTCTGAGCCGAGCGTGGCGAGTCCGTCACTCCTCGCACCTTCCTCGCGCCTTCCGGAAACCTGCACAACGTGTGCGCGATCCCGGCAGTCCGCCTCCGCCGCCCTGCGGAATGCCGGATATGCCCGATGCGATTGATGGGTGTCCGCCCCGTTTCGTTCCTTGTAAGCAGCGGGCGGCCCATATCTGTTACTCGATCCTGTGAAGAAGCCGTCACCATTCGGTGAATCAAGCTGCACGTCAGTCGTCAGAGGCGGCCATCTGTGCTTGATGAGACGTCAACGGGATTGGGTGCGCCGTCCGTTCGCGTGCTTTCATCTTGCGCATTGCCGCAGTCGGAAAGGGCAGCCGAGTTCAGGCCGCCTGGCCGCCGCAGGCAGGAATTCCTCCCCCCAATGAAAGGTGCGCGTCATGCGTAACGACCTCGAGACCCGTGAGATCGCCGACACCGAGCTGGACGCCGTCTCCGGCGGCATCATCAGCGTGTCCGGCGGCCTCGCCGGCGCCGTGACCAGCGACGTCAGCGACGTCGTGGGCGTCGTGGGCTCCCTCCACACCGTCCAGGCCGCGACCGGTCTCGTCTCCAACGTCCCCGGCCTGGTCACGGGCATCACCGGCGTTTCGGTGAACACCGGTCGCGCCGGTCTCTGATCGGGATATCCCCATGAACCCCGGAGTATCCCCCACGGCTCCGGGGTTCCTGGCTGCCCGCATGCCCGACCGGTACGAATGCAGTTGAAGGAATAGTCCGTGCAGTTTCGCCAAAAGGCTCTTTCCAAGCTGCAATCGCCCGAAGAACTCGACTTGCCCGTCGGCTTCGCGCGCCCGCAGGGGCGGCTCGTCCTGGCCGTCACGGTCATCGTCCTGGCCGCCGCGAGCTACTGGGCCTTCACCGGCACCGTGTCCTCCAAACTGAGCGCACCCGGCCTCCTCACCCAGGCCGAGGGCAGTTACGTGCTGCAGACCCCGGTCGCGGGACAGGTGACCGGAGTCCTCGCCGAGGAGGGCCAACTGCTGGACGCCGGTGCGCCCCTGCTCACCGTGCGCACGGAGCAGGGGGACCGACCCGTACGCGTGGTGACCGGCGGCCGGTTGACGGCGCTGGTGGCCAAGGTGGGTTCGGTCGTCGCCACCGGCGCGGACGTGGCGACCGTGGAACGTGTGAAGAATCCGGAGGACCCGCTGGTGGCCGTGTTGTACGTGCCGGGCGGGAGCGGCTCGGCGATCCCCGTGGGCGCCCGGGTCGACCTGAGCGTCCAGTCCGTCCCGCAGCAGCAGTTCGGCATGCTGCGCGGCCACGTCAAGGCGGTCGGCCGAGCGCCCCAGACACCGGCGCAGATCGGCGGCTTCCTCGGCGACGGCGGGCTCGCCGAACAGTTCTCCCGCCACGGCGCCCCGGTCGCCGTCGTCGTACAGCTGGAGCGGTCCTCCTCCACCACGTCCGGCTACCGGTGGTCCTCCGCGGACGGGCCCCCGTACACCGTCGACTCGAGGACGCCGGTCACCGGCGCCGTCCACCTCGCCGCGCGGCGCCCGGTCGACTGGCTGCTGCCGTGACCGCGCCGCCGCGGACCGGGGTACCGCCGCAGACCCCGCAGCTCCCTCCCGCCGGACGCAGCCGCCACCGCCCCGAGCCCAAGGGCGGCGCCCGCCGCAGATCCGCGCCCGCCCCCAGGGGCCGGACGCCCCGCCCCGTGCGCACCCCCACCGTGCTGCAGATGGAGGCCGTTGAGTGCGGCGCCGCCGCCCTGGCCATGGTGCTCGGCCACTACGGCCGCTTCGTCCCCCTCGAAGAACTGCGCATCGCCTGCGGCGTCTCCCGCGACGGCTCCCGCGCCAGCAACCTCCTCAAGGCCGCCCGCGGCTACGGGCTGAAGGCCAAGGGCATGCAGATGGACCTGGCCGCGCTCGCCGAGGTGAGCGCCCCGGCCGTCCTCTTCTGGGAGTTCAACCACTACGTCGTCTACGACGGCACGGCCCGCCGCTTCGGCCGCAGGGGCGTGTACGTCAACGACCCCGGCAAGGGCCGCCGGTTCGTCCCCATGGACGAGTTCGACACCAGCTTCACCGGTGTCGTCCTCACCTTCGAGCCCGACGACGGCTTCCGCCGGGGCGGCCGCAAGCCCGGCGTCCTCGGAGCCATGCCCGCCCGCCTGCGGGGCACTTCGGGCACCATGGCCGCCGCCGTGCTCTCCAGCCTCCTCCTGGTCGCCGTCGGCGCGACGGTGCCGGCCCTCAGCCGCACGTACATCGACATGTTCCTCATCGGGGAGCAGACGTCCCTGCTGGGCGTGCTGTTCGCGTCGATGGCCGTCACGCTCGTCCTCACCGCGGCACTCACCGCCCTGCAGCAGGCCAATCTGCTGCGCGGGCGCATCATCTCCTCCACCCTGGGCAGCGCCCGCTTCTTCCGGCACCTGCTCAGACTCCCGGTCGCCTTCTACTCCCAGCGCAACCCGGCCGACCTGGTCCAGCGCCTGCAGTCCAACGACGCGGTCGCCGAGACCCTCGCCCGGGACCTCGCCGCCGCGGGCGTGGACGCCGTGGTGGTCGTGCTCTACGCCGTACTGCTGTGGACGTACGATCCGCAGCTCACCCTCGTCGGTGTGGCCGTGGCACTGCTCAACGTCGTGGCCCTGCGCGTCGTGATCCAGCTGAGGGCCACCGGTACCCAGAAGCTGCGCGCCGAGAGCGCCCGGCTGACCAACACCTCCTACAGCGGCCTCCAGCTCATCGAGACGATGAAGGCCACGGGCGGCGAGAACGGCTTCTTCCGCCGCTGGGCCGGACAGCACGCGGTCACCCTCGACGTCCAGCAGCGGCTCGGCGTGCCCAGCGCGTGGCTGGCGATCGTCGCGCCCACGCTGGCGGCGTTCAACAGTGCGCTGATCCTGATGATCGGCGGCCTGCGGGCGGTGGAGGGACACCTCACCGTGGGTCTGCTCGTCGCCTTCCAGGCGCTGGTGACCAGCTTCACCGCGCCGATCTCCCGGCTGGGCGGCGTCGCCGGACGGATCCAGGACTTCGCGGCCGACGTCGCCCGCCTCAAGGACGTCGAACACTTTCCCGTCGCCCCTGTCTACGCGCGCCGCGAGCCCGCCGCGGGCACCCGACGCCTCAAGGGCCATGTGGATCTGGAGCACGTCACCTTCGGCTACAGCCCCCTGGACGCCCCGCTGCTCAAGGACTTCTCGCTCTCGGTCGGCCCCGGGCAGCAGGTCGCGCTCGTCGGCGGCTCGGGCAGCGGCAAGTCCACCGTCTCCCGGCTGATCTCCGGCCTGTACACCCCCTGGGAGGGGGCCATCCGCATCGACGGGATGCGGCTGGAGGACATCCCGCGCGGTGCGCTGGCCGCCTCCGTCTCCTTCGTCGACCAGGACGTCTTCCTCTTCGAAGGCACCGTCCGTGACAACGTCACGCTGTGGGACCCGTCGATCCCGGACGAGGCCGTCATCGCCGCCCTCGAGGACGCCGCCGTCCACGACGTGGTCGCGCGTCGCCCCGGAGGCATCCACAGCCGCGTCGAGCAGGACGGCCGCAACTTCTCCGGCGGCCAGCGCCAGCGCCTGGAGATCGCCCGGGCGCTGGTGCGCCGCCCCAGCGTCATGGTCCTCGACGAGGTGACCAGCGCCCTGGACGCGGTGACCGAGCAGGTCATCATCGACAACCTGCGCCGCCGGGGCTGCGCCTGCGTGGTCATCGCCCACCGGCTGAGCACGGTGCGCGACAGCGACGAGATCGTCGTCCTCGACCGGGGCACGGTCGTGGAACGCGGCCGGCACGAGCATCTGGTCGCGGTGCAGGGCGCGTACGCCGCATTGGTCAAGGAGCACTGAGGTGACGCATCCGCATCCGCACCCGTACCCGCACCACGCCACCGCCACCGCCGGTCCCGCCACCGCCGGCCGGCCGGGTGCGGCCCCGGACCCCGTCGTCGCGGCCCTGGGCGGACTGGGCTCGCCGGTCGACTGCACGGGCGTGCGCAGCCTGTCCCTGGAGGGCCCGCTCGTCCTGTGGCTCGTCGTGCACGGCGAGCTGGACCTGTTCGCCGTAGACGCCGCGCAGGCCGGGCACTGGCACTTCCTGGGCCGACTGGAGCCGGGCACCCTGCTCCTGGGCCCGGCCGAGGGCCCCGACCACACCCTGGTCGGCCGGCCCCTGCAGGGGTGCCGGCTGCGCCGCATCGAACTGCGGGAGCTGTACCGCCCGGAGTACGTCGACCAGTTCCACGGCGACCAGTTCCAAGGCAACCAGTTCCAAGGCGACCACTTCAACGGCGGGCCGTGGTACGCCGCCCCAGGGCAGTACGGCGCCGCCGCCGGACAACCGAGCCCGCTCGAGGACGCCTTCGCGCGTGGCATCGGCCGCGGGCTGCGCGTGCTCTACCAGGCCCCGCTGGACGGCAGCGCCACCCCGGGGCACGGCGGCGCCGATGACGACATCCTGTGGATGCAGGTCACCCCGGGCAGCGTGCAGTACGGCGCCGTGTACGAGACGGAGGCGGTGGGCACCCTCCTCGTCGACGCGGCGATGTGGCAGGGCATGGTCGACCAGCAGTACCGACTGCTGTACGCCCTCGACGGCTGGATCGAACAGCTCGAGCGCACGCACGAGGACCGCACGGCGGCCGGAATCGAGGCGGGCCGGGCTGCCCGTACCCAGGCGGACCGGACGCTGCTGGCGTCCATAGGCCGCTCCGGCCGGGGTCCCCACCGGAGCGGGAGCGCCGACGCGACCTTCGCCGTGTGCCGCGTGGTCGCCGACGCGGCCCGCATCACCCTGTCCGAACCGGGCGCGGCCGGCCCCACGGCCGAGCAGACGGACCCCGTCGAACGCATCGCGCTCGCCTCGCGGATCCGCACCCGCGCGGTCGGGCTCAGCGGGCGCTGGTGGCGGGAGGACACCGGTCCGCTGGTGGGCCGGCGGGAGAAGGACGGCACGCCGGTCGCCCTGCTGTGGCGGCGCGGCCGCTACGAGGCGGTCGACCCCGCCACCGGCACGCGCGAGCGCATCGGGAAGACCAACGAGGCCGCCTTCGAACCGCGCGCCGTCATGTTCTACCGCCCCCTGCCCGACGGGCGGGTGAGCCTCCCGGCGCTGCTCCGCTTCAGCGTGCGCGGCACCTTCCCGGAGCTGCGCAGCCTCCTCCTGGGCGGGCTGGCCGCGGTGGTCCTGGGCGCACTGGTGCCGATCGCCACCGGCCAGGTCCTCGGCCGGTACGTCCCACAGGCCGAGAACGGCCTGATCGTGCAGACCGGGCTGGCCCTGATCGCGACCGGCATCGTCTCGGCCGTCTTCATGCTGCTGCAGAACACCTCCCTCCTGCGCATGGAGGGCCGCATCGAGGCCACGTTGCAGCCGGCGGTGTGGGACAGGCTGCTGCGGCTGCCGACGAAGTTCTTCGCCGGCCGTTCCACCGGCGAACTGGCCGGCGCGGCGATGGGCATCAGCGCCATCCGCCGCGTCCTGTCCGGCATCGGCCCGGTCTGCGTGCAGTCGGGCGCGGTCGGCACGATGAACCTCGTCCTGCTGCTCGTCTACAGCGTGCCGCTGGCGATGGCGGCGCTCGCCATGCTGGTCGTCATCGCGGGGGTCTTCCTGGGCCTGGGGCTGTGGCAGCTGCGCTACCAGCGCCGCCTGATCAAGCTCGGCCACCGGCTCAACAACCAGGCCTTCCAGACCCTGCGCGGCCTGCCCAAGCTCCGGGTCGCCGCAGCCGAGAGCTTCGCGTACGCAGCCTGGGCCCGGGAGTTCGCCCGTACCCGCGACCTGCAGCAGCGCATCGGCCGGATACAGAACGTCATCACCGTCCTGGGCGCCGTCTATCTGCCGCTGTGCACGCTGGTGATGTTCGTGCTGCTGGCCGGACCGGCTCGCGGTGCCATGTCCGCCGGCGAGTTCCTCACCTTCAGCACCGCGCTGACGATGCTGCTGTCGTCGGTCACACAGCTGACCGGTGCGCTCATCTCGGCCGCCGCGGTGCTGCCGATGTTCGAGCAGATCAAGCCGGTGCTGCGGGAGACCCCCGAGGTGGGCCGCTCCAGTACCCGACCGGGCGAGCTGACCGGTGCCATCGAGGCCAAGAACCTGTCCTACCGCTACGGCGACGACGGTCCGCTCGTACTGGACGACGTCAACTTCCGGGTCGACCAAGGCGAGTTCGTCGCGATCGTCGGGGCCAGTGGCTGCGGAAAGTCGACACTGCTGCGGCTGCTCATCGGCTTCGACAAGCCCGCTGAAGGCAGCGTGCTGTACGACGGCCAGGACCTGGCGGCGCTCGACCGGGCGGCCGTGCGCCGCCAGTGCGGCGTCGTCCTGCAGAACGCCCAGCCCTTCACCGGCTCGATCCTCGACTGCATCTGCGGCGCCGGGACGTTCTCGCTCGAAGAGGCGTGGGAAGCCGCCGCGATGGCGGGCCTGGCGCAGGACATCAAGGCCATGCCGATGGGCATGCACACCATGCTGTCCGACGGCGGCGGCACGGTCTCGGGCGGCCAGCGCCAACGGCTGATGATCGCCCAGGCCCTGATCCGCAAGCCGCGCATCCTGTTCTTCGACGAGGCCACGAGTGCGCTGGACAACGAAGCCCAGCGCGTGGTCATCGAATCCACCCGCGCCCTGCGCGCCACCCGCGTCGTGATCGCCCACCGCCTCTCCACGATCATGGACGCCGACCGCGTGATCGCCATGTCGGACGGCCGGATCGTCCAGCAGGGCCCACCCGCCGAACTGCTGGCCGACACGAACGGCCTCTTCCACGACCTGGTCCGCCGCCAACTGCGCTGACGGGGCGCGCACACCACTGTCACCGTCATCGCCACCGCGGTTGCGGTCCCGGTCCCGGTCGCGGTCGCGGTCGGGAGCGTGACGACGTGGTCACGAGGGGCCGCCTCGACGTCCACCCGGTCGGCATCGGCCCGGCCCGCGGTGTACACGGTGTGACGCGGCGTGGGCGATCAGGCGGCCGGCTTGCCGGGCTGGTCGTGGGTCGAGCAGTGGATGCCGCCGCCTCCCGAGGCGATCGTGTCGATCACGACCGGCACGATGTCCCGCTTCGGGAAGTGCTCCTGCAGGATGGCGCGGGCCCGGTCGTCGGCCTTGCGGTCCCCGAACCTGGGCATGAAGACGGCATCGTTGGCGATGTAGAAGTTGGCGTAGGTCGACACGAAGTCGTCGCCCTCGCCCGTGATCCTGTTCAGGTCGGGCTGCGGCAGATCGATGACCTCGAAGCGCCGGCCGCGGGCGTCCGTCGTCTGCGACAGGACGGACTTCGCCTGGTCGGCGGAGCGCGACCAGGAGTCCGGCGGGGTACCGGGGTGTGCGCGGTCCAGCAGGACCACACCGGGTGCGGTGAAGCGAACGAGGCTGTCCACGTGGGCGTCCGTGATGTCCTCGCCGCGTACGCCGGCCAGCCACACCACCTTCTCGACACCCAGGGTCTGCTTGAGCTCCGCCTCGATCGTGTCCCGGCTCTTGCCCCGGTTGCGGTTGTCGTTGACGATCGAGCTCTCGGTGATCAGCAGGGTGCCCTCGCCGTCGGGCTCGAAGGATCCGCCCTCCGCGACCAGCGGAGCCTGGATCCGGGGGATCCCGTACTTCTGGAGCAGGGTGCGGCCGACCACCCCGTCGTTCTTGTGCTCCTGCTTGTTGCCCCAGCCGTTGAAGTTGAAGTCGACCCCGACGACCTTGCCGTCCTGCTCGACGAAGACGGGGACGGTGTCGCGGGCCCAGAGGTCGTCGACGGCCAGCGGGATCACCTCGACCTGCGAGCCGCACGCCCGCTGCGCCGCGTCCGCCTGGTCGGGCCGGGCCATCATGACGACCGCCTCGTACTCCCCGACGGCCCGCGCGATCCGCGCGATGTCCTCGCGTACGTAGGGCAGGTCTCCCTCCCAGACCGACGACAGCGCCGGCCAGGACATGAACGTACGGGTGTGGCTCTCCCACTCGGCGCCCAGCCGGCGCTTGCCGCCCGCGGTGGCGGGCTGGGAGGGCGCGCCGGTGGCACCGGCCGGTGCTCCGGCGTCGGAGGGTCCGCAGGCCGAGGAGCCGAGGACGGCCGCGCCGATTCCGGCGAGGGTGCGAAGGACGGTCCGACGCGTGGGGGGAGTGAAGGACACGGAGACTCCGATCGTGGACTGGCGGAAGGGATGCATGCGGCCAGGGCGGGCGCGACGGTGGCGATAGGCCGACAAACCGGTCCTTACGGACAAGGGTGCGCACTCCGCACCGCGAACGGCCGGTATGCGCGAAAAGCGATGCGGCCAGGTGTCGCCACTCTGACACTGACTGGAATTTCAGTCAATCCGCAACTGATGGGAAACCGAGTCGGCTCAATTCCACTCCGATCGCCTCGCGCATCAGGACGTGGGCGTGCTTCAGGGAGAGCAGTCCGCTGAGCCAGCGGACGCTGAGCCCTTCCAGCAGGGCGGTCAGCCGCTCTGCGGCGGCCGTGACGGCGGCGTGCGGCGCGGCGGGGCAGAGCTCGGCGAGGGGGGCTGCGACTTCCGCCACCCAGGCGGCACCCGCCGCGGCCAGGTCGTCCCGCAGTTCGGGATCGAAGACCGTGTGGGCCCGGAGTTCTCCCCAGGCCGTGCTGTTCTCGCGCACCTCGGGGAGGTCCTGGAACTCCCTCAGCAGGGTCTGCTCCAGGAGCCGGCGCGGATCCGAGGGGCGGGCCTCGGCCTCGCTCCCCGACGCCGCGGTGTAGCGGTCCGCCCGGTCCCCGATGAAGGCCAGGGCGTGCCGCAGGATGCCCGGCCGACCCTCGAAGTGGTAGTAGACCAGGGCGGTGGACACGCCGGCCTCGGCCGCCAGGTCCGCCACCCGCAGTCCTCGGACGCCCTGACGTGCGATGACGCGTGCGGCGCCCTCGAGGATGGCCCGTCTGCGGTCGGTCACTGTGTGATCCCTCCTGCCGTGTGCGTCTCGCATTGTCACACATTGACTGAAAATTTAGTTAGCGGCACGATGCGCCCAGGTCCTCGCCGCATCGTTGAAAGAGCAACCGCATGTCCGAGCAGCTCCCCGGCATACAGCCCACCACCACGGCGCTGTCCGCCGACGACCCCCACGGGATCGGTGGCTACCGCCTCCACGCTCGTCTCGGCTCCGGCGGCATGGGAGTGGTCTACCTGGCGTACACGCCCGGTGGCCGCCCCGTCGCCCTGAAGGCCGTCCGCAGGGAATTCGCCGCGGATCCCGAGTTCCGCGAACGCTTCGCCCAGGAGGTGGCCAGCGCCCGCCGGATCCACGGCCTGTTCACCGCCCAGGTGGTCGACTCCGGCGTCGACCACCGCACCCCTTGGCTCGCCACCGCCTACGTGCCCGGCCCCTCGCTGCACGAGGTGGTGCGGCGGCACGGACCCCTGCCGGTGCGCACCGTCCTGCTGCTCGTCGCGGGCATCGCGGAGGCGCTCCAGGCCATCCACCGGGCGGGCGTCGTCCACCGGGACCTCAAGCCGGCCAACGTGCTGGTCGCGGGGGACGGGCCCCGGGTGATCGACTTCGGCATCGCGCGCGCCGCCGACGCCGCGGCGCTCACCGGCACGGGCCTGCGGATCGGCACCGCGGCCTTCATGGCGCCCGAACAGGCGCTGGGCCTCCAGGTGACGCCGGCCACCGACGTCTTCGCGCTCGGCACGCTGGCCGCCTACGTGGCGGGCGGCGCGACGCCCTTCGGGAACGGGTCGGAGTCCACGGCCCTGTACCGGATCGTCCACGAGCGTCCCGACCTCACCCACGTACCCCGTGACCTGCACGGACTCATCTCATGGTGTCTGGCCAAACGCCCCGAGGACCGCCCTGCGACCGCCGAGCTGATCGCGTCCGTGCACGCGCACCCCGTGGTGGGCTCCCGGCCGGAGTTCACCGACGGCTGGCTGCCCAGCCCGGTCCGGGACGAGGTCGGAGGCCGGGACGGCGCCGCCCGGCCCGCCGCGGCGTACCTCCGCGCGACCGGCGCGGCGTCCGCGCACCCGGGCCCGGCCGCCGGAATCCCGGCGGCACCGCCCGCCCCCGCGCCTGCCGGGGTCGATTCCTGCGCCCCGACGGCCGCGGCCGCGTACCGGGATCCGGCCCCGGCGGCGCCCGTTCCCGCCCCGGCCAGGTCCGCCCCGGCTCCTGCGCAGGGCCCGGTCCCGCCCCCCACACACAGGTCGCCCCACCAGTACCGGTACCGGCACCCGCGCCGGTCTCCGCGCCCGTCCCCGCCGCCTCGGTGCCGGTGGAGGCCGCTGCCCCGGGGTCCGGTCACCGTGCGTCCCGGCACGGGCGGCGGCGCCTGCCCGCGGTGGCCCTGGCCGTGGTCGCCACCCTGCTGGCCTGCGCCGGAGCCGTGTACTACCTCGACGATCCCGACGGGGAGGGGGCGGGCCCCGACGCCGGTCCCGCCGCCCGATCGGCGCCGCCCACGGCCCCCGCCTTCCTGCCCGGCTACGCGAACGCCGAGCTCACCGCCCCCGATTCCGGCTACGAGTTCGATCTGAAGGCGGGGAAGGTGGTGGCCGCGGAGACGGCCACCTGGTACCTGGCGCGCGACGGTCAGGCGTTCGTGCCGTCCGAGGAGTCGGACGCCTTCGTCGCCGACGGCGGGGAGCTGACCGCGGCCGATTGCGTGCACGGCATCGAGACGCGACCGGCCGCCGCCCTGCCGTTCGGTGGGCTCGCCAAGGCGCGGCCGTTCTGCGTGAGCAGTCCGGACCGGAGCGAGATCGCGATCGTCCGACTGGTCGAGGCCGCGGCCGACGGATCGGTCACGATCACCGTGGACCAGTACCGCCGGAGCTGAATTCCCTGGCTATGGCCGGGCCCGGTCCCGGCGTCCCGGGTAGGCGACGCCGCGCCGTGGAGCCGGTCGTCTTGACTGAATTTTCAGTTAACGCAAAGATGCCGAGTCATCCCGCCCGTTCACCCCTCAGGGAGACCCATGGACATGCCCAGCACCACCCGCCGTCGGCTGCTCCGGTTCGGGGCGGCGGCGCTGCCGCTCGCCGCCCTCGGGCCGGCCTTCCCCGCCACCGCGCAGGCGGACGCCACCCGCGAGACCGGCGCCGCAGCCCTGCGGATGCCCGCGGAGACCGGCCGCCACCTCCGTACCTACATGGCCTGGCCCGCCCTCTCCTCCGTCTGGGACAGCAAGCTCGACGCGGTGCGCGGAGACATCGCCGACGTCGCGTACGAGATATCGCGCTTCGAGCCGGTCGTGGTGCTCGCGCGCCCCGGTCAGGCCGCCGAGGCCCGCCACCGCTGCGGGCGCGGCGCCCACCACGCCATCGACGTCATCGAGATCGCCAACGACGACCTGTGGATCCGCGACTTCGGCCCCACTTTCGTGGTGGGCCCGGGAGCCGTCGCGGGCGTGGACACCCACTTCAACGGCTGGGGCAAGACGGGCACGCCGTACGCCCAGCCCTTCGCCAACGACGCCGCGGCGGCCGCCGTCCTCCTCGACGAGTACCAGGTGCGCCGGATCCCGGCGGGATTCGTCGGTGAGGGCGGCTCGCTGGAGGCCGACGGCGAGGGAACGCTGCTGGCCACGATCAGCTCGCTGGTGAACGCCAACCGCAACCCGGGCATGAGCCAGGACCAGGTCGAGCAGGCCGTGAAGGCGGCGCTCGGCATCGACAAGGTCATCTGGGTGCCCGGTCTGGCAGGTCAGGACATCACCGACTGCCACATCGACTGCCTGGCCCGCTTCACGGCTCCGGGGCGGGTCATCCTGGACAAGCCCGGAGCCGGCGCGGACCGGAAGTGGGTCGCCGTCTACGAGGAGACGAAGCGGGCCCTGGAGAGCGCCACCGACGCCCGTGGCCGCAGTCTCGCCATCACGGAACTGCCCGGCCCCGACCGCCGCAGCATCCGCGGCGGCGGAGCGGAGTTCCTGGCCTCCTACACCAACTACTTCACCGCCAACGGCGCGGTCATCGCCCCGCAGTTCGGCGACGGCCCCGCCGACGCTCTGGCCCGTGCGATCCTGCAGGCCGCCTATCCCGGCCACCGCCTGGTCCAGGTGGGCATCGACAACATCGCGGCCGGTGGCGGCGGCATCCACTGCGCCACGCAGTCGCACCCGGCCGCCACCCCGCCGGAGGTGTGATGTCCACCGGGCCCCGGCAGCGGGAGCGAACCGCGGCCGGTGGGCGATCGGCGCCCGCAGGGGCCCGTACGTCCGGTGACGGGTCGCCCGCACCCCCTCCGGAACGCCCCGGTAAGGTGCGGGCCATGGCGTCTCGCAGCACTCAGATCCTCGAAGCGGCCGCCCGGGTGATCGCCCGGCGCGGCGTCCGCGGGCTGCGCGTGGAAGAACTCGCGGCCGAGGCCGGCGTCTCCACCGCCTTGATCTACTACCACTTCAAGGACCGTACGGGGGTCCTGCGCCAGACCCTCGAATTCATCAACGACCGCGCCGAGCGCTACACCACGGACCGGGACCCGGACGATCCGCCGCTCACCCCCCGGGAGGAGCTGGAGGAAACGCTCCTGCTGGAGCTCCAGGACACCGTGGAGGTACGGGAGAACAGCTCGGCCTGGGGTGAACTGCGGGCGAGCGCCGTCTTCGACGAGGTGCTGCGCGAGGATCTCGCCAGGGCCGCCCTGGTATGGGTCCAGGAGGTCGCCGCGCTGCTGGGCCAGGTCCAGCCGATGGCGCCGGCCTCGTCGCTGGCCGCCGCGGCCGAACGGCTCACCGCCCTGCTGGAAGGGCTCAGCATGCGCTGGCTCAGCGGTGGCACCGGAATCGGTCACGCGCGGGAGCTGATGCGCGGCGCGATCGACGCCGAATTGGCCGGGCTCCAGCAGCACTGACACGGGCGTTCCCGGACGCTGATCGACCCCGCACGGCCCTGTCCTTCCGTGGGACGGCACGTTTCGCCGCCCCATCTATTGACTGAATTTTTAGTCAATGCCAGAGTGAGGGCGCGAGCCGGCCGCGGCACTGCGGGGCCCGTAGGGCCCGCCCCGCGGACCCGGCCCCGTCCCCGGGGCCGCGCCCCCGGATCGCTCTCGTTCCTCGTCTTCTTCGCCGCGCGCACAAAGCCCCCACCTCGCGGTCCGTGCGCCGCGCCCACGCACCCCCGACGGCGGAGCGCCGGCCTCCGTGGCCCGCCGCATCCGCCTTCCGGAGGAAGGAATGATCATGAAGTTCTCGATCGGCCGGGGTCTGTGCCCCGCCGCCGGGGCGCACTCCCGGTGGGCCTCATGGCCCTGACCCCCACCGAACGCGACCGGCTCCTGCTGTTCACCGCCGCGGAACTGGCCCGGGCCCGACACGCACGCGGCCTGCGGCTCAACGTTCCGGAGGCGACCGCCGTGATCGCCGACACGGTGTGCGAGGCGGCTCGTGACGGCGTCCGCCTCGCCGACGCCCTCGCGCGAGGCCGAAGCGTCCTCGGCCCGGACGACATCCTGCCGGGCGTCGTCGACATCGTCACCGAGGTCATGGTCGAGGCGGTGTTCGAGGACGGAACCCGGCTCGCGGTGATCAGTGAGCCCTTCGGCGAGCTGGACCGTGACGACGGCGCACCGGGCGCCGTACTGCCCGCCTCGGACAGCGTCGAGGCACGTGCCCCCGTCGTGACCCTCGTGGTGAGCAACACCGCGGCGGTGCCGGTGAGCGTGACCTCCCACTTCCACTTCTTCGAGGCCAACCCGCGCCTGAGCTTCGACCGTGCCATGGCGTACGGGATGCGCCTGGCAGTCGCGGCCGGGTCGTCCA
Source organism: Streptomyces sp. NBC_01294 (assembly GCF_035917235.1). Classification (NCBI taxonomy): domain Bacteria; kingdom Bacillati; phylum Actinomycetota; class Actinomycetes; order Kitasatosporales; family Streptomycetaceae; genus Streptomyces; species Streptomyces sp. NBC_01294. The sequence goes on from NZ_CP108423.1 coordinate 7,135,183, forward strand.
CCCGGTTCGACTCCGGAGCCACCGTGGAGGTGGGCCTCATCCCCATCGGTGGTGACCGGATCGCGATCGGTTTCGCCGGCTTGGTCGACGGCCCGCTCGACGCCCCCGGCGCGAAGGCCGAAGCCCTGCGCAGGGCCGCGGCCTGCGGCTACCTCGGTGCGGGCGCCCCGGAAGGAACCGCGACATGAGCAGACCCACCCGACACGCCGATCACTGCGCACCGGGCAGCCGGCACATCGACCCGCACGAGTACGCCTCCGTCTTCGGCCCGCGCGCCGGGGACCGGGTGCGTCTCGGTGACTCCGGGCTGACGGTGCGGGTGGAGTACGACGCGCAGAAGCCCGGTGACGAGTTCCTGGCCGGTTTCGGCAAGACCGCCCGGGACGGCCTGCACCTGAAGGCCGCCGCCGTCCGCGAGACCTGCGACGTCGTCATCAGCAATGTCCTGGTCATCGACGCGGTCCTGGGCATCCGCAAGGTGTCGATCGGTATCCGCGAGGGCCGTATCCACGCGATCGGGCGGGCCGGCAACCCGGACACCCTCGACGGCGTCGACGTCGTCGTCGGCACGGGTACCTCGATCGTCTCCGGCGAGGGCCTGATCGCCACCGCCGGCGCCGTCGACACCCACGTGCACCTGCTCTCCCCGCGCATCATGGAGGCCTCGCTCGCCGCGGGCGTCACCACGGTCATCGGTCAGGAGTTCGGCCCGGTGTGGGGCGTCGGCGTCAACTCCCCGTGGGCGCTGAAGCACGCCTTCAACGCCTTCGATGCCTGGCCGGTGAACATCGGTTTCCTGGCCCGGGGTTCCTCTTCGGACGCCGCTCCGCTGGTGGAGGCCCTGGCCGAGGGCGGTGCCTGCGGTTTCAAGGTGCACGAGGACATGGGCGCTCACACCCGCGCCCTGGACACCGCCCTGCGGGTGGCCGAGGAGTACGACGTACAGGTCGCGCTGCACAGTGACGGCCTCAACGAGTGTCTCTCCGTCGAGGACACCCTGCGGGTCCTGGACGGCCGCACGATCCATGCCTTCCACATCGAGGGCTGCGGCGGCGGGCACGTGCCCAACGTGCTGAAGATGGCGGGCGTGCCGAACGTCATCGGCTCCTCCACCAACCCGACCCTGCCCTTCGGCCGGGACGCGGTGGCCGAGCACTACGGCATGATCGTCTCCGTTCACGACCTCAAGCCCGACCTCCCGGGCGACGCGGCCATGGCCCGCGACCGGATCCGGGCCGGCACCATGGGCGCCGAGGACGTGCTGCACGACCTCGGGGTGATCGGCATCACCTCCTCCGACGCCCAGGGCATGGGCCGGGCCGGCGAGACGATCCGCCGCACCTTCGCCATGGCCGCCAAGATGAAGGGCGAGCTGGGCCCCCTGGCCGGCGACGGCGAGGGCGACGACAACGCCCGGGTCCTGCGCTACATGGCCAAGCTGACCATCAACCCCGCCATCGCCCACGGCCTGGCCCACGAGATCGGCTCCATCGAGACCGGCAAACTCGCCGACATCGTCCTGTGGCGCCCCCAGTTCTTCGGCGCCAAACCGCAGCTCGTCCTCAAATCAGGCTTCCCCGCCTACGGCGTCACCGGCGACCCCAACGCCGCCACCGACACCTGCGAACCCCTCGTCCTCGGACCGCTCTTCGGCGCCCACGGCGCCGCCCCCGCCGACCTCTCGGTGGCGTTCGTGAGCCGCGCCGCGGCCGAGTCCGGCTCCTTCGGAGCCCCGTACGACGCCATGGCCACCCGCCGCCGCCGGGTCGCCGTGCGGGGGACCCGGGGCATCGGCCCCAAGGACATGGTCGGCAACGACCGCCTCGGAGAAGTCGACGTGAACCCACGGACCGGTCTCGTCACGCTCGACGGAGAGCCCCTGCGCTCCGAGCCGGCGCAGCAGGTCTCCCTGAACCGCCTCTACTTCCTCTGAGGCTCCCCTCCCCGGTGCGCACCCGCCCCTCCGATATCCGCGCACGTCAGGCCTTGACTGAATTTTCAGTCGGGTGGAAGACTCCGCCCACACAAGAAATGAGACACCGATGGCCGAATACCGAATGCCTGCCGAGTGGTCCGAGCACGAGGGCTGCCTCATGGCCTGGCCCACCCGCGAGGACCTCTGGGGGAGCGTCCTGACCGAAGCGAAGGAGGAGTACGCCAACGTCGCCCGCGCCATCGCCGCCTTCGAGCCCGTGACGATGGTCGCCCCGCCCGGCCACGGCGCGGACGCCCGCGACCGCTGCGGGGACGGCGTCACCGGCGTCAGCGGCGTCACGGTGATCGAGCTGCCGCTCGACGACTCCTGGTTCCGCGACTCCGCCCCGCTCTTCGTCCTCGACGGGGACGGCAACCGCGCCGGCGTCGACTTCCGCTTCAACGCCTGGGGCGGCAAGCACCACCCCTTCGAGTCCGACGACCGGATCAGCGCCCTGCTGCTGGACCACGTCGGGGCGGACCGGATCGCCTCCGACATGATCCTCGAAGGCGGCGCGATCACCGTCGACGGCGAGGGCACGCTGATCACCACCGAGCAGTGCCTGCTGCACCCCAACCGCAACCCCGGCATGAACCGGGGCGAGATCGAGGCCGAGCTGAAGTCCCGGCTCGGCGTCACCAAGGTCATCTGGCTGCCGTACGGCGGTCTCCTCGACACCGAGACCGACGGCCACGTCGACGGTGTCTGCGCCTTCGCCGCCCCCGGCACGGTCGTCGTCTCCCTCCCGGACGACCCCGACCACCCCGACTACGCCCGGATGCGCGCCAACCGCGCCGTGCTGGAGGCCTCCACCGACGCCCGCGGCCGCCGCCTGGAGATCATCGACGTCCCGCAGACCGTCTTCGCGGACCTCGCCGACGGCGAGATCGAGGTGTCCTACCTGAACTACTACGTCGCCAACGGCGGCGTCGTCGTCCCGGTCGCCGGGCTGCCCCAGGACGAGGCCGCCCTCGCCGTCATCGCCTCGGCCCACCCCGGTCGCAAGGTCGTCGGGGTGCGGGCCCTGGCCATCGCGTTCGGCGGCGGCGGCGTCCACTGCATCACCCAGCAGATCCCCGCCGCACGCCCTGTACGCCCTGCAACCCCCGCACGCCCCGCCCGCCCCGCCCGCCCCGCACACCCCGCGGGCACCACCGCCGACGCCACCGTCTGACCCGAGAACCGGCCGTTCCCGGCGGTCCGCCCCGGCGGTCCGCCCGCTCCTCCACCCCCGCATCCCTCACGGAAAAGAGAGCGCGACGATGACCACCTCCCCACCCCGCACGAGCAGACGCCCCCGACGCCGGGCCGGCCGCCGCACCGCGACCCTCACCGCCGCCGTCCTGACCTCCTTCGCCGTGCTCGGGGCCTGCTCGGGCCCGCCCAAGGGCAACGGCGGCGGCGTCACCGACGTCAGCCTCTCCGTCTCCACACCCCCGGCCCGCGGCGAGATCGACTCCTTCAGCTGGGCCGTCTACGCCGAGCCGCCCACCCTCGACTACACGGTCGCCTTCGACTACCCGCAGAACACCATCCTGTCCAACGTGTGCGAGAGCCTGATGCGCTGGACGCCGTCGCTCACCACGGAGCCCGGCCTCGCCCAGAAGGCGACCAACCCCGACCCCACCACCTGGGTCTACGACCTCCGCCCCGGCGTCCGTTTCCACGACGGCAGGGAGATGACCGCCGACGACGTCGTCTTCAGCCTCGGCCGCCAGATGGACCCCGACAACGCCGCCGCCTGGGCCCAGGTCTTCCAGAACGTCACCGCCGTCACCAAGACCGGCCCGCTCCAGGTCACCGTCAAGCTCAAGCAGCCCGACTCCCAGTTCCCGCAGTACATGGCCACCGCCGCCGGCGTGGTCGCCTCCAAGGCGGGCGTCGAGGCAGCGGGCAAGGACTACGGCACCACCGGCGGCCTCGCCTGCACCGGCCCCTTCCAACTCGGCACCTGGAACAAGGGCCAGTCCATCGAACTGGACCGCTTCGACAGCTACTGGGGAACCAAGGCCAAGTCCAAGAAGGCCGTCTTCCGCGTCCTGACCGATCCCTCCGCCCGCACCAACGCCATGCTCAGCGGCGAGGTCGACGGCGGCTACCTCATCCCCACCGAGAGCTACGCCCGCCTGCGCGGCAGCGGCACCGGAACCCTCTACTTCGGTGAGGGCCTGAGCACGGTCAACGTCAACATCACCAACATGCAGGGCCCGCTCGGCGACGTCCGCGTCCGCCGCGCCCTCTCCCTCGCGCTCGACCGCACCGGATTCGTCAAGGCCGGCCTCGGCGGCGCGGGCACTGTCACCAACTCCCTCACCACCCGGGCCGCCTGGGCAGCCGCCCCCGAGCACACGCTCAAGACCGCCTTCGACAACCTCCCGCCCACTGGCCAGGACATCGACAAGGCCAAGGCGCTCATCGAGGAGGCCGGCGCCACCGGCAAGACCCTGACCGTGGCCACCAGTTCCATAGGCCAGGACGTCTCCCTCCTCGCCACCGCCGTCCAGGCCGCCGGCAGCCGGATCGGCCTGGACATCCGGCTCAAGACCATCGCCCCCAACGCCTTCACGGCCCTGTTCACCGACCCGCAGGCGCGCGAGGGCATCGACATGTTCCCGCTCACCTACTACGACTCGATCACCGACCCGCTCGACCTGCTGCAGAACTTCAAGACCGGCGCGTACATGAACTTCGCCGGCTACAGCGACCCCCAGTACGACGAACTCGTCGACCAGGCCTCCGCCCTCTACCCGGCCGAGCAGCGGCTGGCGATCGAGGCCAAGCTCCAGCACCACGCCTCGGAGCAGCTGCTGTGGATCCCCGTCGCCGAATGGCCGACCGCGGTGTTCCTGGGCAAGCGGATCACCGGCGCCCCCACCTCGATCTCGTACATGTACTACCCGTGGGCCGCCGACGTGGGGGCCTCCGAGTGAGCTTCGTCCGATTCGCCGCACGACGGCTCGCGGAGATGGCCGCCACCCTCCTCGCGGCCTCGTTCGTGGTCTTCGGCGCCATGTACCTGGCGCCGGGCAGCCCGGCGAGCTTCCTGCTCGCCGGCCGGTCGGCCTCCCCGGAGGCGCTCGCCGCGATCAACGCCCAGTACCACCTGGACGACCCGTTCCTCGTACGGTACTTCCGCTGGCTCGGCGAGGTGGTGCAGGGCGATTTCGGGCGCTCCATCACCTACCGCACCGACGTCTCGCGCCTCCTCGCGGACCGGCTCCCGGTCACCCTGCTGCTGATCGCCATGGCCCTCGTCGTGGTCGTGGCCGTCGGCCTGCTGCTCGGCCGGATCGCGGCCGTCCGCGGCGGAGCCACCGACTCCACCATCCTCGTCACCACGACGTTCGCCGTCGGCACCCCCTCCTTCGTCGCCGCCGTCCTGCTCCAGGGTCTCTTCGCCGTCCAGCTCGGCTGGTTCCCCAGCAGCGGCGCCGGCGACGGCCTCGTCGACATGCTCTGGCACCTCACCCTCCCCGCGGTCGCCCTCGCCCTCTACCTGATCGGCATGCTCGCCCGGGTCACCCGCGCGGCCATGCTCGAAGCCCTCGACAGCGAACACGTCACCGTCGCCCGCAGCCGCGGTGTCCCCGAACGCCAGGTCATCCGGCGCCACGTGTTCCGCAACTCCCTCGGGACGGTCCTGACCACCGGCGGACTCATCGTCTCCACCCTCCTGGTGTGCACGATCCTCGTCGAGACCGCCTTCAGCATCGGCGGGATCGGTCAGCTCCTCGAACTGTCCACCACCACCAAGGACTTCCCGACCGTCCAGGCGATCTCCCTGATCATCGTCGCCCTCTTCATGATCGTGAACCTGGTCGTGGACCTGCTCCTGCCCCTGGTCGACCCACGGGTCACCCTCGGAACGAGGGGGGCCGCCGCGTGACCGCCGTCCTCACCCGCCGCCCCGGCCTCTCCCGGATCCGGGCCGCCGGCTCCCCGCTCCACCTCGTCTGTCTGGCGCTCGTCGCCCTGGTCGTGCTCGCCGCGCTGTGCGCGCCCTGGCTGGCACCCCACGACCCCAACGCCGTGGACCTGGGCAACGCCCTCGCCGCGCCCTCCGCCGCACATCCCCTCGGTGTGGACGCCGCCGGCCGCGACACCCTCTCCCGGCTGCTCCTCGGCGCGCGCACCTCGCTGCTCGGCCCGCTGGGCGTCGTCGCCTTCTCCACCGTCGTCGGCATCGCCATCGGGATGGCCGCGGCCTGGCGCGGCGGCTGGCTTGACTCCGTCCTGTCCCGCAGCACCGAACTGGTCTTCGCCTTCCCCGGCATGCTGCTGGCGATCCTGATCATCTCCGTCTACGGGGAGGGCCTGCTCGCCCCCGTCATCGCCCTCGCCGTCGCCTACCTGCCCTACGTCAGCCGCCTCACCCGCTCGCTGGTCCTCGCCGAACGGGCCCGTCCCTACGTGAGCGCATACCAGGTCCAGGGCCACTCGGCCGTACAGATCTGCCTGCGCCACATCCTGCCCAACATCGCCCCCGTCGTCCTCGCCCAGTCCACGATCAACTTCGGCTACGCCCTCATGGACCTCGCCGGGCTGTCGTTCCTCGGACTCGGCGTCCCCGCCCTCACCCCCGACTGGGGCCGCATGGTCTTCGACGGCCAGACCGCCATCCAGCACGGCTACCCGCTGTCGGCGATCCTGCCCTGCGTCTTCATCGTGCTGACCGTGGTCGCGTTCAACGTGGTGGGCGAGCGGTGGGCCGACCGTGTCGCCAGGAGAGACCGATGAAGCCGACGCACACGCTCGACATCCAAGGGCTGAGGGTCACCCTCCCCGGCACCGCCCGGCCCGTCCTCGACGGCGTCGACCTCACCGTCGCCGCCGGCGAGACCGTCGCCCTCGTCGGCGAGTCCGGCGCGGGCAAGACCATCACCTCGCGCAGCGCGCTGCGCCTGCTGCCGCCCGGCGCCGTCGTCGAAGGCTCGGTCCGGGTCGGCGGCGAGGACGTGCTCGCCATGGACCCCGCCCGGCTGCGCGGCGTACGCGCCGGCACGGTCGCCATGGTCTTCCAGGACCCGCGCGCCGCCGTCAACCCGCTGCGCCGCATCGGCGACTTCCTCACCGAGAGCGTCACGCTCACCGGCGCGATGAGCGCGGCGGACGCCACGGCCCGGGCGGTCGATCTCCTGCGGGCCGTGGGCCTGGACGGGTCCGTCCTGCGCAAGTACCCCGGCCAGGTCTCCGGCGGCATGCTCCAGCGCGTCGTGATCGCGGCGGCCCTCATGGGGGATCCCGCGCTGCTGCTCGCCGACGAGCCCACCACGGCCCTCGACGTCACCAGCCAGGCCGAGGTCATCGCCCTCCTGGCCGGGCTGCGCGAACGGTTCGGCACCGGCCTGCTGTTCGTCACCCACGACCTCGACCTCGCCGCGGCCATCAGCGACCGGGTCTACGTCATGTACGCCGGGCGCATCGCGGAGACCGGCCCGGCCGAGGTGCTCTTCACCCGCCCGCGCCACCCCTACACAGCCGCCCTCCTCGCCTCCAGCCCGCGGATGGACGGCCCCCGGGGCAGGCTCGCCGCCATCCAGGGCCAGCCCCCGGACCTGCGCGAGCCGCTGCTCGGCTGCGCCTTCGCCGCCCGCTGCCCGCTGGCCACGGAGGTCTGCGACGAGCGGGCCCCGCTGCCTTCCGCCGCGCCGGACCGGCCGGACCACCGGGCCGCCTGCCACCACAGCGACCGGCTCGAAGGGAGCACCGTCGATGTCCTCGAAGCCTGAGCACGTACTGGAGGTCAGGGGGCTGCACCGCGCCTTCGGAGCCGTCCGCGCGGTGGACGACCTGTCCTTCGCGCTCCCCGAGGGCGGATCGCTGGGCATCGTGGGGGAGTCCGGCTCCGGCAAGACGACCACGGCCCGCATCGTCGTCGGGCTGGAGCACGCCGACGAGGGGGAGGTGCTCGTACGCGGCCGGTCCCGGACGGGCCGCTCCCGCGGACGGGCCGCCCGGCTGGCCCGCGCCCGCGAGATCCAGATGGTCTTCCAGGACCCGTACCTCTCCCTCGATCCGCGCACGAGCGTCGAGGCGGCCCTGCGCGAAACCCTGAGCCTGCACTTCCCCGGCCGCGACCACGCGCAGCGGATACGCGAACTGCTCGACCAGGTCGGCCTGGGCACCCGGGCCGCCGACGCCCTGCCGCGCCGGCTCTCCGGCGGCCAGCGCCAGCGCGTCGCCATCGCGCGGGCCCTCGCCGTCGAACCGGCGGTCCTCGTCCTGGACGAAGCGGTCGCCGCGCTCGACGTCTCCGTGCAGGCCCAGATCCTCAACCTGCTGGCCGACATCAGGGAGCAGACCGGGATCGGCTACCTCTTCATCACCCACGACCTCGGGGTCGTCCGGTGCGTCACCGACGAGATCGTCGTGATGCGCCACGGCGCAGTCGTCGAGCAGGGCGCCACGGCGGAGGTCCTGGCCGCGCCCCGGCATCCGTACACCCGGCTGCTGCTCGAGTCCGTGCCCCGTCCGGGCTGGGATCCGGAGGCGATCGCCGCGGCGCGGCGGGCGCTGTAGCCCGGCGCGGGTCCGCGGCGCTGTAGCCGGCGTGGGGCCGGAGTCAGCCGGGTCCGGGCTCAGGCGCCGGCGGCGAGCGTACGGATCAGCGTGCGCAGCACCGGCTCCGGGTCGACCTCGGCACCCAGCGACTCCACGGCGGCCAGGCCGTCCACGGCGGCGGCCACGGCTTCGCCGAGCAGGCGAGGATCGACGTCCCCGCCCCGCTCGTCGGCCAGCACCCGGAACAGCGCGACGAAGCAGCCGCGCCAGCGCCGGTACTCCGCCTCCAGGCTCTCCCGGACCCGCGCGTCGTTGAGGGCGTGCCAGTGCAACGCCGAGTGGAGGTGCGAGAGTTCCGCGCCTTCGGGCCGGGAGAGCAGTTCGACCACCCGCTCGGCGCGCTCCGCGAACGACCCGGGACCGGCGACCGCCTCCTCCAGCGGATGGATCCACTCCGGGCGGATGTCCGTGATGACCGCCAGGACGAGGTCCGTCCGGTCCTGGAAGTGGTAGTGGCACATCCCGTGCGAAACGCCGCACAGCGCGGCCACGTTGCGCGTGGTGAACCGTTCGCTCATCCCGCCCGCGAGCAGCGTCCGCGCGGCGGCGATCAGCCGGGCCCGGGTCTGCTCGCCCTTGGCCGAGGCCCGGGGCCGCCGTGCGGGGGCAGGGGGAGCGGACAGGTCCGGTGGGTTCTTCGCGGAAGCTGCCATGGCGTCACTCTAACGAGCCCGCGGGCCGCCACCTGCGGCTTTCCCCGATCTTCCGGAATGACCTCGTCCAAACTATTGACCGAGCGCTTGGCCAGTTTTAGCTTTCCGGTCAACCCCGCAGCCAGGCGGGGCAGTTGGACCATCAGATCCCCAAGGAGACCCCATGAACGATCACGCAGCAGGCCCGCCCGCCGAGGGCATGGGCAGGCGCCGCTTCCTGACGGCCGCCGGCCTCACCGCCGCGGCCGCGGCGATCGCGGTGGCCGAGGGCCGGGCCGGGGCGGCCTTTTGCCCGGCGCTCGCGGCGGCGGGCACCTTCCAGGTGCCGATCGAGGACGTCCGCCACACCCGTACCTGGATGGCCTGGCCGGACAGCACCTCGATCTGGGGCGGCAAGCTCAGCGGCGTCCAGTCGGACATCGCCCTCATCGCCCGGACCATCGCCAAGTACGAGCCGGTCTACATCTGCGCCAACTCCGGCAGCGCCTCCAAGGCCCGCTCCCTGTGCGGCCCGACCGTCACCGTCGTCACCACCATCCCCGTGGACGACTGCTGGATGCGCGACACGGGCCCGGTCTTCCGCACCGACGGGGCGGGCGGCCTGGACGCGGTCGGCCTGAACTTCAACGGCTGGGGCAAGAAGCAGGCCCACGCCAAGGACACCCTGGTGGCCGGCCGGATCGCCTCCTACGCCGGCGTCCCCTTCACCGCGGCCGGTCTGGTCGGAGAGGGCGGCGCGGTCGAGCAGGACGGCGCGGGCACCCTGATGGCCACCCGCAGCAGCCTCGTGAACAAGAACCGCAACCCCAACAAGTCGCAGGCGCAGATCGAGGCCGCGCTGTGCACCGCGTACGGCGCCTCCAAGGTCATCTGGTTCGACGGTGTGTACGGTCAGGACATCACCGACGACCACGTCGACGCGACGTCGCGCTTCCTCGCGCCCGGGAAGGCCCTCGTCCAGATGCCGCTGGCCTCGGACAACGACGTCTACGCGAAGGACGCGCGCCAGCAGTTCCAGATCCTGTCCGCGGCCACGACCGCGGGCGGCGCCCGCATGACCGTCGAGAAGCTCCAGGGCCCGGACTACTACAAGATCCGTTCCACCCACCCGGACTTCCTCGCCTCCTTCGCCAACTACTACGTGTGCAACGGGGCCGTCATCAGCGCCCAGTTCGGCGACACCCGGGCCGACACCGCCGCCAAGGCCACGCTGACCCGGCTCTTCCCCGGCCGCGTCGTCGAACAGCTCAACATCGACCGCCTCGGCGCCGGCGGTGGCGGAATCCACTGCGTCACCCAGCAGCAGCCCGTCCCGTAAGCCTCACCACAGTCCCACCACAGTCCCACCCGGGCGCGGGCCCCGCGGAAGTCCGGCGCCCGGCGGCCGAACCAGCCGCCGGGCGCAGGGGTTGGGGTGGGTCAGGCGAGGGCGAGGGGGAGGGTGGTCAGGCCGCGGGTGAGGCGGGTTCGGCGCCAGGTCAGGGATTCCGAGGGGATGGCCAGTCGCGCGTTCGGGAACCGGGTCAGCAGGGCGCGGAGGGCGATTTCCGCCTCGGCCCGGGCCAGGGGGGCGCCCGGGCAGCGGTGGATGCCGTGGCCGAAGGAGAGGTGGCCGCCGGCGTCGCGGTCGAGGTCGAGGCGGTGCGGGTCGGGGAACGCCGCCGGGTCGCGGTTCGCGGCCCCGGGGGCGATGAGCACCGGGTAGCCCGCCGGGATGTCGACCCCGCCGACGCGCAGGTCCTCCGTGCTGTGACGGAAGGTGGCCACGCTCACCGGGGAGTCGAAGCGCAGCAGTTCGTCGAGGGCACCGGGGATCAGGTCCGGGTCCCGGCGCAGGCGGTCGAACGCCTCCGGGTGCCGGAGCAGGGCCAGGACGGCGTTGCCGATGAAGTGGGTGGTGGTCTCGTGCCCGGCGACCATGAGGAGGGCGGCCAGGGAGACGGTCTCGTCCCGGTCGAGGCCGCCCTCGTCGCAGTCGCGCAGGAGGGAGTGGAGCGGTCCGTCGCCGGGGGTGGCACGGGCCGCGTCGACGAGGTGGGTCAGGTAGTCGCCGATCCGGTGTGACGCGGCGTCGACGCGGTCGGTGTCGGTTGCGTCGAAGAGGTCGTGGGACCAGCCGGCGAGCGTGGCGCGGTCGGATTCCGGCACCCCCAGCAGCTCGCAGACGACGGTGACGGGCAGGGGTACCGCCAGGTCCGCCACCAGGTCGACCTCCGTGCCCGGCCGCCACGCGCTCATGAGGTCGTCGACGACCCGGGTGATGTACGGGCGCAGTTCGCGGACGCGTCCGGTGGTGAACAGGGGCGTCGCCACCCGCCGTTGGCGGGTGTGCTCGGGTGGGTCGCTCGCCAGCATGTTGCGGGAGATCGCCGGGTGCAGGTCGCGGTTCGAGGGCCGGTCGGCGAAGAAGCGGGCCGTGTCCTTGGACAGGCGGGGGTCGGTGAACGCCTCGCGGGCCTCGGGGTGGCCGGTGACCAGGTACGCGTGGTGTCCGCCGGAGCCGGTGGGGACTCGTTGGACCGGGCAGCCTTCGCGCAGCCGGTCGTAGGTGGGGTAGGGGTCGGCGAAGAAGCGCGGGTCGCGCAGGGGGTCCTGCCGCGGGGCGGTCACGAGGCCGCGCCCGCGTTCTCGGGCGCCGGGTGCCGCGCGTAGGCCTGCGCCACGAGCAGCAGCCACGCGGTCTCCGCCGGGAGGTCGCCCTTGCGGGAGCGGGTGCCGGCGGCGGGCGGGGCCTCGTCGCCGTCGAGGGGTAGTCCGGCGCGCTTCGCGTGCACGGCCGCGGCGATGACCGCCGCCTCCACCTCGGCGTCGCCCTCGGGGGTGTCGGCCGTGCCCCGGCGGGCGACCTCGGCGGCCGCGGCGTCCCGTACCGACGTTTGACGGTACCGGCGCAGGGCCAGCACGCAGTCGTTGATCTCGATGACCCGGCGGTGGAGGTGGAAGTCGAGGTCGTGGGCGTCGGCCTCGGTGTTGCCCGGGTCGAGCACGACCTCGGGGACCGCCGAGGTGACCTCCCGCCACAGGGGTTCCAGCGCCGTGAACGAGTTCCGTTCCCAGCGACGGCGGCGCAGTTGGCTGAGCGGCCACAGCAGCGCGGGGAGGGTGAGTCCGACGGTGATGAGGAGGACGGCGACGGCGGGCGCGGTCACGCTGAACGTGCAGCGGAAGGGGGTCAGCGGCGTCGAGCACCGGGCGCCGTCGGGAACGAGCCCCAAGCCGAGGCCGATCGAGACCAGGGCGAAGAGCTTGTAGGCGGCGTAGACGAGGGCGAAGCCACAGCCGACCGAGGTCGTGCGCAGGCCCCAGCGCTGACTGCGGCGGGTCGAGCGCCTGGACTGGGCCCAGGTCTGCAGCAGGAAGTCCTTGGCCGTGTACCCCAGGTAGGAGACGTAGATGAGCACGTAGCACGCGTACAACACCGGGTTTCGTCCGGCGAGTTGTTCGGCGGCGAAGAAGACGGTCATGCCGGCGACGCAGATCGCGAGGGCGATGACGCGCAGCCGGATCTGCCGGTGGGCCCGTTCGCGGTCCAGATTGAGCTGGAAGAGGAAGGCGAGGACCGAGGTGGCCGCCGTCAGGGTGAAGGTGTTGCTGAGGAGTCGGGCGACGTGGGGGACCACCGATTCGACCGCGCGCTCCACGGCGGGGGCGTACGAGGCGAAGGCGAGGGCGAACGAGGTCAGCAGCGCCGCCATCGCCCAGGTGCCCGTGGGGCGGTGTCCGCCGCGCCCTCGCGCCACCCAGTAGGCGGCGAAGCACAGCAGCACGACGGCCGTGCCCGTGAAGAGGATGTTGATCATTTCCGGTGGCGTTTCTTCCTGTGTGGCTTGGCGAACAGCGCGTCCCAGCTCTCGGTGCCGCTGGCCGGCCGGCTCGACGGGCCTTCGCGTCCCCGGTACATGAGTTGCCGGATCACGCTGGCCATCACCTCGGCCTCGCGTTCGTCCTCGCTGGTGTAGCTGGTCCGGCCGGACATGCGCTGGACGAGGGTCGGGTTGAACCCGATCGCGCGCAGGGTGTCCTGGTCCAGTTCCAGGCTGCCGGGGTGGTCGCAGATGATGTGGCTGATCTCGTGGGCGAGGATGTGGTTCTGGTGGAGGGGGGAGGTGGCCTCCTCGTAGAACAACAGGTCGGCGTCCGGGGTCTCCAGGCGGATGCCGCACGGGGCGTCCATGGCGCCCAGGGTGCTCAGGGGGCGCAGGATGATGGGGCGTCCGCGTTGTTCGGCCACGGCGTCGCGGAGGTCGCGGGTGCTGAAGCGGTGCGGGAGTTGAAGTGCCTCGACGCGCGCCTCACACGTGGCGCGAAGCTGCTCAAGGTCCATGTCCTCACTCTGGTGACGCCGGGCGGGGGTGGTCGGCCGGGGCGAACCTCTCCCTCGAAGCCTGGTACGCGCGCCCCAATGCTGACATGTTCGCGACACCGATTCGAGGGCGGGGTGCCGCCGCGGTCGGCCCGTGCCGCCGGGGATGCCGGGCCTGTGCCGGGAAACGCCTGATACCCCCTTGTCGTTGAGCGACCACAGGGGGTGTCGGGTCGGGGCGGGTCGGGTCCTGTCGTGTCGGGGACCGTGTGATCGCCACCCGGTGCGCCGGTTCAGTCGTCCAGGTTGAGGTCCTGCGCGGGGTCGTCGGTGGTGAGCCCCTCGAGCTTCCGGGCCTGTTCGATCACGGTGGACAGCATCTTCAGACTGTCGACGCTCAGGCCGTTGGCGCGCAGGGCCACCTTGCGGACGTCCTGATCGCGCATGGCGGCGAGGAGGTCGATCTCCGCCTTGGTGCGTTCGGCCGCCGCGCTGTCGACGAAGTAGCCCGCCGGTACGCCGAAGAAGTCGGCCAGGGCCTTGATGGTGTGTCGCGTCGGGTTCCGCTTGGCGCCGGTGCGCAGTTGCTGGATGGCGCTCGCCGTCACCCCGCGCCCCTCCCCGGTCGCAGCCTTGCGGATCCCCTCGGCGACCTCCGCGTAGGTGTAGGGCCCCCGGGAAGGGGGGTGCACCTCGCGGAAGAGGTGGTCCAGGAGTTGGGCGAAGGTGGGTGACTGGTCATCCTCCACGTACACGACCTCCTTGACGTGATGCCGAGCCTTTGCCCACCACAGTGTTTCTCGAAGCCCATCGGGCTGGCCCCGGCAACACTTTGGTTGACGCCGGACACTCACTCTGGTGTACGTTACCAATGCTTCGTCACCACTGAAGTGTCGAGGGTGTGGTGGTGGCGGGCACCGGCCGGGTCGGGGTCGAGCTTCACGGGGGTGAGCTCGGCCGACCGCCCGGAGGGCCGCGGCCGTGCCGGACGGGTTCGCCCGGGCCGGCGCGCGGCGGCGCGGGGAGACGCCTCGCCGGGGTGCTCGCGAGCGGCGGTAGCTCGTTGCCCGTCCGGCGCCACCGCCGCCAGCGGTGGTGGCGCGGCTCCTGCTGCTGCGTCGAAGAGCGAACAGAAGCCGCCTGACGGCAAAAGCCCCGTCCGCCGAGCGCGGCTGCCGGGCCAGGGTCACCAGGCCTTGCTCCACCCGGTTGTGCTGGAATACGAGTCGAGCAGGTCCACCACGAAGACCAGGGTCGAGCCCGCCGGGATCAACGGCGAGGGCGACTGATTGCCGTAGCCGAGACGCGGGGGAACGATGATCTCGCGCCGACCGCCGACTCTCATCCCCTTCACCCCGCGGTCCCAGCCCTTGATGACCCTGCCGCTGCCCAGGGCGAACTTGAACGGCTCGCCCCGGTCCCAGGAGGCATCGAACTCCTTCCCGGACTCGAAGGTCACCCCGACATAGTGGACCCTGACCACCATGCCCGGCTTCACCTCGGCCCCGTCCCCGACGACCAGGTCCCGGATGGTCAGCTCGGTAGGAGCGTCACCCTCCGGAACGTCGACCGTGGGCTTCGTCAGTTCACTCATTGCAGCCTCATCACTCTCCGTCGAAAGCCCCGCACGGACCAGCCGGACACATGGACACCCCGTGCAGCAGATGGTCACGCTACCGAGAGTGCCGGTCCCCGGAGCACACCGAATCCAGCGGCCACACGTGATGATCTTTCACATGGCCGGCGAACAGTTGCTTGCTTGGAAGGAGCAGGCCGGTCCGGAGATGGCCCGGATCTTGGTTGGCGGGGAGCGAGGTCGCCTTGTTGGTCCATGACCGGGCCCGCACCGATGGTTGTTGGCGGAGGGCCTCGCGCCGCCGCAAGGCGAGCCGTCTCGTTGCGGGTCCGCTGCGGCTGGACGTGGCCAGTCCCGTTCCGCGCTGCGTTACGAGGCCGGGTCGGTGAACCGGCGGACGAAGGTGAGGGCGGTGTCGGCGACCTCGCGCCAGCCGTGGTCGATGGTCAGGGAGTGGCCGCGGCCGGGAATCTCGGCGATCTCCGTGACCGCGTGCGCGTTGTGGGCCTGCCTTTTGTAGGAGGCGTTGGCGATGGCCCAGGGGACGGTGTGGTCCTTCTCCCCGGAGACGATGAGCAGCGGTCCGCGGTCGGCGGAGGTGGTGTCGACCTTGACCTCGGTCCACGGGTTGACGTTCGCCGCGGCCGCCTGGAAGAGGGGTTCTCCCGGGGCGGGGACGGCGAAGGTGTCGTACAGCTCGCGGGCTTCCTCCTCGCCGACCGAGTTGGCGAAGGAGTAGCGGAACTGCTCGTACGTCAGGGGGACGGCCCGGTGGTAGTTGGCCGGGTTGCCGAGGACCGCGCTCGCGGCCCGCAGCGAGGACAGGGGCAGCGGCAGCACGCCGCGGAAGGGCGCCGGATCGATGGCGACGGATGCCCGGGCCAGGCCGCGTCCGGCGGTGATCTGGGTGATCAGGCCGCCGAAGGAATGGCCGATGACCACGGGCTTGCGGTCGAGTCTGCCGATGAGGCCGCAGAAGTGGTCGGCGACCTGGCCGACGCTCTTGCCGGCGAAGACCTCGGGGTGGGCGTTGGCCTCCTCGACGGTCTCCGGGTCGTCGGGCCAGCCGGGGGTGACGGGCGCGAAGCCGGCCTCCTCGAAGACGGCGGCCCAGCGGTCCCAGCTGGTGGGCAGCAGCCACAGGCCGTGGATGAAGACGACGGGGATGCGGCCGGTGGCGTTGGCCGCCTCGACGCGGGCGAGGTCACGTGCGTAGGACGCAGTGGTTTCGGGGGATGACAAGGGTGGCTCCTCAGAGGTGGCGGGGCATCAGGCGGCGATGGTGCGGGCAGCCGATCGGATCAGTGCGACGACGGCGTCGGGCCTGCTGTACATCGGCAGGTGGGAGGACGGGACCTCGACCGTCCGGGACCGGGCCCGGGAGGCCTGGAACCGCTGGAGTTCGGGGACGATGCCCCGGTCCCGGGTGGAGATCAGGGTCCACGACGGCACGGTGTGCCACGCCGCGCCGCTCACACGGTCGGTGAACGCGGACCCGCTGAGCGGGCGCTGGCCCGCGGCCAGCACCCGGGTGGTGGTGCGCGGAACGTCCTGGGCGAAGACCTCGTGGTACCGGTCGGGCCGGATGTAGAGGTCGACGCCGGTGGTGCCGGCGGGTCCCGGTACGGGTACGGGGTCGAGGGAGGCTTCGAGCTGGGAGCCGGGGAACCGTGCGGCGAGCTCGCCGAGGACCTCTCCGGCGTCGGGGACGAAGGCGGAGACGTAGACCAGGGCCTTGACGGTGGGAGCGGTGGCGGCGGCCTGGGTGATGACCGCCCCGCCGTAGGAGTGGCCGACCAGGACGACGGGTCCGGGGACGGCCGCGAGCCGGGCGGCCACCTGGGCGGCGTCGTGGGTGAGGCCGCGCAGCGGATTGGCCACGACGACCACCGGGTGACCGTACTGCTGGAGCCGTTCGGTGACGGGGTTCCAGCTGGCGGCGTCGGCGAAAGCGCCGTGGACCAGGACCACGGTCGGCCTCCCGGCCTGTCCCTGCCCGGCGCCGGGTCCAGCGGCGGATGCCGCGGCCGGAGGCGCCGCGGCGATGGTCAGCGTTGCCGCGGCGCCGGCGGCGGTCTTCAGGGTGTGGCGTCGGCTCATGGGGCGGCCGGTCATCGTCGGGGTCCTTCCGGGTGCGGGGGGCGAAGGTGAGACGTGTTGGGTTGCTGCGGTCACGGGGAACTCGGCGGAGCCGGGGGTGCGGGTACGGCCGGGGCGTGCAGCAGGGCGCGTACGGCAAGGCCGCCGGCCACCCCGGCCGCCAGCGCGGCAGCGGCCGACCAGCCGGGCCAATGCGGTAGGCCCAGTGAGCGGTCGACGGAGAAGCGGCCGGGACCGGTGACGGCGAGCGTGGTGGCGATTGCGATGAGGACGAGGGGGTACTCGTAGCCGTCGTGCTGCACCCACAGGCCGTGGGGCCACTTGACGGTGAGGGCGACGGTCATCACGCCGATCGCCCCGGCGGCGCCGAGCGGAGTGAGGGCTCCGGCGGCCAGGAGCAGGCCGGAGCCGATCTGGCCGGCCCCCGCGGCGAGGGCGGTGAGCGCCCCGCCGCGGAAGCCGTCGTGCCGGAACTCCTCGGTGCCGCCCGCCAGTCCGCTGCCGCCCAGCAGGAAGCTGACCTTCTGTACTCCGTGCGCGGCGATCAGCAGGCCCGCGAGGAGGCGGAGGAGCAGCAGTCCGGTGTCGGTGTCCATGGTCAAGAGGTCCGGTCAGCCGGCGGCGTGCGGGTCGATCATGGAGTGGGCGTAGACGACACCCAGGCCGTACGCGCCGCCGTGCTCCTTGACCACGTCGGTGGTGGCGACGTAGGTCTCGGTGCGTGCCCAGTCGCGCTGGAGTTCCAGGAGCACCTGCAGCCAGGTGACGGGCACGGCGCCGGCGGCGGTCATCCGCTGCATGGCGTGCTCGTGGGCTGCCGGGGTGACGCCGGCGGAGGCGTCGGCGACGACGTACACCTCGTACCCCTGGTTGAGGGCGGAGAGGGCGGGCAGGACGAGGCAGACCTCGGTCCACAGGCCGCAGAGCACTATCTTGTGGCGGCCGGTGGCCTTGACCGCCTCGACCAGGGCCTCGTCCTCCCACGCGTTCATGGAGGTCCGGTCGACGATGTCGTGCTTGGGGAAGACCTCGCGCAGCTGCGGCAGGATCGGTCCGGAGAAGGATTCGGCGGCCACGGTGGACAGCACGACGGGGACGTCGAAGACCCGGGCGGCCTTGGCCAGGCCCACGGTGGCGTTGATGACGGCGACGCGGTCGGTGCTGGCGGCGCCGAAGAACATCTGCGGCTGGTGGTCGACGAACAGCATCATCGCGTTGTCGGGGGTGAGCAGATCGCGGCTGGGCGCGGCGGTGACGGTGTCGAGGTCGAAGTTGAAGTCGGACATGAGGAGTTCCTCTCAAGGTGAACGGTGTGGGAAGGGGACGGGGAAGGGACCGGGTGTGTGGGCGGGGTAGGCGGGCGGGTCAGAGGACGAAGCACGGATCGAAGAGGGCGGGCGGCGACTCCTCGGGGACGAAGCCGCGCGCGACCCTCCATTGCCGGTGCTGCTCGGAGGCGGTGACCGCCTCAGCCAGCAGATCGGCCTGGCGGGCGCCGGCCACCGAGGGCGGCGGCGAGGCCTGGTAGCCGCCGAAGTGCGCGACGGGACTCCACGCCGGGCTGACCGGCGGGACGGCCTCGTCGAGGTCCTCGTACTCACCGGCGGCGTACACGATCCGGCCGCCGACCACGGTCAGCAGGGACTCGATGTGCGGGATGTCATCGGCCGCCACGGCGAAGTAGTCGTGCGACAGGACGGCGAAATCCGCGAACCGCCCTTCGCAGAGGGTGCCCTTGTCTTCGTCCTCCCCGGTGAGCCGCGCCCCGCCGAGGGTGTACAGCTCCAGGGCCTGCTCGCGGGAGAGCAGTTGGTCGGCCGGCCGCAGGGCCGCGCCGCCGACGGTCCGGCCGGTGACCAGCCAGTACAGGGCCACCCACGGGTTGTACGAGGAGACGCGCGTGGCGTCGGTGCCCGCTGCGACGGGCAGACCGTGTCGCAGCATGTCGGTGACGGGTGGGGCGAGCGCGGCGGCCTCGGCCCCGTAGCGCTGTGCGAACGCCGTGCCCTGGAACGACATCCGGTTCTGCACGCTGATCCCGCCGCCCAGTGCCGCGATCCGCTCCAGGTTCCGGGAGGATACGGTCTCGGCGTGGTCGAACAACCAGCTGTTGCCGTCGGGGAACAGTCCGTCAGCAGCCAGTTTCTCGAAGACGGCGAGGTCTCGGCCGATGGTCTCGTCGTACGTCGCGTGCAGCCGGAAGCCCCAGCCGTTCTCCATCAGCAGCCGGACCACCTTCTCGAACTCGGCTTCGTAGGAGCCGAGTTCCGGGCGCGGCTCGGAGAAGTTCTCGAAGTCGGCGGCAGCCCAGGTGAGGTTCTCGCCGGCGCCGTTCAGCCGCAGCCATGAGTCGCCGTCGCCCGGCCGGACGGTCGCGGTCCAGCGTTCGAGGTCGGCCAGCTCCTGGCCGGCGGTCTGCGGGAACAGGTGGTAGCCGATGCGTACGCTGAGCTCGCCCGCGCGGGCCAGTTCGGTGACGGTGGCGTAGTTCTCGGGGAAGCTCTGGAATCCGCCGGCCGCGTCCACGGCCGAGGTCAGGCCGAACCGGTTCAGCTCGCGCAGGAAGTGCCGGGTGGAGACCATCTTGTCGGCTGCGTCGAGCGCGGGGGCCCTCGCGAGGGTGGAGTAGAGGATCAGCGCGCTCGGGGCGGCCAGCAGCAGGCCGTTGGGGTCGCCGTTCCGGTCCCGGACGATCTGCCCGCCCCTCGGGTCCGGGGTGTCGCGGGTGAATCCGGCGGCGCGCACGGCGGCCCGGTTGAGGATCGCCGACTGGTACAGGTGCAGGACGAACACCGGGGTGTCGGGTGCGGCGGCGGTGAGTTCGGCCGCGGTGGGCATCCGGCGTTCGGCGAACTGCTCGGCGGTCCAGCCGCCGACCACCCGGATCCACTGGCCCTTGGGGGTGCGGCCGGCCTGCTCGCGCAGCATGGCCAGGGCTTGCCGAAGGGAGGGGACGCCGTCCCAGCGCAGTTCCAGTACGTAGTTCAGGCCGCCCCGGATGACGTGCAGGTGGGAGTCGTTGAGCCCTGGGACCACCCGCCGGCCGAGGGCGTCCACCACCTGGGTGGCCGGTCCCACCAGGCGGGCGACGTCAGCGTCGTCGCCCAGGGCCGTGATCCGGCCATCACGCACGGCGATCGCCGTCGCGGCCGGCCGGGAGGGGTCCTGTGTATGGATGCGTGCATTGCGCAGGACGAGGTCGGCGGCCTGGCCGTCCCCCGGACGCTCGGCCGGTCCGGACACGGCGGTGATGCCGCCGACGGGCATGCTGCTGCTCACGGTGCTCGCTTTCGAAAGGGGAAGTGGCAGAAGGGCCAGGGGGTCAGAGCGTGCGGCGTACGCCGGCCTGCCGCTCGAGATTGCGCAACTGGACCGTCAGATCGCCCTCGACGGCGTGATGCGCGGGACCACTGCGGCCGATGGGGAGAACCGGCTCGCCGCGCATGTCCTCCAGCATCAGGGCGAAGGCCGTGTACAGGGCGACGGCCGCCAGCACGAGCCCGAGGACCCCGGAGACGGTGCCCAGCCAGTCCACGCCGGTGAGGTTGGCGAGCGCTGCCACGGCGAAGCGGGGGACCGCCGCGCACAGCACCAGCCACAGGGCCCGCTTGGGGGTCGCGACGGATGCCATCAGCACGGCGAAGAGGGCGAAGACGGCGTTGAGGACGCCCAGCACCCGGGTCCCGCCCGGCGCGTCCACGAACAGGGTCAGGGAGTTCACCAGCCACAAGCCGGAGAAGCAGGCCATGAGGGTCGCCGCCAGCACGTCACGGGCCCCGAACGCGAAGTAGCTCACCAGCAGTTGCAGGACGAAGGCCGGCAGGATGGCCAGGCCGACGGCGCGGTGCGAGCCTTCCCCGAAGAGCCCGATCTGGAAGCAGCCGACGATCACCGAGGCGATGGCCACGGAATAGAAGCCCAGCGGCATGGGCGAGGCGATGGGCCGCAGGTTGATGCGCGTCATCCGGCGCAGGTCGGGCTCCATGTGCCGGCCCCCGCCCGTCGAGCCGAGCCCGGGGGGCACCTCCGGCGCCGGTTCCGGGTCAGTCATCGGCCAGCGCTCGCTCCAGGACGCGGACGGCGTGTTCGATCGCGGACGCCGCCGCGTTTGTCCCACGCAGCGCGTCGAGCATGACGAAGTCGTGGATGATGCCTTGGTAGCGCACCGCCGTGACGGGCACGCCCGCGGCTCGCAGCTTGTTCGCGTACGCCTCGCCCTCGTCCCGCAGGACGTCCGCCTCCGCGGTGATCACCAGGGCCGGCGGCAGACCGGTCAGCTGCTCGGTGGTGGCGCGCAGCGGGGAGGCGGTGATCTCCGCCCGCTGGGCCTCGTCCGTCGTGTACTGGTCCCAGAACCACCGCATCCCGTCGCGGCGCAGGAAGTACCCTTCCGCGAACTGGTGGTAGGAGCCGGTGTCGAAGGCGGCGTCGGTGACGGGGTAGAAGAGGGCCTGCTGGCGCAGGGCGAGTCCGCCGCGTTCCTTGGCCATCAGGGTCAGCGCCGCGGCCATGTTGCCGCCGACCGAGTCGCCGGCCACGGCGATGCGGGCGGGGTCCAGGCCGTGGCCGGAGCCGTCGGTGACCACCCAGCGGGCCACCGTCCAGTTCTGCTCGATGGCGACGGGGTAGCGGTGTTCGGGCGACAGTCCGTACTCGGGGAAGACGACGGCGGCCCGGGCGCCGACGGCCAGTTCCCGGACGAGGCGGTCGTGGGTGTGCGCGTTGCCGAACACCCATCCCGCGCCGTGGATGTAGAGCACGACGGGCAGGGCGCCGCTCACCCCGGCAGGTCGGACGATCCGGGCCCTGACCTCGCCGGTGGGGCCGCCCGTGACGGTCACCCACTCCTCGTCCACGTCGGGCTTGGCGATCTCGCCGCCCCACTGCACCGCGTCGACGGCTTTGCGGCCCTCGGCCGGGGGGATCTGGAACAGGAACGGCGGTGTCCCGGTCGCTTCCGCGAAGTCGGCGGCGGCCGGCTCCAGTACCGGCGTGACAGGGGTGTGGTCGGTCATGGATCGGACCTCTCGTCGCATCAAGGGGGGTACGCAGGGGGAGTACGCCCCACGCCGTGTCGAGCTGGGGCGCAGTCCGAAGCTAGACGGCTGGGAGAGTGCACGGTCGCCTGTCCGCGCAAGGGAGTTGACCCTCGGTGCAGGGCTCCGGCAGAGGGCACTGGAGCACAGGGGTGGGCACGCAGAGGCAAGTGGGCCGGCAGCCTCCCCGGGAGGATGAGCACCACCGGATTCCGACAACCGTGATGGAGGGGTAGTCCGTGCTGCTGCTGGAGCTGGAGGACTTCGCACCGCGCGAGAGGGTGGACGCGTTCCACCACGCGATGACGGACACCTCCGTGCCGAACGACATCGTTCACGAGGAGCCCGAGACGGGGATGCGTGCCCGGATCGAAGGATGGCGGGTGGGCGGGCTGGACCTCTTCGACGTACGGTGCTCGGGGTTCGAGGTCCGGCGGACGGCCAGGCACGTGCGCGGGCACCGGGACCGTCCGGTGGTCTCGGTCTCCCTCCAGACCAGGGGCGTCCACCGAGCCGAACAGGCGGGCGGGAGGTTCACCCTGGGGCCGGACGACATCTGTGTCTTCCACGAGCTCGCGCCGCGCACCTACGGCTGGTCCGGACACGGGGCCTCGCAGGCCATCACCATGGACATGGAGTATCTCGGAGTGCCGGTCGACACCGTGGTACGGGCCTCCGTACGGCTGCGGGCCAGCCCGTTGCACGACCTGCTCCTGGGGCACCTGCGGGCACTCTGGCGGGATCCGGGCCTGCTGGAGGCCGACCCCGGAGCCCCCGCCCTCGCGAACGCCACCACCGAACTCGTGCGGGCCCTGCTGACATCGGCGGCGCACGACGAGCAGGACCGGCACGTCAGAGCGGCCATGGACAGCTCGCTGGTGGCCCGGATCACGGCCTACGCACGCCGCCACCTCACCGATCCCGACCTCGGCCCGGAGCGCATCGCCGTGGAGCACGCCATATCCAGGAGGCAGCTCTACGTGGTCCTGGGTCGTGCGGGAATCAGCCTGGAACAGTGGCTCATAGGCGAGCGTTTGGAGGCGGCGTGCCGCCTGCTGGCTTCGCCCCGCCACGCGGCCCTGCCCGTATCCGCCGTGGCCACCCGTTGCGGCTTCACCAGCCCCAGTCACTTCACTCGGCGGTTCCGCTCGGCCTACGGGGTCACCCCGAGCGAGTGGCGGCGCCACCGGCTCCGACCCGCGGTCCCGGTCGCCCACCACGACACCTGAGCGGGCGGGGCCCGCATCACGGTGCGGTGTGCAGGGCCCGCCAATCGCTCGGGGTGAGGCCGTACGCGTGCTTGAAGGTGCGGCTGAAGTGGGCGGCGTTCGGAAAGCCCCAGCGCCAGGCGATGGCGGCGATCGGCCGGTGCCGTGCGGCGGGTGCCGCGAGTTCGTCACGACAGCGTTCCAGGCGCTGTGTCCGGATCCAGTCGCCCAGGCAGATGCCCTTGCGCGACAGGGTGTTGTACAGGCAGCGGCGCGAGATGTGGTGATGGGCCGCGATGCGTGCCG
This sequence comes from Streptomyces sp. NBC_01294, assembly GCF_035917235.1. Taxonomy (NCBI): domain Bacteria; kingdom Bacillati; phylum Actinomycetota; class Actinomycetes; order Kitasatosporales; family Streptomycetaceae; genus Streptomyces; species Streptomyces sp. NBC_01294. The sequence goes on from NZ_CP108423.1 coordinate 7,158,901, forward strand.
CGGTCAGGTCGTGGTCGCCCAGGTGGGCGCGGGCGTAGTCCAGAATCCGCAGGTGCAGGGTGTCGTGCAGGGGTTCGGAGGCGCTGCGGTGGTCACCGAGTCGGGCCGTGATGAGGGCACGCAGCAGTTCGATGCCCGGCCGGCCCGCCCCGTCCATGCTGTACTCGGTGGAGGGAGCGGGACGGGCCTGGTGGCGGGCGATACGCCGCAGACAGGTGGCGGTGAGGTCGGCCAGCGGGTCGCTGCGGCTGAAGCGGACCGCGGTGACACGGTCCAGCAGCCCGGCGGGTAGCGCGAGTTCAGCGCGCGGGATGCGAAAGAAGTGCTGGTGGATGCCGTCCTTGTTGAACAGCGTGTAGGGGCGCGTGGTGTCGTACAGTGCCAGATCGCCGGGCCGCAGCACGGCCTCTCTCCCGTCCTGGACGACCATGCTGCTCCCGGTGACCTGCAACCCGACGAACAGGCTCGGCTCCATGTCGTCGCGGGCGAGCGAGGGCGTACGCCGGATGGTGGTGGCGTTGGCACGGACAGAGCAGACCTGCAGCGGCCCGATCCCGCTGATCGCCCCCACCGTGCGGATCAGCCGTGGGTTCGGCTGATGCGTGATCTCCACCCGCACCACGCTGCTCCAGATGGCCTCGCGGATCGCCTCGGCCCGCTCGGCGGGCGCTATGACCGCACTGTCGATCATCATCAGTCGGATTCCTCTCCACCCTGGCGCCGCTCAGCGGACTGGCCCGGGACGAAGTCAAGCGGGTGACGGTGCCAGTGACAAGGCGCGGCTGTTCAGCCTCCGCTGTTGGCGATGGACAGGTAGCGGCGGACGTTGTCGATCCCGTAGGAGTCGGCGACCCCGGGGAGGTAGGGCGCCGTGTCGGGAAGTTGCGGATTCAGCAGGCGCCGCCAGTAGTTGGAGAGGGAGCCCCAGGCGTTCTCCAGCGCGACCTGCCAGCCCGGCAGGGGACGGTGGATGTCGTAGTAGCCGACCGACATCTGCTCCCGGCTGCGCTGGGCGGCGCCGCCCAGCGTTTCCGCCGACTCGGCCGGTGTCGTTGAACTCGTACGTACGGCCGTCGTGGGTGGTGAAGCCGAGGACGTACATGTTGGCGGGGTTCATCCAGAGGTGGATGCGGCGTTCCTGGTTGTGGTCGTTGCGGGTGGTCAGGGTGACCCAGACCAGTCCGACGCCCTGGTCCTGCGTCAGCATCACGCTCTCCGGTCCGGCGTGCCCGGCCGCGTCGCGGACGCTCTGCAGGAAGTAGGAATAGCTGTCCCGCAGCCCGATGCCCGGCGGCGACCAAAGATTGACGTAGACGCGCCGGGCCTGGAAGGGAGCGGTGTCCGCCTGGGCGGCGCCGACCGGTCCGAGCAGGGTCACCAGCAGGGCCATCAGGCCGGTCAGAGCACCGGCGAGGAGGCTCCGGGCTCTCCCGAGGACCTTTGACTTCGACAACACTTCTTCTCCCTTGGGTACGTCGCGATGAGCGGCCGCGTTCACCGGACGCCAATGCGTCTCACTCACACGGCAGTTCGACGCTAGGGGCAGGAGAGCAAGCGGCGTTGTCTGTGGGCGCGGGATACCTGTCTGTGCGCGCACGGCCTGCGGACCGACTCGTTCGCCCAGGTCAGCAGGGGTCGATGGGGTGCCTCCCACTGAAGGTCGTCAGCGTGCTCCGCACCCGCTTGACCTCTGCTTCGTCACCCGCGCCGACCCATCAGGCCGTCCGGGTGAGGCCAGGTCGACGGGCTCGCGTGCGAGTGGTTCCCCCGTTGGCGCCAGCTCAGCCTCCGGCGGGAAGTCGTCGTCGCGCTCGAGCAGGACCGTCCTCACGTCCTCCCATCCTTGGGTACTCTGGTCGACCGTCCGTTGCGCGAGATCAGGCAGGTGTCATGAACTGCGATGAGTTCGTCGAGCTGGTGACCAGCTTTCTCGATGGCGCCATGGACGAGCCGACCGAGCTCGACTGCCTCGCGCACCTGGCGAGGTGCGAGGGCTGTGAGGCCAGTCTTGACCAGTTCAGGCAGACCATCGCGATCCTGGGCGAGCTGCCGCGTGAGTTGCCCGGTGCGAGCCTGTCCGTTGGAGCGCGCGACCAACTGCGTGGTGCCTTCCGTGCCGCGCGGCGAGGCTGACGAACCCACCGGGAGTCCGGTCGCCCCGGTGTGAAGGTTCTTACCGTGAGGTGAACGAAGGCGTGGGCGGCGTTCCGGTTCACCGAGCTGCCCTAAGCTGACCCTCCCAGTTGACGGTCGGTAAGGGGAGAAGCGAATGGGGGGCGTGCGCGAACTGCCGCCGGACGAGGTCCTGGTCCAGCGGCTGCGTGACGGCGACGAGGAGGCGTTCGCCCTGGTGCTGGACACCTGGTCGGGTGGCATGGTCCGGCTGGCCATGTCGTTCGTGTCGACCAAGGCGTCCGCGGAGGAAGCCGTCCAGGACACATGGCTGGCGGTCATCAGGGGGATCGGAGACTTCGAAGGCCGTTCGTCCCTGAAGACATGGGTGTACCGGATCCTGGTCAACACGGCCAAGGCGCGCGGTACGAAGGAGAGCAAGACCGTACCCTTCGCCAGCCTGTTGCCGGAGGAGGAAGGGCCGACGGTGGACGCCTCACGGTTCCGCGGCCCCGGCGAGCAGTACCCCGGGCACTGGATCGTCGGGCAGGAACCGCGTCACCAGCATGTTCCCGAGGACCACGTGCTGAGGGGCGAAGTGCGCGAGTTGATCGCGCAGGCGCTCGACGAACTCCCGCCCCGACTGCGCACGGTTGTCACGCTGCGCGATGTCGAGGGATACGGCTCGGAGGAGGTCTGTTCCCTGCTGGAGATCACGCCGGGAAACCAGCGTGTGCTCCTCCATCGGGCCCGGGCCATGCTGCGCCGTAAGCTGGAGGACTACTTGTCCGGTGCACATGACGTCGCGGTGGGAGGGAACGACCGTGGACTGCGTTGACTTCGTAGAGCTGGTGACCGAGTTCCTGGAGGGCGCCCTGCCCGAGGGCGACGAGCGGCGCTTCGTCGACCACCTGGCGCAGTGCGACGGGTGCGAGAGCTACCTCGATCAGTTCCGGCAGACGATCGCCACAACAGGCGAACTGACCCCGGACGGCGTCTCTCCGGACGCCAGAGCGCAGCTGCTCACCGCGTTCAGGGACTGGCAGCGGCAGTGATCCCCCCTCCTCGGCGCCCTTCGCGCCCGAGGGGCGTGTAACGCTCGCGCGGCGTGTCTGCTCTGACATGCATGACTCTGTTCAGAAGACTCTTGTTCGGCATCATCGCCGGACTGCCCGGTGGCGCGATCGTCGCGGGCGTGACGAATCCGCCGTGGATCCCGTGGGCCGCGCACGTCGTGGTACTCGGAGCCGTACTGGGTCTCCTCTTCGGCGACCACAGGCAGAGCAGCGGCTCGGCGTTCTCCGTCGGGCTGCTCGTCGGCCTGCTCGACTGGGTGGCCTGGACACTCACGCTCGCTCCCGCGCTGGCGGGAGAGACTCCGTCATGGACGATCTCGGTGGCGGTGTCGCGCTTCCCCGAGCTCGTCGGCGCCGCTCTGTTCGGCACGGTTGCCGGTCTCGCCCTTCACGCCCTTTCAGCCTGGCGCCCGCCCCGGCCGGCACCGCAGCGGGCCAAACCCCACGTGGTGATCGTCGGTGGCGGTTTCGGCGGGGTGGGCGCCGCGCGTGAACTGGACCGGCGGGTCGCTCGCGGGCTCGACGCCCATGTGACGCTGATAGGCGACTCGAACTCCCTGCTGTTCACCCCGCTGCTCGTCGGCGTCGCCTCGAGCACGGTGGAGGCCAGGCACGTGAGCGCCCCGGCGCGTGCCGGGCTCGACCACGCGTCCTTCCTGCACGGGCGTGTGGTCTCGATCGACACGACAACACGGAACGCGTACGTCTCCGCGGGCAGGGACGGGATGCTCCGTGTCCCGTACGACCACCTGGTCCTGGCGGTCGGCGCGGTGCCGCACTTCTTCGACCTGCCGGGAGTGGGCGAGCACGCCTTCCCGCTGAAGTCCGTCGAGGACGCCACCCGGTTGCGCGATCAGGTGCTCGGCGCGCTGGAGCGGGCCGACCTGGAGCCCGACCCGGCCGAACAGGCCAGGCTGTTGACGTTCGTGGTGGCAGGCGGCGGATTCGCCGGGACGGAACTGGTCGCGGAGCTCTTCGACCTGGTGCACGACGTGCTCCACCTCTATCCGCGACTGCACGGGGCGCGGCCCAGGTTCGTGATCGTGCACGCGGGGGAGCGGCTGCTGCCAGAGCTCTCGCCGCGGCTCGGCCTGTACGCGCAGCGCAAACTCGGCAGCCGCGGCATCGAGTTCCGGCTCGGTGCGCGCGTGGCCGGGGCCACCGCCGAGGACATCACGCTCGACTCCGGCGAGACCATGCCCACGCGCACCCTGGCCTGGACGGCCGGCAACCGGCCGAACCCGCTGGTGCAGCAGGTCATGCAGCGGCCGCTCACCGTGGAACCCACGATGCAGGTCCCCGGCGTACCGGGCCTGTGGGCGCTGGGCGACTGCGCGAGGATCCCCGACCCGGCGGGCGGGGTCTACCCTCCGACAGCGCAGCACGCGATTCGCGAAGGCAGGGCGGCGGCGCGGAACATTGCCGCGGTCCTCGGCGGACGCGGGCCCGTCCCGTTCCGCTTCGGCGGCCTCGGCGTGCTGGTGTCGCTCGGGCACCGCACGGCGGCCGGCGAGATCTTCGGGCGGCAGGTCTCCGGCTTCCTCGCCTGGGTCCTGTGGCGTTCGATCTATCTGAGCAAGCTGCCCAGTGCGGAGAAACGGCTGCGCGTGCTCGCCGACTGGACCCTCGACCTGGTCTTCCCCAGGGACGTCGCTCTCTCCACCAAGGACGACCGCCATGCGTAACGCCGGATTCCGTAGCGCCGGGGCGGGAGCCCTCGCAGGCCTCGTGGGAGGGCTGGTCTTCGGCGGGGTGATGGCGCTGATCGGCTACCTGCCCACCGTCGCGGCGCTCGTCAGAACCGACGTGCCCGTCGTGGGCTTCGCCGTCCACCTGCTGATCGCGGCGGTCATCGGGAGCGTCTTCGGCGCGCTCGTGGCCGGCCAGCGCGAGCTGCTGTTCTGGGGACTCGCGTACGGCGTGCTGTGGTGGTTCCTCGGGCCGCTGACGCTGCTGCCGGTCCTGCTGGGCAAACCGGTGGCCTGGGACGTGGCGACGGCGCAGGCGCTGATCCCCAGTCTGCTCGGCCACCTGGCCTACGGAGCGGTCACGGCCGCCGCCCTCGCCCTGCTGCGGGGCGGGGAGCGGCAGTTCAGGCCGGGGCTGGTGGTGCGCGCGTCGACCGCCGGATTGCTCGTCGCCCCGGTGCTCGGGCTCGGCTGGAACGGGCTGATCGTCGGCGCGCTGGTCGGCGTCTCCTGCGCGGTGGTCTTCGGCGACCGCGACGAGGGCCCGGGCCCGGCCCTCGTCCGCGGCGCCGCCTTCGGGTTCGCGTGGTGGGTGCTCGCGGCGGTCACGATCGCGCCGCTGCTCGACGCCCGCGGGCTCGACTGGGCGCCGGCCGCGGTGCGCGCCGCCGTGGCGTCGCTGCCCGGCTACCTGCTGCTCGGTTCCGGTACGGCCCTGCTCACCTGCTGGCTCGGCGGCCTGTCGCGGGCGGTGTTCTCCGACGACGTACGACACGCCTTCGAGGGACGCCTCGCCGGTGGACGGGTGATCTCGATCTGGCACGGCGTCATCGCCGGGCTGGCAGGCGGCGTGATCTTCACCGGTGTCATGGTTGCCGTGGGATTCCTGCCGGTCGTCGCCGCCCTCGTCGGCTCGGAGTCCGCGGTCGTGGGCCTCGTCATCCACCTGCTGATCTCCCAGGCCGTCGGCGTCACCTACGCGGTCTTCTTCCGCCGCCGCAGCTTCGACCCGGCCTCGGGGATCGGCTGGGGCGTGTCCTACGGGTTCCTCTGGTGGGTCCTGGGCAACCTGACGCTGCTTCCCGTGCTGCTCGGCGCCGAGCCCCGGTGGAGCGGCGCCGGACTGGCCCTGGCCTTTCCCTCCCTGGTCGGCCACCTCGCCTACGGCGCCGTGCTCGGCCTGCTGTACCAGCGGCTGGAGGAGCGGGTCGGCCCGTGGTACCTGACGCGCAGTGAGGCTGCCGCGGCCCGGGCGGCGGCACGTCGCGAGCAGACGCTGAGCGCGGCCCCCGCGCTCTGGAGCCTGATCGCCTGCGTGGCTCTGCTCATCCCCATCCTGGTGTCGTAGGAGGCCGGAAAAGCGGTGGAGCGGGTGGCATCGCCACCCGCTCCACCGCTTTGCGCTCGCCCCGGGGCCGTCAGGCGCGCTGCTTCAGCTCGGCCGCGCCGAACGACACGCTGAAGCGTTCACACCAGATCGTCACCGTGGAGAACGCGTTCAGGTCGGTCCCTGCCGGGATCGCGTAGTTCTGATTGCCCTCGTTGCCCTTGAGGCTGCCCAGGTCGACGTGCTTGCCGTCGTCGAGGTTGCCGCCGCCCTCCCGCTTGACCGGCTGGTCGCTGAGCCACACGTGCAGGGCCGGGCCGTCGGAGGCGCGCAGGTTCGTCAGGCGCAGCGTCGCCTTGCCGTCCGCGCTCCGCAGGATTTCCACCGAGCCGCTGGTCTCGTGCTCGTGGGAGATGAAGCTGCCCGTCGCCAACGGCTTGGCCGCGGCTGCCGCCTGTCCGGTGGCCACGGGAGCCGCCTCGTCCACGCGTTCCGTCGTGAACAGCCGCCAGGGCTGGAAGAGATAGAGACCGACGGCCGCCACGACGACGACCGCGGCCGTGGCGATCCACAGGGCCGGGCGCTTGGTTCGGGACATGAGGATTTTTCCGTTTCTGTTCGGTGTTCGTGCCGGGACCGGCGGCCCGCCCCAGCTCGGCTGTGCGTCGGCACACGGGGCCGACACAAAGGGCCGGCCTGGGACCGCAGCCCCGGGCCGGCCCTCAACGTTGGTTACTGCCAACCCCAGTTGACGGCTCCGTAGGTTCCCCTGGTGGTGATGTCGATGCCGCGCTTGTCGTCGTAGCCGAACCCGGCGAAGACGTAGCTGCGAGGCCCCTTCCAGATTCCCTGGACCGCGTGCAGCTTCAGCGGCTCGTTGGACGTCCCCCGACCGATCCTGACGGTCTGACACTTGCCGGCGAGCACGCGGAACGCGTAGCCGCCCTGGTTCGGGAACTCCACCACGGTGTCGTAACCGCTGCCGTAGTTGCACAGGCGGAAGGTGTTCGGGGTGACCGCATGGGCGGAGGCGGCGGGGATGAGGGCGGCGGTCGCCGCGATCGCGGTGGCGGCCGCGACGCGGGCGGACCACCGCTTGAGAGTGCCCTTCTGCATGGATTCCCTCTTCCTTCTTCGGCTACCGGATCGACGAGGACACGGGGGGCGAGCGGTCAGCACTGGTGCTCGGCGGGGCGCGGGTGCTCGTCCTCGGTGGAGCGGGCGGCCTTCTCGCGCCGCAGTTCGTCGGTCTCGTCGCGGACGGCGTCGAGCCGGACCTCGAGCAGTGCGACGCGCTCGCGGTAGCGCTCCAGCTCGGCCCGGACGAACTCGGCGTCCGCGACCTGACGGCCCGTCTCCTCGTGGATCGCGGCGCTCTCCTCGGCGAACTTCTCCGTCGCGGCGTCGAGCGCGGCGACGGCCATGTCGCCCGCCTCCTCGGCGAGCGCGGCGCGCTCCTCGGCGGCCAGGATCCGCTGCGCGGCGGCGCGGGTGACGGTCTCGATCCGGGCCTCGGCCGCCGCGGAGTCCGTGATGATCGCCAGCTCCTCGATGTAGGCGGGCAGATCGGTGGCAAGCTGGTTGATGAGCGCGACGAGGCCGTCGCGGGAGTGGGCGGCGCGGTCGCCGTCGTCCGTTGCCATGGCCCCCATGTCACAGGGCTCGGCCTCCGCCGACGCCTGCTCGGACGCGACGACGGCGGAGGTCTGCCCGAGCTCCTGGGGCACCACCTCGGCACCGGGGACCTGTCCGGAGGGCTGGGCCACCGTTTCCGGGGCGGGCGCGTGCGCCGACGCACCGTGCGCCGTACCGGCGGTGGGCCAGGTCTGGCCGGGGGCCGGCGCCCCGGCGCCGTTCGCCCCGTCCTTGGCCGCCTTCTTGGTCTCGGCTGCCGCCCGCTTGTCCTCCTTGCGCTGCTGCCGCTTGGCACGGAACTTCCTGAACGCGCCGAGCGCGTTGTGCTCCGGGTGCTCGCAATAGCGGGGCGCCGGTCCCTGCGCGTCGGGTGCCTGCGGCTCGGGCGGGTTGGTGCAGCCGGGGTAGGCGCAGACGTGGACGGTCTCGACGGCTTCGGCGGTCATTGATTTCGGCCTTTCGTTGCTGGCTTGGTGATGTTCTGGCTCATGGAGGCCGAACCCGCACCCGGTTCGGGAAACGAGGGGTCCCGGCCCGGCCTCCCCGATCCAGCCCGCGTCCGTCCCGGGCGCGATGGTGCATCCCGGGCGCTGCAGGCTGTACGAGATGCTCATGACGAGTAGTTCGGCGCCGTCACGCGTGGGTGGCACGACGGCAGCGCGTCGAACCTCCGGCCGTGCCCGGTCAGGCCCTGTGTGTGGCGGCCGCGCTCCGGGCTGGTCGTCAGCGTGCAGTTGAGGAACTGTGCACGCGCGTCGTCATGGCTCATACCGCTCAGTGCCGTAGCCGCGCAGAACGTTACAACTGACCTTCGAACCGTTCATGTTCGGTGGCTGCATCTCGGGCAGCGGGCGCCAAAGGGTATTGCGGAGGGGCGGGTGCGGGCAGGCCGGTGTGCTGACGGACCTGCTCCTTGCCCTGCGGTGCGGGGATCAGCCCGGTGTCCGGGTGGGCGCCATCCGCGATCACCGGGATGCCCGCGGCTCGCTGGAGCGGCGAGCTCTCAAGGCCACGCGCCCGGTGCCGATACCGCCGTTGTTCGTGAGCGCGCTGAGGGAACAGATCGACCGGCTGCACTCCGGCGTGGACGCGGCCGAATGCGCCCGCCGCGCCGGCCAGAGCATCGAGGAGTCGATGCAGGAGAGGAGACGTCGGAGCGCGACGCCAGCACTACGGACTGATCCAGCATCTGGCTCGTGCATGGCCCGGAACAGCTGGTCAGGGGTGGGCCGAAGACTGGTCCGCCAATGGTCCGGATCTTGGGTGAAGGGTGCGGGGTCCGTACTGCCGTCGGAAGACCGGGTATCCCGAGGCGCCGGGTGAGGAGTGCGCCCGGCTCGTATGTGATCCGCTCGGAGGTGGCCGGGTGCGCCGGCAAGGCCGAGACCTGCCGCATCCCCGCGTGAGGCGCTTTCGTTGGTCGGGTGTCCGTCGATCAACGCCACCCCGGAGAACCGTGTCCGCTGAAGCCGACCCTCGCCCGCCCCCCGACCTGCTGGCCGGTCGGGTGAGGGACCCCTACCCGTACTTCGCCTGGCTGCGCCGCCACGCACCCGCCCACGTCGAACGGCGCCCCGCCCGGCCGGCGGTGTGGCACGTCTCCCGGTACGAGGACGTACGGGCCTTGCTCACCGATCCCCGCCTGAGCAAGGACCCCGGACGGGTTCCCGGGTACGTGCCGGGGCCGGCCGGTCTCAACCGGCACCTGGTCCACGCCGATCCCCCGGACCACACCCGTCTGCGGACCCTGGTCAATTCGGCGTTCGTACCCCGTCGGATCGCACTGCTCGAATCCTTCATCTCCCAGGTGGCCAACCGGCTGCTGGACCGGGTCGAGCAACAGGTGCACATCGACCTGATCGCGGACTTCGCGGCGCCGCTGACGTTCCGGATGATCTGCGCGATCCTCGGTGTCCCCGCACACCTGGACACGCCGGCGACCAGGGACACCCTCATGGCCACCATCGCCCCCGACACGTCGCCTGACCCGGTCCGCTCCGAAAGGGCCCTGTACGCGCTGCTGGACGCCCTGATCACCGAGAAGCGTTCCGGCGGTGAGAGCGGGGGAGCCGACCTGCTGGGCGCCCTCGTACGGGCCGGTGACGAGAGCGGGGCCATGAGCGAGGAGGAACTGCGCTCCACCGCCTACCTCCTGCTGCTCGTCGGCCACGACACCACAGGGGGAGCTGTATGCCATTGCCACCCCATGTTGGACCAACGACCGACACTGGGTGTGCTGGGCGTCAGCTTCGACGGAGCTCCCATGCATCGGATGCCTCGACTTGTTCCCGATCAACACGTGGAGTGCGTCGCGATCCTCGAACCGATCGCGAAGAGCTCCTGACCTGCAAGTTTGCCAGTGCGCGTTATGTGCGTTGTGGGCGTTACGGGGGATATCTTGACGCTGATCTGACGCCCGTGACGCTCATTTGACGCTCGCCGGACGCATTCCCCGACGGGGCGTCAGTGCTGGAAAGCCGCCTCCCGGACAGGCCGTGTGCCCGGTCGGGGAGGCGGCTTCCTGCGTGCAGTAGACGGCCGGATGCCAGCCTTGTCGGCGCGATCCCCGAACCTCCCGGCGATCACGTTCTGTAGCGAATCTAGGTCGCCGCTGGAGGTGCCGGCATTGGACGGACCCTCTGCCGGTCGCTGGTGCGGCTGCCGTGGGGGCCGGTCGGCGCAGGAAGAGGTAGAGGACCGGGATGAGGCAGAGCGCCCAGAATGCGGCCTGGAGGATGCTGGGGTTGGGCTGGAAGTTGAAGATGCCCTTGAGGAGGGTGCCGTACCAGCTGTCGGGCGGGATGGTGGCGCTGATGTCGAAGAGACGGTTGTCCAGGCCGGGGAGGATGTCGGCTTCCTGGAGGTCGTGGATGCCGTACGCGAGGACGCCTGCCGCGACGATGACGAGCAGGGCGCCGGTCCAGGTGAAGAACTTCGCGAGGTTGATGCGCAGGGCGCCGCGGTAGAACAGCCAGCCGAGGGCGATGGCGGTGAGCAGGCCGAGGACGGCTCCGGTCAGTGGGCGGGCGCCGTTGCCGGATGCCTGGACGGCGGACCAGACGGACAGGGCGGTTTCCAGGCCCTCGCGGCCGACTGCGAGGAAGGCGGTGGCGATGAGCGCGCCGGTGCCGATGGCGAGGGCCTGGTCGAGCTTGCCGTGGAGTTCGGCCTTCAGGTGGCGGGCGGTGCGGCGCATCCAGAAGACCATCCAGGTGACCAGGGACACGGCGAGGATGGACAGGCCGCCGCCGAGCATCTCCTGGGCCTCGAAGGTCAGCTGGGTGGAGCCGAACTGCAGGAGGGCCCCGACGCCGAGGCTGAGGGCGACCGCGATCCCGACCCCGGTCCAGATCGGCGGCAGCTTGTGCCGGTTGCCGGTCTTGGCCAGGTAGGCGATGAGGATGCAGACGACGAGGCTGGCCTCGAGGCCCTCGCGCAGGCCGATGAGGTAGTTGGCGAACACGTGCTCTTCGGGGGTGGGGCAGGGCTGCTGGTCAGGACTGGCTGTTGAGGAAGCCGATGAGGGTGGCGCCCCACCAGCCGGTCTGGCTGACGGCGGCGGCCAGGCCCGACTGCACCATCAGGTGGCGAGGCATCGGTACGTCGTCCCCGTACCGTTCCAGGCGCTGGCCGATCCGGTGCGCGTACAGCCCGTTGACGGTCACGGCGAGTACCAGGCCGACTTTGACCAGGGTCAAGGGCGAGTCGAGGTTCGGGCGCAGGAACAGGCCGGTGACGACGAGGCCGGCCATTCCGAGCCAGATGGGTATCTGGAGGGCGCAGGCGGTGCCGGTGATGTCGGACAGGCGGCGCTTGCCCAACAGCCACAGGATGCCGAACCAGTCGACGGCGAGGACGGCGCCGAGGCCGACGATCAGGGCGGCGACGTGGAAGAAGCGGGCCGCCGTCCGGAGGGTGGTGTCGGCGTGGACGTGGCCGGACATCCAGCAGGCGCCGGCGATGACGGCGGAGCTGAGGATGCCGAGGGAGACGAGGACCCACAGGGGTGTGGGCCGCTCCGGCCCGCAGCCGGCGGGCAGCGGGGCCGGGGCGGTGACCAGGGGTCTATCCGTGGTGAGGGCCACCGGTCAGCTCTCGGGCTTCAGTTCCACGTTGGTGAAGGTGGCGGTGACCGGCTCGCTCAGCGCGGGCGTCTCACCGCTGGCACCGTGCCGCAGGAAGGCCGGCGGCTGGAGGGTGGCGCGCAGGGTGTACTTCCCGGCCGTGGGGATGGAGAAGTTGTTGGCGTAGTGGAAGAACTCGGCGTGGTAGAAGTTCAGGTCCTGGGCCTGGACCACCTGGCCCTGGGCGTCGACTACCTCGAGGCGGATCGGGACGTCCGGGACGATGCGGCCGGTGGCGGCCTCCATCGGGATGATCTCGATGTGGTGGGTCTCGTCCTTGGCCGGCTCGCGGTTCACCAGCTTGCCGTGTCCGGCGTGACCGCCCTGTCCGTCCTGCTCCGCCTGGAACCACGGCTCGGCCGCCTCGACGATGTATCCGACGCGGTACTCCCCGACCTTGGTCTCGCCGCCGTTGGCGGCGATCTCGGCCTCCAGCACGGTGTGCTGGTGTGCGCCCCCGGCCGGGGCGGTCTCCTTCGCCTGCGGCTTGGCTTCGCCGGCCTTGTCGGCGTCGGCGGTGCCGCAGGCCGTCAGGGCGAGGGCGAGCGGGACGGCGAGGAGGAGCGAGCGCAGAGTGGCTCTTGGCATGGCTGAAATCCTTAGAACGGAACTTAGGTACCCGAGGTCCTTGAGTTCCTCAACGAGCAGTTGACCGCGGAACTGACCGCGATCAACCAGTACTTCCTCCACTCCAAGATGCAGGAGAGCTTCGGCTGGACGAAGCTCGCGGCGTACACGCGGCACGAGTCGTTCGACGAGATGAACCACGCGGAATCCCTGACCGATCGCATCCTCTACCTCGATGGCCTGCCCAACTATCAGCGGCTCTTCCACGTGCGGGTGGGGCAGACGGTCACGGAGATGTTCCAGGTGGACCGTGAGGTCGAGGTCGAGGCGATCGACCGGCTCAAGCGCGGCATCGAGATCATGCGCGCCAAGGGTGACGTCACCTCGGCGAACCTCTTCGAAAGGATCCTCGCCGACGAGGAACACCACATCGACTACCTCGACGCACAGCTGGAGCTCGTCGAAAAGCTGGGTGAGCCCCTCTACATCGCGCAGCTGATCAGCCAGCCCGAGAGCTGACCCGCCCTGCGTGGATTCACGCGCTCGCCGCGCGCATCCGATCCTCCTCTGCAGTTAAGGTTAGGCTGTCCTAATATAGGTGATATGTCCAATCTGTAGCCGGTCGGTCGGCAGCGGAGGAGTGGGATCGTGCGTACCCCCGGAATGCGGCGCGTGCTTGCCGCGACCTTCGGAGGCCTGCTGGCCCTGGGAGTCACGGCGTGCGGATCGGCGGAGGGCGACCAGGCGGAAGCCGGCCCCGCTGCGGGCGGCGACAAGAAGATCACCGTGTACAGCGGCCGGAGCGAATCGCTGGTCAAACCGGTGCTGGAGGAATTCCGGAAGGCCACCGGTATCACCGTCGAGGTGCGGTACGGCGATACCGCCCAGATGGCGGCCCAGCTGCTGGAGGAGGGGGCGCGGAGCCCGGCGGACGTCTTCCTTGCCCAGGATGCCGGGGCGCTGGGGGCCGTCACGGCCAAGGGGCTGTTCGCCCCGCTGCCGGCCGAGGTACTGGAGAAGGTGCCGACGGCTTACCGGGCGAAGGGCGGAGAGTGGGTCGGGGTCACCGGGCGCTCGCGCGTACTGGTCTACAACACCGACCAGGTGCCCGCGGCCGGCCTGCCGACGTCGGTCTTCGAACTGACCGAGCCCCGGTGGATGGGCAAGGTCGGCGTCGCGCCGACCAACGGCTCGTTCCAGGCGTTCATCACCGCGATGCGCGTGGAGCACGGCAAGGAGAAGACCGAGCGGTTCCTCGCGGGGCTGAAGGCCAACAACGCGCAGATCAGGGAGGGCAACGCGCCCATCGTCGCCGACGTCGACTCCGGCAGGCTCGCCGCCGGGCTGGTCAACCACTACTACGTCCACGAGCTGGCCAAGGAGAAGGGCACCACCGTCGCCGCCCTGAAGGCGAAGAACCACTTCTTCCCGAACGGAGACATCGGTTCCCTCGTCAACGTCTCCGGTGTGGGCGTGCTCGACAGGTCCGCGGGGGATCCGGACGGGCGGGCCTTCGTCGACTACCTGCTGGGCCGCGAGGCGCAGACCTACTTCGCCGAGGAGACATACGAGTACCCGCTGGCGGCCGGCGTCGACAGCGCGCCCGGCCTGCCCAAGCTGTCCTCGCTGAACGCGCCGGACATCGACCTGGGCGACCTGGCCGATCTGGAGACCACGGTCAAAATGATCAAGGAATCGGGGCTGGTCTGAGCATGTCGTCGCCGGCCCTCGTCCGACGCCGGGTGCGGCGGCTGGTGCCGCGTCCGACGCTGGCGGCCGCCGCGACGCTGGCGGTGGGGGTCGCGCTCATCCCGCTGGCGTACCTGGGCGTGCGGGTCGGCCAGGCCGGCTGGGGCCGGATCACCGACGAGCTGTTCACGGCCCGCACCGCGGCACTGGCCGTGCGGAGCGTGGCGCTGGCGGCGGTCGTCACCGTGGCGTGCACCGTAATCGGCGTGGCCGCGGCCTTCCTGGTCACACGTACCGACATACCGGCGCGGCGGCTGTTCGGGGTGCTCGCCGCGCTGCCACTCGCTGTCCCCAGCTACGTGGCCGCCTTCGCCTGGGTGTCCACCGTGGAGGACTTCGAGGGGTTCTGGGCCGCGGCACTCGTCCTCACCCTGGTCTCGTACCCGTACGTCTACCTGCCCGTCGCGGCCGCGCTGACCGGCGTCGACCCGGCGCAGGAGGAAGTGTCGCGGTCGCTCGGGCGCGGCCCGTGGCGCACGGCCGCCGGCGTGACACTGCGCCAGGTACGCCCAGCGGTGGGCGCGGGCGCGCTACTCGTCGCGCTTTACGTCCTCTCCGACTTCGGCGCCGTCTCCATCGTCCGCGTCGACGTCTTCACCCGGGCCATCTTCACCGCGATCAACCTCGGCTTCGACCGCACCGGCGCGCTCGTGCTCGCCACCGTCCTCGTCACCCTCACTGTGCTCCTGCTGCTGGCCGAGCAGCTCACCCGGCGGCGCGGCGCCCGCTACGCCCGGCTCGGCGGCGGCGCGCCCCGCCCGCCGGCCCGGCTCCGCCTGGGCCCCCTGCGGTGGCCGGCCGCGCTCGGCCTCACCGGTGTGATCGCGGCGGCCCTCGGCGTGCCCGCCGCCAGCCTGCTCCACTGGTCCCTCGAGGGCGTCTCGCGGCCCGGATCCCTCGCCGAACTCGCCACCGCGGCGCGCAACTCACTGGGGGTGGCCCTGCTCGGCACCGGCCTGACCATGGTGCTCGCATTGCCGGTGGGACTGCTCGCCGCCCGCGTACCGGGCCCGCTCCCCGTCGGCCTGGACCGCCTGGCGTATCTCTCGCACGCCCTGCCCGGCCTGGTCATCGGCCTCGCCCTGGTGTTCTTCGGCATCAACGTGGCCTACCCGCTCTACCAGACCGTCTGGCTGCTCGCCCTGGCGTACGCGGCGCTCTTCCTGCCCCTCGCGGTCGCGGCGGTAGGCGCCGCCGCGGCGCAGGCGCCACCCGCCCTGGAGGAGGTCGCCCGCTCACTCGGCCGCAGGCGGGCCCACGTACTGCGCACGGTGACCGTCCCCCTGGCCGCACCCGGCCTCGGCGCCGGGGCCGCCCTGGTCTTCCTCACCTGCATGAAGGAGCTGCCCGCCACCCTGCTGCTGCGCCCCACCGGAATGGACACCCTCGCCACCGGCCTGTGGACGCACACCTCGGTCGCCGCCTACGCCGCCGCCGCGCCCTACGCCGCCCTGCTGGTGCTCATTGCCGCCGTGCCCACCTGGTGGCTGTCGGCGCGCACCGGAGTCCTCATCCGGGGAGGCGGCTGACATGGCGGAACTGCGCATCAGCGAGGTCCGCAAGGCCTACGGCGGCATCCAGGCGCTGGCCGGTGTGAACCTCACCGTCCGCTCCGGCTCACTGATGGCCGTACTCGGCCCCTCCGGCTCGGGCAAGACCACGCTGCTGCGCTGCATCGCAGGCTTCGAGACGCCGGATGCGGGCGAGATCCGCGTCGACGGCCGCCGAGTCGCCACCGCCGACACCTCGGTGCCGCCCGAGCGGCGGCGGATCGCGGTGGTCCCCCAGGAGGGCGCGCTCTTCCCGCACCTGTCCGTCCTCGGCAACGTTTCCTACGGACTGGACCGGGCCGCCCGCCGGGCCGGCCGGGCCGCCGCCGTACTGGACCTCGTGGGCCTGTCCGGATTCCAGGACCGCATGCCGCACCACCTCTCCGGCGGCCAGCAGCAGCGCGTCGCGGTCGCCCGCGCCCTCGCGCCCAGGCCACCGGTCGTACTCCTCGACGAGCCCTTCAACGCACTCGACGCCGCCCTGCGAGCCGAACTGCGCCAGGACGTCTGGCAGGCCCTGCGCGCCGACGGCGCCACCGCCGTCCTGGTCACGCACGACCAGGCCGAAGCCCTGTCCATGGCCGACGAGGTCGCCGTCATGCGCGAAGGCCGGATCATCCAGAGCGGACCGCCCGAACTCCTCTACCACGCACCGGCAAGCCCATGGGTGGCCTCCTTCGTCGGCGACGCGGTCTGGCTGCCCGCCGTACTGGACGGCGACCGGGCCCGCACCCCGCTCGGCGCCCTCCCGGTCACGCTCGCCGACGGCGCCCTGCCGCCCGGCCCGCTGTGCGTGCTCCTGCGACCCGAGCAGATCACCCTCGCCCCGCCCGGAACCCCGGACGCGGTCGCCGCCACCGTCGTACGGCGCGACTTCTACGGCCACGACGCGGTGCTCGCCCTGCGCCTGGCCGACGGTACCCCCGTGGCCGCCCGGATCTTCGACCCGACCGCAGACCCGCCCACGGTCGGCGACCAGGTCACCGTCCGCGTCCAGGGCACCGCACGCCCCTACCCGCTCGGCGGACACCCTGATACCCCTCGGGACGACTGAGCCGAATCCGAGCGCTGGCCCGCCGAGGTGGGGGGCCTGCGCGGGCAACCTGACCCTCCGGAGGACGTCTCGGACTGTGGTGCGTGCATCCGCGTGCCGGGCTCCGCGCCGTCGGCCCGTAGGAGGACGACCGGCTGCCGGGAGGTCCCGACGCCCAGACGGCCGCCCCGAGGCTTTCCTTGGGATTCGTCCAGACCCGGGCAGTCGTGGCGTGTCTCCTTGGCGTGTCGCACGCGTCCAGCTGGGCGTGGTCTCCAGCGTCCCGTTCCAGCCGACACGGCGTGAGGGGCCCGGCAGGGCCCGACAGGGCCCGACAGGGCCCGATGGGGACCCGAAGGGCCCATGCCCGGAGGCCGGCCGTGGGTCCACAGTGGCGGCAGTCAGCCGAAAGCGAGGTCCGGTCATGACGGACACGGCACGGGAGAAGAGCGCCACGCAGGGGCCGGAGGAAGCGCACCGGCTCGATGTCGTCCACGTCGAAGGCGACGCGTACGCCGTCGCCGTCCGCGGCCACCGAATCCTGGTCGACCAGCCCGTGGACGCGGGCGGGAAGGACACCGCACCCACGCCAACCGAGCTGTTCGCCGCCTCGCTGGCCACGTGCGTCGCCTTCTACGCGGGACGCTACCTGCTCCGCCACGGCCTGCCGCGCGAGGGACTGCGGGTGCGCACGGAGTTCACGATGGCCGCCGACCGTCCCGCCCGGGTGGCCACCGTACGCATCGTGATCGTGCCGCCCCCGGAACTGCCCGAACGGCGCCGCGCCGGTCTCCTCGCCGTCGCCTCGGGCTGTACCGTCCACAACACGCTCCACCGGCCGCCGGAGGTCGGCATCGAACTGGAGCCGTAGCCGGCGTCCGGCTCGATGCGTCGGCGGGCTCGGCCGGCGCCGGGTCAGGAGACGGCAGCGCCGAACGGTCCCCGACCGGGACTGTTCGTCCCGTGTCCGGCGCCAGGGTCTCGCGGCATGGTGGGACCATCAGTGCGGGCGGCCGGAGGAGACGTACGTACGGGTCTCAGGCCGCATCTGCGTCAGGAGGACGACCCGTGAACCGACGTACGGAGCCGGAGCCTGGCGGAGCATCGGCCGGGAGCCGTGCTGGCCCTGGCCACCACCGGGTTCGCGCTCTGCTTCTGGGCATGGTCGGCAACCTCGCTGCCGCCAACCTTGACCAGCTGGCGAAGCCGTGAAACGGAGCCGCAAGCAGATCCAGTACCGACCACACCTGGTCGGCGGATGCCTGGCGGGAACCGGCCTGAGCATGGAGAGCTGACCCCGACGAGGCCGACATCACGCATTCAAGGTCAGTGCGGGCAGCGAAGACGGCCTGTGTCTGCTGGTATGTGCGGTGGAACGGCGATCGCGCTGGCCCGCGCATGGCCCGGATCTTCTCTATGACGTGGGATACCGGAGGAAAGTGAACTCTGGAATCACCCGACTTCTGTGGCGTCCCGGGACCAGGGAACGGTGCCTGACCTGCCTATTGCGCAGGTCAGGCACCGTGCTCAAAGTTTAGAAGAAGCCGATCTTCTTGGGGGAATAACTTACTAATAAGTTCTTCGAGTGCTGGTGGTACACGCACCATGCCGCTCCTGACCAGGCAAAATAGAGGGATCCGTCGTCGATCGTGCGGTGCTGGCCCGTAGCTGGCCCGGATCTTGCTCCGCCCAGGGGCGCAACCAACGGTTCGCTGCGGCCTCGAGTGGAAGCCGGAGGGGGAAAGCCGGAGGGGGAACCGTGCGTCATTGTCACCCCCCATGTAGGACCCACGACCGTCACTGGGCGGCACTGGGCGTCAGCTTCGACGGAGCTCCCATGCATCGGATGCCTCGACTTGTCCCGATGGCGCACCACATGGAGTGCGTGGCGATCCTGGAGCCGTTGGCGAAGGGTGCCTGACCTGCAGGTTTGTCGGTGCGCATTATGTGCGTTGTGGGCGTTACAGGTGATATCTTGACGCTCGCTCGACGCTTGCCCGACTGGATTTCTGACGGATCGTCATTAGTGGAAAGTCGCCTCTCGTGGCAGATTGCAGCCCTGGTGCGGAGGGTGGCTTTGTCCACTGTTCGAGGCCGGACTCCGCCCACGCTTGATACCTTGTCGGGCTTTCCCTGCCGAACACGTTCCGTGACGGTCGGAAGGTCTTCCGCGTGGCGTCAGACTGGCCGGTGGTCCGCCGAAGGAGTCGTAGTGTCGATGTTCAGCAACATCCGTCAGGCGGTGCGCCGCAGTTACCGGCGTGCCGTGGACCTCAGCCACCCGGCGCGGTCGCCGCTGGGCAGTGCGGTCGTGAACTGCGTGGTCTACGTCGACGGCGTACGGCAGCACGGTGACTGCGAGGCGGACGAGGCCCTGCGGCGGGTACGCAAGTCGGGGGACGGATTCGTCTGGATCGGTTTGCACGAGCCGGACCAGGAGGAGTTCGCCGGCCTCGCCGAGCTGTTCGGCCTTCACCCGCTCGCGATCGAGGACGCGGTCCACGCGCATCAGCGGCCCAAGGTGGAGCGGTACGATGACACGCTGTTCGCGGTCTTCAAGACCGTGCGCTACGTCGAGCACGGGGAGCTGACGGCCACCAGTGAGGTGGTGGACACCGGCGAGCTGATGGCCTTCGTCGGCGCGGATTTCGTGATCACGATCCGGCACGGTGGGCACGGCTCTCTGGGCCCGCTGCGGGAGGTTCTCGAAGCCACGCCGGAGCAGCTGGTCAAGGGGCCGGCCGCGGTCCTGCACGCCATAGCGGATCATGTGGTCGACGACTACCTGGCCGTCACGGACGCGGTGCAGAGCGATATCGACGCCGTGGAGACCGCCGTCTTCAGCGATCACAGCGGCCGGGGCGACGCGGGCCGGATCTACCAGCTCAAGCGGGAGCTGCTGGAACTGAAGCGGGCCGCGGCGCCGCTGGACCGGCCGCTGCAGCAGCTCGCCACCCAGCCCATGCCCGTCATCGAGCCGGACATCCGTGCCTACTTCCGTGACGTGGCCGATCACCTGACCCGGGCCACGGAACAGATCGCCTCCTACGACGCGCTGCTCGACTCCATCCTGCAGGCCCACCTCGCGCAGGTGACCGTCGCCCAGAACGAGGACATGCGCAAGATCACGGCCTGGGCCGCGATCATCGCCGTGCCGACGATGGTGTGCGGGGTCTACGGCATGAACTTCGACCACATGCCCGAACTGCGCTGGACCTACGGCTATCCCCTGGTCCTCGGCGTCATCACCGTCGCCTGTTTCGTCATCCACCGGGGCTTCCGCCGCAACGGCTGGCTCTGACCCGCTCTCGCCGGGCGACCGGGAGGGCGAGACCCTATCCGCTGAGGTAGATCCAGATCACGATGAACGCGATCCAGGACGCGATCGCGGCGACGAACAGCTTCGGAAGGTGCTTGCGCACAGCTGATCTCCCTCCTTACGGGTTCAGAGCCAGTCCCTGCGCTTGAAGACCACGTACAGGCTGAGGCACACCACACCCATGAGGGCCAGGGCGAAGGGGTAGCCGACGGCCCACTTGAGCTCGGGCATGGTCTCGAAGTTCATGCCGTAGATCGTGCCGACCAGAGTCGGTGCGAAGAGGATCGCCGCCCAGGACGAGATCTTCTTGATCTCCTCGTTCTGGGCGTGGCTGGCGTGGGCCAGCTGCTTCATCTCTTCGTTCTGCTGCTGGGTGACGAGCGTGGCGTTCACGGCCAGGATGTCCTGTAGAGCGAGGCGGAAGCCGTCGACGCGCTCGGTGACGTGGGTGGCGTGGTCGGCGACGTCGCGCAGGTAGCGGCGCAGTTCCTCGTCGATGCCGTACTTCTCGAATCCGGCCGTCAGCCCTTCCAGGATCCTGATCAGCGGTCTGGTGGCGCGCTGGAATTCCACCATTTCCCGGGAGAGTTCGTAGATGCGGCGGGAGACCTTCGGGTCGCCGCGGAAGACCTCGGTCTCGATCTCGTCGACGTCGTTCTCCACGCCGACCACCACCGGCGCATAGTCGTCGACGACCGCGTCGAGGATCGCGTACAGCACGGCCTCGGGACCCTGCTTGAGGAGATCCGGGCTGTCCTCCATGCGACGCCGGACAGCGGCCAGGTTCGGGGCGGCGCCGTGGCGGACAGTGATCACGAAATCGGGTCCGACGAAGATGTGCAGCTCGCCGAAGTCGACCTCTTCGGCGTCGTCCAGGTAGCGGGCGGCGCGCAGGACGACGAACAGGGTGTCGCCGTAGCGTTCCAGCTTGGGCCGCTGGTGGGCTTCCAGGGCGTCCTCGACCGCGAGGGGGTGCAGGTCGAATTCCTCGGCGACGGACAGCAGCTCGGCCTCGGTCGGCCGGTGCAGGCCGATCCAGGCCATCCCGCCGTCCTCCTCGCGAAGCTTGCCGAAGGTCTCGGCGAGCGAGTCATGGGTACTGGTGCGGACTCCGTCGCGGTAGATCGCGGCAGTGATCACGCTGGACTCGCGGACCGCCTGCGGCTCGGCCGCGGCGGCCGGTCCGCGCTGCTCGGCGGCAGGGCGGGGCTGGGAGGGGCGCTTGGCGGGCTTCTTGAACGCGCGCAGGGCACGCAGGTGACGACGCTCGGACACGACGGAGTCCTTCGGCAGGCAGGGAGGAGAAGGCGTTGGGGATGCACGAGGGCACGCCGCTGACACCGCCTTCCGATCCGCCTAGGGGCAGGTCGTGGCAGCGTCCCGCGGCGTGCGACTAGGAGGTTCACCACACATCGTGGGTCTCACCTGCCTTTCGGTACGCGCGGGACATAGGCCGTCGAGCAGGGTATACCCGCCGGATGAACCCTTTGGACCAGTGATCGCGGCACGCCATCGCCCATGCCCGGAATTCCCCGATTGAGGAGGTGCTCAGGTGGCGGCCCCAGCGCCGTCGCCGCGCCCGGCCAGCCCGGCGAAGGGAGGTGCGGTTCTTGGGGCTGGCAGGCAGTGCGCCCCAGGCCCGGCCGCAAGGCCACCGCGTCTGGGACCGACTGCTCAGAACTTTTCCGGGAAGAGGAATGCCAGGACGAGATATCCGACCAGGCTCACTGCGATGACGATGCCTACGACAGTCTCGGTACTCACCCGTACTCGCCCTTACCCCTCATGAGGACTTCAACCTCACCAGCGAACGGCATCTTAGGCGTGCGCGATAGGGCCCTGACGCAGTCCTGACGCCTCCTGGGCGGGGCGCTGACGCGGAACTGACGTCGAGGCGGTGTGGCCTTCCCGCGTGGTGCCGGCTCAGGGCACCGTCGTTCTGGCGACGTCGTCCGCCACTCGTCGCCCTGGGGCATCACGTGATCAAACCGGATGCTCAGCCAGAACGACGGAGCCCTGGTGCTGGGTGATGCGCGTGGTCGTGGTCTTCCGTTGCCGAGGGATCTCCGTGCCTTCGGTGCACTATCTCGCTGGCCTCGCCATTGCGCTGAAATCCAGTGCTCCCCGGATCCGAGGTGGTCGACCTCTGAGTCAACGGCCTGGGTCAATGTCGAACGGGGCACCCGTCCTGGCCTGACGCATCGTCAGGCTCGCGGTCGTCGGGGTAGAAGTTGGGGCGCTGGTCGGCGTCGTCGTAGTAGCGGTGGAAGACGGGGGTGATGCCGCCTGACACCGGGGGGACGATCCAGCTCCAGTCCACGGGGACGGAGCGGCCGTGGCGTTGTTCTTTGCCCAGGTGGGTGAGGAAGTTGCGGGATTCGGTGTGGTGGTCGCTGATCCGGGCGCCCGCGGTATGGAAGGAGTGCAGGACGGCGACGTTGAGTTCGACCAGTGCGCGGTCGCGCCACAGCGTGCTCTCCCTGCTGGTGTCCAGGCCGAGGCAGGCGGCGACGGTGGGCAGCAGGTTGTAGCGGTCCTCGTCGACGAGGTTGCGGGCGCCGATCTCGGTGCCCATGTACCAGCCGTTGAACGGGGCGAGCGGGTAGTCGATGCCGCCGACCCGCAGGCGCATGTTGGAGATGGCCGGTACGGCGTGCCAGCGCAGGCCCAGATCGTCGATTCGCCGACAGTCCGGGTGGGTGATGGGGACCTCCAGGATCAGATCCCGCGGCAGGTCGAAGAGCTGGGGCTTGTCATCAGCGGTGTCTATCACCAGGGGCAGTACGTCGAAAGGGCCACTGGGACCCTGCCAGCCGAGCCTGCGCACCAGCTCGGTGAAGCCCACGTACGCCGCGTCGCCCAGTACCGTGCCGTCGTCGCGGCGGAGGCCGGCGTAGCGGATGAGCTGGTCGTTCCACACCCGGGGGGCACGTCGGCCGGGTGTGTCGGGGGCGAAGACGCTGATCACGGGGCGGATGCGGCCGAGGTTGGTCGCCTGGCGCAGGTGTTCGCACAGGTGCTGGTGGATCTCTTCCGGATGGGTGGCGTCGCGGCGGTCCAGGACACGCAGGCTGTTCCAGTACAGGCGGCCGATGCAGCGCCTGGAGTTGCGCCACGCGACGCGGGCACCGAAGGCGAGTTCGCCCGGGGTGTGGCGGTAGGTGCCCGCGTCGTCGATGGCGGCCCGCACCTGGTGGAGGCGCCGGTCGAGCGGGACGGACTGGCGGGGATGCTCGGCATGGAACTGGCGCAGGAACTCCTCGGCCTCGTCCCGGTCCGTGACAGCGATGCCGTCAGGTCCCGAGGCGGTGGCAGGGTGGGCGGACGTGAGGGTGGGAAGGGCGTTGGAGTTCACGGTTTCCTCGCATGAGGCGGGGGGCGCCGGGGTGGCTCCCGTCAGCTGAGCCTGAGAGGCAGCGACTGCAGGGACCGGAATTCGAGGTTCGGGTTCCAGGTGGGCTCGCCGGCCAGCCGGATGCCGGGGAAGCGTGCGAGTAGTGCGACGAAGAACCATTTGAGCTGCAGGTTGGCGATCTGCCTGCCGAGGCAGGAATGGAGCCCGAGGCCGAAGGACAGATGCTTGGCGCTGTTGGACCGGTCGAGATCGAACGCGCCGGGCCGCTCGAACACGCCGGGGTCCCGGTTTGCCGCGCCCAGGAAGAGGGCGACACTCTGCCCCGCCCCGATGCGTACGCCGGCCACCTCGACGTCCGTCTTCGCGACGCGCCAGGTGAATTGGTTGGACGCGTTGTAGCGGACGACCTCGTTCGCCGTGTTGTCGACGCATGCGGAGTCAGCCAGGAAGCGGGCGATCTGATCCGGGTTGTGGGCGAAGGAGAGCATGCCGCTGCTGAGGGAGCCTGGTGTTGTGGGGGCGAACAATGCGATGAAGAGCAGCACGAGTTGGTGCACCGTCTGCTCCGGCGTGGTCTCGGTCAGGTGGTCCTGGGCGGCCGCGAGGCGTGCGATGACCGTGTCCGGGACGACTTTGCCGCGCTTGCCCTCGACGAGCTCCGACGCGTAGGTGTGCAGGTCCGTGAGGAGTTCGAGGAGACGGTCGAGCTGCACCGGTTGGTCCTGGGGCCCGGACCAGTACGTCATGAGGGTGTCCACGCACGGTATGACGAAGTCCAGGTCCTCCTCCGGCACACCGAAGGCTCGTACGGCCGAGCGCACGGGGAGCTCGGCGGCCAGAGCGGAGACCGCGTCGATCTCCTTGGTGCGGACGGGGACCGAGGCGACCAGGTCGGTCGCGACGCGCTCGATGACCTGGCTGTAGTGCTCGTGGGCGGCGCGGGTGAAGCCCGCCTGCGTGGACCTGCGGAGCGCGTCGTGACGCGGCGGGTCGGTGTACATCATGACGTTCTTGGTGAACCGGTGGTAGATGCTTTCGGGCGGCAGCGGCTGGCCCGGGAACTTCACGTCCAGCACCTCTTCCATCCGTTCGGCCTTGAGCCTGGGGTCCTTCAGCGCGGCGGCGCAGTCGGCGTACTTCATGACCGCCCAGGCGTTCAGGCCTTCGGACCAGTGGACCGGTTCGCGCTGAGCGAGGTCGGTGTAGACGGGATAGGGGTCGGGCACGATGGACGGGTCCGAGAGCGGTGAGGGCATGGTCACGGGGTCTCCTTCTGGTGTCCGAAGTCGGGGATCGCGGTCGGGATGCCGGGAGGTCCGAGCACCTCGATTCCGTACTCGGCGGCGATGGCGGGCAGCCGCTCAAGGTCCAGCGGGGCGATCTCTTCCGACGGAATCTCCAGGGCGCGCGCGGGCCTCCCGAGGGAACGCGTGAACCCGTCGAATCCTCCGGGCTCCGTGACATGGAGGAACCTGGCCTCGTCAGAGGTCACGAGGAACGTGTGGGGCACATGGCGGGGGCCGTAGACGAAAGCCCCGGTCTTTGCCTGAATGACCTGGCCCGCCACCCAGAAGGCCATCTCCCCATCGAGTACGTACCACCACTCGTCATCGTTGTGGTGCACGTGCAGTGGCGAGCCTGAACCGCGCCGGCCGAGGTGTTCGATGACGGACGCCGCCCCGTTCATTTCCGCCGACGAACCCTTGACCGTCGCAAGGAAATCAAGAAACCAAAGCGCCTCTCCCTCACCCTCGGCGCGATGCAGAGCGATCGGTGCGGACCTGCCAGTCTCTGTCATATATCGGATCCTTTCAGCGCTCGACCAGCCTGACCGGCACGGCCGATGGCACTACGGAGATCGTCGAGTGGAACGACACCTCGATGCTCTCGTCCGGAACGACGTAGAAGTTCTTCAGGATCTCGGTCAGCATGACGGCGCACTGCTGCTCGGCGAGCCGGTTTCCTATGCAGTGCCGAGGGCCGGCGCCGAAGGGAAGGAAATCGTTGATGGTGTCGTGCTCTGTACTGTCTGCCGAGAATCGGTCCGGGTTGAAGCGGTCCGCCTCGCTGAAAATGCTCGGATTCTTTCCGATGGCGTTCTTCATCCACATGACGACCGTGCCCGGCGGGATGTTCCCGCCTCTTTCCTCCAGGGTCAGGTCGTTCGTGAATTTCGCGCTGAACGGGACCGGCGGGAAGAGCCGCAGCGTCTCGTAGACGATGTTTCGGACGTAAGGCTCCGGGATGGTGTCGCCGTCCTCCGGAGGGGCCGCCTCGATCGCCTTGCGCGCCTTTTCCTGCACGTGCGGATCCAGGGACAGCATGACCAGCGCCTGCGACAGGACGTAGGACATCGGATCGGCGCCGCCGAGCACCAGGGACATCATCTCTTCGACGCGGTCCTCGGATGACCAGGGCGACTGCGTCAGCCGGTCGAGCAGGTCGTCCGGCCGTTGGTGTGCCGGACAGGAGGGGGGAACGCGTTGCTCGCGGCGGCTCATCACCGCGCCGAGGACGACGGCGACCTGGCGATACGCGGACCTGACCCGGCGCCGCCGCCTCGGGAAGATCCACCTGACGAAGAACGGGTGGAACGCCCGGAAGCTCACCTCTTCCTCGATGGCGCCGAGCGCGCGGTGGTACTCGTGCAGATCCGCCTGCACATGCCAGTCGTCACCGAAGAGGAAGGCGCTGAGGCAGTTCACGCTCCAGTCGCGCAGGTCGGACTGCAGGCCGTCGTACGTCTCGTCCACGTGCTTCCACTTGTCCACGTACACGCTGGACACGTCCTTCAGGACGTAAGCCCGTTCCGCGACGCGGCGATTCGTCAGGGACGGTGACATCACCTGCCGGCGGGAACGGTGCAGCTCGCCTCCCTCCACACCCATGAGGCTGCGGGCCAGCACAGTGCGGTCGGCCCGACGGTGCGAGTCCAGGTCCTTCTTGTAGAGGTTGGGGGACACGTACGACAGCGACACGAAGGGGGAGCTTCCCCACGCCAAATGGAGTCGAACGATGGGCCCGTACTCGGCGTGCAGGGCCTGGAGCGTTTCGTGCCGGCCGCCGTGCCCGCCGGCCAACAGGTCGACCGTGTTCCCGAGAAAGAACGAAGGCTTCGGCCCCGGCAGGTGATGCAATGAGCGGAATTCCGCCAGGCGCCTTCGTGCGATGAAGAGCAGGAGTCCGATGAGAGCCGCCGCGATGATCAGCCCGGTCCAGCTCGGGCGGCTGAGGCCGAACCATAACGCGAGCATTGCCGCCATGAGAGGGGCGACGACGCCTGCCGTGTAAATGGCTCGATAGAGAGAAAGTAAAGGGCGTGTACTGCGCATGCTCATGGTGATCCCTTCCGCGGCTTGTGCGAGCCTTCCCCTGCCGACTCATTCGGTTCGAGCGGGGTTCGAGTAAAGGGACTCTCGATGCGCCATCAGGCTATGGATCCGCTTCCTGGCGCTGCAATAGGGCCGGATCGGATGGCCGGTTCCCGTTGAGGACACCGAATCGGCGGAACACGCGGCAGAACGGAGACCTTCCAGGCAGCGCTCCTGCAGGCCTTGTCTCGCCGTGCAGCGGCAAGAGCCCCGGATGGGTGAGATGGCCGATTCCCCGTCTCTCCGCTGGAGGGGCTCCCGCGCGGTTTTCCGGAATATTGATGCGATGTTGACGCGGTTATTCGTGGAGGGTCTTTCACAGGTCGGAGAGCCGTGCCTCTTCCAGGTCGAGCGTGCGCTGGAGCTGTCGGCGGGTGGTGTCGCTGATGTGGTGGTCGTCGTAGAGGCGCCGGAGTTCAGCGGCCTCGACATTGATCAGGTCGCGGCGCAGGTGTCGGTAGACCTGGTCGGCGGACTCGTACGGCCCCTCGTCGTCGCCGAGCCTGTCGTGGGCGTGGTCGCGGCGGGCTTGCAGGGCACGACGGAGTCGATCGAGTACCGCCTCGGGTGCGGCCTCGAGCCCGGACAGTTCGTCCAGCCGGCGCAGACCCGCTTCGGCCAGACTCAGTCGCGCGCCGACCTCCTCGCGTTCGGTGTGATCCGGTTCGAGGCCGATCCCCGAGCGGCGGACGACCGCGGCGAGGGTGAAGCCCTGGACGACGAGGGTGACGACCACGACGGACGAGGTCAGGACCAGCACCAAAGGGCGCTGAGCCAGCGGAGATCCGTCCGCAGCGGCGATGGGGATGGACAAGGCTGCGGCGAGAGGCATGACACCCCGGGTTCCCGCCCACGACAGGACGGCGGGGATCCGCCAGTTGGTTTTGGCCTTCCCGTTCTTCCCCTGGAGGAGGGCGGAGAGCGGAAAGATCCACAGGACCCGTACCGTGATGACGGTGCCGGCCAGGGCCAGTGCGTACACCGGCCAGAGCCGGTTCTCGTCGCCCAGCTCGCGGATCAGGCCCGGCAGGGAGAGCCCGATCAGGCTGAAGACCACGCTTTCGAGGAGGAAGACCACCGTGCCGTAGACGGCGTGCAGTTGGAGGCGGATGCGTGCGCTGGTCAGGCGATCGCCGCTGCCGCCCACGAGGACGCCGGCCACGACCACGGAGGTGACGCCGGACGTGTGGGCGGTCTCGGCCAGGACGTAGGCGGCGTACGGGGTGACGAGCGCGACCACCGTTTCCAGGACCGGGTCCTCGATGCGGCGCCGGATCAGCATCACGACGCCGGCGATCGCGGCCCCGATCAGGGTGCCGCCTCCGGCAAGCAGGGCGAACTCACTGCCGGCGCTGCCCCAGGAGACCGCGGAGGAGGCGATCGCAACGCTCACCGCGACCCGGAAGAGGACGAGGGAGGTGGCGTCGTTGAACAGGCTCTCGGCCTGGACCATGACCTGGACCCTGGGCGGCAGCGCGAGCCGCCGGCCGAGCGCGGTGACCGCCACCGGGTCGGTACTCGCGAGCACAGCCCCGAGGACCAGCGCCATCTGCCAGGACAGGGGAGTCAGCGCGGAGGCCACGAATCCCACCACCGCGGCCGAGGCCAGTACGAGACCCACGGCGAGCACGGACACCGGCTTCCACACCGCACGCAGCTCGCGCCACGACAGCTCCTCGGCGCTGGCGTACAGCAGGGGCGGCAGGACGACGAGGCCGATGATCTCCGGGGTGATGTGTATCTCGGGGGCCCCGGGCAGCAGGGCGACGAAGAGGCCCGCGACGACGAGCAAGGAGGGAGCCGGTATGCGCCAGCGGCGCGCACCAGTCGCGACGAGGGTGGCGAGGACGACGAGAAACAAGACCGTACCAACGCTGCGCATGCCGCCCCTTGGACCCCTGGAATCGAGATCGGGGCCACGTGACCCGTCACGCCGACCAGACTTCCCGGCACACCGCCTTCACCATATCCGCATGGACTGTGTCAGGACAGCGTCAATGTGCTCGCGCTCAACCGCGATCCGGCGGAATTTCGCCCGATGATGTGCGTGAGCAGGACTTGTGTGCCTCTGCCACTCAGGGGAGCCCCTTCGTGGACCGGGGCGTTCTTCGGCGTGAGGAGGCACGTGACGTGGCGGAGGCGGTTGTCCGGCCCGGAAGACTGAAAGTCTTTGTCGGGGCGGCCCCCGGCGTGGGCAAAACGTACCGGATGCTGGATGAAGGGCGGCGGCGGGCGGACCGGGGTACGGACGTGGTCGTGGCTTTCGTCGAGTGTCACGGACGCCGCCTGACCGAGGAGAAGCTGGCCGGCTTGGAGGTCCTGCCACGCGTGGAACGTACGTACCGGGGAGGCTTGTACGCCGAGATGGACCTGGCGGCCGTCCTGGAACGGCGGCCCGAGGTGGCGCTCGTCGACGAACTGGCCCACTCCGTCGTTCCCGGTGGGAGCCATGCCAAGCGCTGGCAGGAAGTGGAGGCGCTCCTCGCGGCGGGGATCGACGTGGTGACGGCCGTCAACATTCAGCATCTGGAGTCCCTGGGCGACGTCGTCGAGAAGATCACCCGGGTCCGGCAGCACGAGACCGTTCCGGACGAAGTGGTGCGCCGGGCTCATGAGATCGAGCTCGTCGACCTGGCGCCCGAGGCGCTGCGACGGCGCATGGCGCACGGGAACATCTACGCCCCGGAGAAGGTCGACGCGGCCCTGTCCCACTACTTCCGGGTCGGAAACCTCACCGCGCTGCGGGAGCTGGCGCTGCTGTGGGTGGCCGGGCGCGTGGACGAGGCACTGCAGAAGTACCGCGTCGAGCACGGCATAGGGGGAGTGTGGGAGACCCGGGAACGGGTGGTGGTCGCCATCACCGGCGGACCCGAGGGAGAAACGATCATCCGGCGGGCGGCCAGGATCGCCGCCCGCTCGGCGGGCGGTGACCTCCTCGCCGTGCACATAGCGCGCAGTGACGGCCTGGCCGCGGGAGCGTCCGCTTCAGCGCTGGTCCGCCAGCGCGCGCTGGTCGAAAGCCTCGGCGGCACCTACCACTCCCTGGTCGGCGACGATGTGCCCACGGCGCTCACCGAGTTCGCCCGCGCGGAGAACGCCACCCAGCTGGTGATCGGTACGAGCCGACGCGGTCGCGTAGAGCGCTTCCTCACCGGGCGGGGTACGGGTGAGACGATCGTCGCACTGTCCGAGGACATCGACGTTCACATGGTCACGCACGAACGGGCGGGACACGGAAGACTGCTGCCCTCGCGACGGCGGACTCTGCCGAACTCCCGCCTGATCGCCGGACCGGTACTGGGTCTCGTGCTCCCGCTCACCCTTCTACTCGATCAGACCCGGGGCAGCCTCAACCTCACCAGTGAGGCGCTGCTGTTCCTGGTGACGGTGGTCGGGGTGGCCTGCGTGGGCGGAGTGGTGTCGGCCCTCGTCGCGTCCGTGACGGCCTCGCTCCTGCTGAACTACTGGTTCATCCCGCCGGTCGGCGAGTTCACGATCGCCGAGCCCAACAACATCCTCGCGCTGGTGGTGTTCGCGGTGGTGGCGGGGACCGTCGCCGCGACGATCGACCGGTCGCTGCGGCTGTCGCGCAGGGCCGCCCGGGCGACGGCCGAGGCGGAGACGCTCTCCTCGCTCGCCGGCTCCATCGTGCGGGGGGACCAGGCCGTTCCCGCGCTCCTCGAACGGACCAGGGAGACC
Source organism: Streptomyces sp. NBC_01294 (assembly GCF_035917235.1). Lineage (NCBI taxonomy): Bacteria > Bacillati > Actinomycetota > Actinomycetes > Kitasatosporales > Streptomycetaceae > Streptomyces > Streptomyces sp. NBC_01294. The sequence goes on from NZ_CP108423.1 coordinate 7,189,506, forward strand.
TTCGCCATGGACTCCGTCGAGCTCACCGCCGAATCGGCCACGGAGAACACCTCGTCCGTGTGTGTCCCGGTGGGCCAGGGCGGGTATCTCGTCCTGCGGGGGCGTCCGCTGTCCGCCTCCGACCGGCGTGTCCTGGCAGCCTTCGCCGCGCACGTCACGGTCGCGGTCGAACGGGCCCGGCTGGCCGAGGCGGCCGCCGAGGTCGAACCCGTCAAGGCAGCCGACCGGATGCGTACAGCCCTCCTCGCGGCGGTCAGCCACGATCTACGCACCCCCCTCGCGGCCGGCTGGGCCGCCATCGCATCGCTGCGCGCCCGTGACGTGGCGTGGAGCGAGGAGGACCGGGGTGAACTCCTCGCCACCGCCGACGAGTCGATGGCCCGGCTCAACCGCCTCGTCGAGAACCTCCTCGACATGAGCCGCCTGCAGGCCGGGGCCTTGAAGCTGGACCTACGAGCCACGGACCTGATGGAAGTGCTGCCCGCCGCACTGGACGGGATGCCCGCCGATGCGCCCGTCATCGACATCCGGAGCGTGGAAGAGGCCCCTGCGGTGTTGGCCGACCCACCTCTGCTCGAGCGCGTGGTCGCCAACCTGCTCAGCAACGCCGCCCGGCACACCCCACCTGGACAGCGCGTTCTGTTGACGGCCAGCGCGCTCGACGACCGTGTGGAGTTCCGGGTCGTCGACCGTGGGCCCGGAATCCCCGAGGCGGACCGCGAGAACGCGTTCGTGCCGTTCCAGCGCCTCGGCGACACCGACAACACCACGGGCGTCGGGCTCGGGCTCGCCCTCTCCCGGGGACTCACCGAGGCGATGGGCGGCACGCTGACGCCCGAGGACACCCCGGGAGGCGGCCTGACCATGACCCTGTCGCTGCCCGGCGTTCCTCCGCCCCTCGCAGGGCGTGCTGTGGGGCCTGGCTGATGGGCGCCGACCACAGCCGTGGCGATGGTCTCCCGTCGTCATGGACATCGTCCGGCCGGCCCGCCATTCCCTCCCGGCATCGCTTACATACGCAACATTGACGGCGAACTCGCGTGCGAGTGCAACCGTGGCGCAGCCGATCCATTCTGATCAGATGTGACCTCAACTATCCCTCTACTGCCGTATGTTGCTCCACGCTCTCAGCACATGGTGATCTGCGGGGACGACGGCCTGGCCCGTCGGCTCGCGGTCGAGCTCGACGCCGTGTGCGGTGAGACCGTCACGGTGGTGCTGCCGTCCCGTCGTGATGAGCACGGTGGGGAGATCGACGCACTGCACCACAACCCGCACTCGCCCGTGGAACTGATCATTTCGGCCCGCCCCGATGATCAGACCCTGCGGGCGGCGGGGGTGGAGCGGGCCGCCGCGCTCGCCCTCACCTACGGCGACGACCAGACCAACATGATGGCCGCGCTGCTCGCCCGCAGCATCAACCCGTCGATCCGGCTGGTCATCCGGATGTACCACCGTGAGCGCGGCCGTCACCTGGAACAACTCCTGGACCGTGCCGTTGCCGCTCGCACCCCGGACCTGGAGGAAGGATTCGTCGACGCCTCCACCACCGTGCTCTCCGACGCCGACACTGCCGTGCCCGAGCTGGTCGCGGCCGCCGCGCTCGGCCAGGGGCACACCCTCCAGGTCGACGGCAAGGTGTTCCGCGGTGTGGTGCGTCCGGCGGGCGAGGCGCCGCACGCCTCGGACCTCGCCACGCTGGCGGTTTTCTCAGGGACGGACCGAGACGATCCGCGCAGCCAGGACAGCGCCGAGACTCCCGGTGCCGACGGCACGCAGCTCCTCCCGGACACGGTCACCTCGTACCACCGGCAGTTCACTCAGGGCCGGCTGATGCTGGAGGAGGTCACCCACGACCAGGTCCCGGAGGCACCGGCCGACGCGCGCAGGCCGGGCGGCTGGCTCCGTGACCGGCTCACGCAACTGCCCTGGAAGGTCTTCGTCTCGCGCGAGGTCATGTCCGTCTTCGGACTCCTCGCCGCCGTCGTGGTGCTGCTGTCGCTCGCCACGCTCACGCTGGTCGACGGGATACCGCTGTGGAAGGCGGTCTATCTGCCGATGCTGGACATCTTCACCATGGGAGACCCCGCGACGGACGAGGAGCCGACGCGCCGGGTGCTCCAACTCGTCGCCGGTTTCGTCGGGCTGGCAGTACTGCCCCTCGTCGTGGCCGCGACGATGAACGCCAGCGAGGCGTTCCGGACCGCTGCCGCCGCCCACCCGCCCACCGAGACCCTCGGCGACCACATCGTCCTGGTCGGCCTCGGCAAGATCGGCACGCGGGTTCTCGGTCGGCTGCGGACCACCCACCACAAGGTGGTCGTCATCGAACGCGACCCGCGGGCACGCGGCGTCGCCCGTGCCCGCGAACTCGGCGTCCCTCTGCTCCTGGACGACGCCACGGACCCGCGCGTCCTCGACCTGGCGAGGATCCGGCGGGCGAAGTCGCTCCTCGTGCTCAGCAGGGACGACAGCGCCAACCTGGACATCGTGATGGCCGCCCGCGAGGCCAATCCGGACATCAGGGTGGTCATGCGGCTCTACGACGACGACTTCGCGGCCACCGTCTCGCACACGCTGCGCGCCTCGTATCCGCACGCGCCGACGCGCAGCCGCAGTGTGTCGGCGCTGGCGGCGCCCTCGTTCGCGGCGGCGATGATGGGCCGCCACGTCCTGGGCGTGATGCCGGTCGAGCGCGGGGTGCTGCTGTTCACTGTGGTGGACGTGGGCGGGCACCCCGAGCTGGAGGGGTTCTCGATCCACGAGGCGTTCAAGCGGAACGAATGGCGCGTGCTGGCGGTGGGTTCGTCGGAGGGCTCGGCGGCGTACCGTCCGACTTCCTCTTCGGACACGCTGGGCGGTCTGTACTTGCCGCGGGAGACCGGCTTCGACTGGCGCCCGCCGCACGGCCGCGTCCTGCGGGCCGGCGACCGGGTCGTGCTCGCGACGACCCGGCGGGGCCTGGACGTCCTGATGACCGGCGTCCAGCCCCACCCGGCACGTCGGGCTGACCCGGCCACTCCCGACCCCGGATGGTGAGTCCGTCCCCGAAGGCGCGGGCCGGCCGGGTCAGGTCGTGGCGTCGGCCGGGAGATGGGGGAGTCCCGGCTGCACCCCGTCCTTGACGGGCAGGGTGATGACCATCGTCAGCCCGCCGCCGGGGGTGTCCTCGGCGGTCAAGGTGCCGTCCATCGCTTCCAGGAAGCCCCGGGCGACCGCGAGGCCGAGCCCGACGCCGGCGCCGGCGGGTGCGTCTCCGTACCGCTGGAAGGGCTCGAATATGCGGTTCTTGGCCTCGTCGGGGACGCCGGGTCCGCGGTCGACGACGCGTAGTTCGAGGCGGTAGGCGAGGGCGCTCGCGGATACGAGGACGGGTTGGCCGCCGGGGCTGTACTTGACGGCGTTCTCGACGATGTTGGCGACGGCCCGTTCCAGCAGGCCGCGGTCGACGGCGACCATCGGGAGCGTCTCGGGGATGTCGAGGTCGACGCTGTCATCGGGTACGCCGGCCAGGGCCATCGGGACGACCTCGTCGAGGTCGGTCTCCCGGATGATCGGGGTGACGGTGCCGGTCTGGAGGCGGGACATGTCGAGAAGGTTGCCGACCAGATGGTCGAGGCGGTCGGCGCCGTCCTCGATGCCCTTCAGGAGCTCGGCCCGGTCCTCCTCGGACCAGTCGACGTCGGTGGAGCGCAACGAGGTGACGGAGACCTTGATCCCGGCCAGCGGAGTACGCAGGTCATGGCTGACAGCGGCCAGGAGCGCGGTGCGGATCTGGTTGCCCTCGATCAGACGACGGGCCTCCTCGGCCTCGCCGACCAGTCGCTGGCGGTCGAGTACGACGGCGGCCTGGGCGGCGAAGGCGCCGAGCACGCGGCGGTCCTCGGCGGGCAGCACCCGGCCGGTCAGGGCCAGCGCCATGTTCTCGCCGATCGGCATGTCGACGTCGGCGTCCTCGGGGCGGCTGACCGGACCGGTGCCCTTACTGCCCGCGCAGGTCCACGGGTCGACTTCGCTGCCACGCTCCAGCAGTGCCACGGAATCCATGGCGAACGTCTCGCGCACTCGCTCCAGCAGGGCGTCGAGGGCGGTCTCGCCGCGCAGGATGCTGCCGGCCAGGAAGGAGAGGATCTCGGATTCGGCGCGCAGTCGCGCTGCCTGGTGTGTGCGGCGGGCGGCCAGGTCGACCACGGACGCCACGGAGACGGCGACCCCGACGAAGATCGCGATGGCGACGATGTTCTTGGGGTCGGCGATGGTGAGTTTGTGGACCGGCGGCGTGAAGAAGTAGTTCAGGAGCAGCGACCCGAAGGCCGCCGAAGCCAGGGCGGGGAGCAGACCGCCCAGGAGTGCTGCCGCCACGGTGAAGGTGAGGAAGAGCAGCATGTCGTTGGCGAGCCCGAGCTCGGGGACGACCTGGCTCAGGAGCAGCGCGAGGAGCGCGGGACCGGCGATGCCGACGATCCAGCCCCAGATGAGGCGGGAGCGGCCGAGCCGTCCGCTGCGGGCGACGGGCAGGCTGCGGCGGCCCTTGGCGGCCTCGTCGTGGGTGACGATGTGGACGTCGAGGTCGGGTCCGGATTCGCGTGCGACGGTGGCGCTGACGCCGGGGCTGAAGGCGTACTGCCAGGAGCGGCGGCGGCTGACGCCGAGCACGATCTGGGTGGCGTTGACCCCGCGGGCGAACTCCAGCAGCGCGTCGGGGATGTTGTCGCCTATGACGTGGTGGAACGTGCCGCCGAGGTCCTCGACCAGCGTCCGCTGGAGCGCGAGCTCCTTCGGCGAGGCGGCCGTCAGTCCGTCGCTTCGGGCGATGTAGACGGCGAGGACCTCGCCGCCGGCGCCCTTCTCGGCGAGGCGGGCGGCGCGGCGGATGAGGGTGCGGCCCTCCGGTCCGCCGGTGAGGCCGACGACGATGCGTTCGCGGGCCTGCCACGTGGAGCGGATGTTGTGCTCGCCCCGGTACTCCTGGAGGTACTCGTCCACGCGGTCGGCGACCCACAGCAGGGCGAGTTCGCGCAGGGCGGTCAGGTTGCCCGGGCGGAAGTAGTTGGACAGGGCCGCGTCGACCTTGTCGGGCTTGTAGATGTTGCCGTGGGCCATGCGGCGGCGCAGGGCCTGCGGGGACATGTCGACGAGCTCGATCTGGTCGGCCCGCCGGACCACCTCGTCGGGGACCGTCTCGCGCTGACGGACGCCAGTGATGGTTTCGACGACGTCGCCCAGGGACTCCAGGTGCTGGATGTTGACGGTGGAGACGACGTCGATGCCGGCCTGGAGGAGTTCCTCCACGTCCTGCCAGCGCTTGGCATTGCGCGAGCCGGGGACGTTGGTGTGTGCGAGCTCGTCCACCAGCGCGACGGCGGGGCGCCGCGCGAGGATCGCGTCGACGTCCATCTCGGTGAAGGTGCTGCCCCGGTACTCGATCTCGCGCCGTGCGATCTGTTCCAGGCCGTGCAGCATCACCTCGGTGCGCGGACGGTTGTGATGCTCGACGAAGGCGACGACGACATCGGTGCCGCGCTCCACCCGTCGGTGGCCCTCCGAGAGCATCGCGTACGTCTTGCCGACGCCGGGGGCCGAGCCCAGGTAGATCCGAAACTTGCCGCGTCCCATGACGTCATCCCTCGAAGCGGTAGCCCATGCCGGGCTCGGTGATCAGGTACCTCGGGTGCGAGGGGTCCGCTTCCAGTTTGCGGCGCAGCTGGGCCATGTAGACCCGCAGGTAGTTGGTGTGCTCGGAGTACGTGGGCCCCCACACGTCGAGCAGCAGCTGTCGCTGGCTGATCAGCCGGCCGGGGTTGCTGATAAGGATCTCCAGGAGGTGCCACTCGGTCGGGGTGAGGCGCACGCTGCGATCGCCCCGCCTGACCTTCTTCGCGATCAGGTCGACGGTGAACTCGTCGGTCGTGACCACGGAGACCGCGTCGGCGGGTGCCGGGATCTCCCGGCGGCGGACAGAGGCCCGCAGGCGCGCGAGGAGCTCGTCCATGCTGAACGGCTTGGTGACGTAGTCGTCGGCGCCCGCGTCCAGGGCGAGGATCTTCTCCTCGGAAGTGTGGCGGGCGGAGAGGACGAGGATCGGTACGCTGCTGGACTCCCTGACACGCTTGATCACATCGATGCCGTCCATGTCCGGCAGACCGAGATCCAGGAGGATGACGTCCGGCTTGCGGGCAGCGGCAAGTCTGACGGCACTCCCTCCGTCGGAAGCCGTCTCCACCTCGAACTTCCGCGCCTGCAGGTTGATCTTGAGTGCGCGGACGAGCTGAGCATCGTCTTCCACCACCAGCACCTTGATCATCGGTGTGGGGCCTTCCTCTTTCAATGGGTACGGGGCGGAGCCGGCGGGACGCGAACGAGCCACGTCCCGCCGACTCCGGACCCCTGCTACGGGAATCATCAGCTCTTGGTCAGTGCCTTGAGGGCGGTGTTGAGCTCGAGGACGTTGACGCGGGACTCACCCATGAAGCCGAGGGTCCGGCCGGTGGTGTGGTCGGCGACGAGCTTCTCGACCTGCTTGACGTCGAGCTTGTTCTGCTCGGCGACCCGGTGGATCTGGAGCTTGGCGTACTCCGGGGAGATGTCCGGGTCCAGGCCGGAGCCGGAGGAGGTGACGGCGTCGGCCGGCACGTCCTCGGGGTTGACCTTGTAGTCCGCGGTGGAGTTGTCGGTGACGACGGCGTCCTTGGCGGCGATGACCTGGGCGCAGAGGGTGCCCTCGTCAGCGTCCTTGGTGCACTTGCCGTTGACCGCGCCGTTGTCGGCGGACCGGTTGGTGGCGCCGGACAGGATCAGCGAGTACTGCATGTTGACGCTGTTGCTGCCCAGACCGTTGGAGGGGCGGGGCTGGAACCACTTGAGGTCCGGCTTGACCGCTTCTTCGGCGTCGTCGGGGTTCTGCTTGGGCAGGTTGTAGCTCTGCCCGATGAGGGAGGAGCCGACGACCTGGCCGCTCTTGTCCTTGATTTCGGAGCCGTTGGCCTTGTCGTTGAACAGGGCCTGGGCGATCCCGGTGACGGCGAGCGGGTAGATGACCCCGCAGATAACCGTGAGGACGAGCAGGGCGCGCAGGCCGGCGCCGATCAGGCGGAGGGTGCTGGATACGGAGTTGTTCATCGCGTGATCAGCCGATTCCGGGGATGAGGGTGATGAGCATGTCGATGATCTTGATGCCGATGAACGGGGCGATCAGGCCGCCGAGTCCGTAGATCCCGATGTTGCGGCGGAGCATCTTGTCGGCGCTGGTCGGCTTGTACTGGACGCCCTTGAGGGCGAGCGGTACGAGCGCGATGATGATCAGCGCGTTGAAGATGACCGCGGAGAGGATCGCGGAGTTCGGGGAGGACAGGCCCATGATGTTGAGCTTGTCCAGGCCCGGGTAGACCACCGCGAACATGGCCGGGATGATCGCGAAGTACTTCGCGACGTCGTTGGCGATGGAGAACGTGGTCAGAGCGCCCCGGGTGATGAGGAGCTGCTTTCCGATCTCCACGATCTCGATGAGCTTGGTGGGGTTGGAGTCCAGGTCCACCATGTTCCCGGCCTCCTTCGCGGCCGAGGTGCCGGTGTTCATGGCCACGCCGACGTCGGCCTGCGCGAGCGCGGGGGCGTCGTTCGTACCGTCGCCCGTCATGGCGACGAGCTTGCCGCCGGCCTGCTCCCGCTTGATGAGGGCCATCTTGTCCTCGGGGGTGGCCTCGGCGAGGAAGTCGTCGACACCGGCCTCCTCCGCGATGGCCTTCGCGGTCAGCGGGTTGTCACCCGTGATCATGACCGTCTTGATGCCCATGCGGCGCAGCTCGTCGAACCGCTCGCGCATGCCCTCCTTGACCACGTCCTTGAGGTGGATGACACCCAGCACACGGGCGCCCTTGTCGTCCTTGACCGCCACCAGCAGCGGGGTGCCGCCGGCCTGGGAGATCTGGTCCGTGAGCGCTTGCGCGTCCTCGGCAACCCGGCCGCCCTGCTCCTTGACCCAGGCGACGACCGAGCCGGTCGCGCCCTTGCGGGTCTGCTTGCCGTCGACGTCCACACCCGACATGCGGGTCTGGGCGGTGAACGGGATCCACTCGGCGTGCGCCAGCTCGCCCTGGTGGCGTTCGCGCAGGCCGTACTTCTCCTTCGCCAGAACGACGATGGAGCGGCCCTCGGGCGTCTCGTCCGCGAGGGACGAGAGCTGGGCGGCATCGGCGAGCTCCGCCGCCGTGGTGCCCTTGACGGGGACGAACTCTGAGGCTTGGCGGTTGCCGAGGGTGATGGTGCCGGTCTTGTCGAGCAGCAGCGTGGAGACGTCTCCGGCCGCCTCGACAGCACGCCCGGACATGGCGAGGACGTTGCGCTGGACGAGCCGGTCCATGCCGGCGATGCCGATGGCGGAGAGCAGGGCGCCGATGGTGGTGGGGATGAGGCAGACCAGCAGGGCGGTGAGCACGATCATGGACTGCTTGGCATCCGCGTAGATCGCGAACGGCTGCAGGGTGACGACCGCGAGCAGGAAGACGATCGTGAGGGACGCGAGGAGGATGTTGAGCGCGATCTCGTTGGGCGTCTTCTGCCGTGCCGCGCCCTCGACGAGGGCGATCATGCGGTCGATGAAGGTCTCGCCCGGCTTCGTCGTGATCTTGATGACGATCCGGTCGGACAGCACCTTCGTACCGCCGGTGACCGCGCTGCGGTCGCCACCGGACTCACGGATCACCGGGGCGGACTCGCCCGTGATGGCGGACTCGTCCACCGAGGCGACGCCTTCGACGACGTCACCGTCGCCGGGGATGACGTCCCCGGCCTCGCAGACCACCAGGTCACCGATGCGCAGCTCCGCGCCGGGCACCTGCTCCTCGCTCTTGCCGTCCTTGGTGAGGCGGCGGGCGACGGAGTCGGTCTTGGCCTTGCGCAGCGTGTCTGCCTGGGCCTTGCCGCGGCCCTCGGCCACCGCCTCGGCCAGGTTGGCGAAGATCGTGGTCAGCCACAGCCAGGCGGTGATCGCCCAGCCGAACCAGTCCGTCGGATCCTTGATCGCCAGGACGGTCGTGACGACCGACCCGACCAGGACGACGAACATGACCGGCGACTTGATCATGATCCTGGGGTCGAGCTTGCGGATCGCGTCGGGGAAGGACTTCAGCAGCTGCTTGGGGTCGAAGAGACCGCCGCCGACCCGCCCGGCCGGCTTGTGACCTGTCGGGATGTCTTCGTGTGGTGCGCGGGTGGGGGTGGTGGTGCTCATGACGCGAGCCCTTCGGCGAGCGGACCCAGCGCCAGGGCCGGGAAGTAGGTCAGTCCAGTGACGATGAGGATCGTGCCGACGAGCAGGCCCGTGTAGAGCGGCTTGTCGGTGCGCAGGGTGCCCGCCGTCTCGGGGACGGGCTTCTGCTCGGCCAGCGAGCCGGCCAGGGCCAGGACGAAGACCATGGGCAGGAAACGGCCCAGCAGCATGGCGATGCCGATGGTGCTGTTGAACCACTGGGTGTCGGCGTTCAGGCCGGCGAAGGCGGAGCCGTTGTTGTTGGCGCCCGAGGTGTAGGCGTACAGGATCTCCGAGAAGCCGTGCGCCCCGGTGTTGGTCATCGAGTTGGCCGGCGTGTCCAGCGCCATCGCCGCCGCGGTGAAGCCCAGCACCAGGGCGGGCGTGATGAGGATGTAGCAGGCCGCGAACTTGATCTCACGGGTGCCGATCTTCTTGCCCAGGTACTCCGGGGTGCGGCCGACCATCAGGCCGGCGATGAACACCGCGATGATCGCCATGATCAGCATGCCGTAGAGGCCGGAACCGACACCGCCGGGCGCGATCTCACCGAGCTGCATGCCCAGCAGCTGGATGCCGCCGCCGAGACCGGTGAAGGAGGAGTGGAAGGAGTTGACGGCACCCGTGGACGTCAGGGTCGTGGACACGGAGAAGATCGAGGACGCGGCGATACCGAAGCGGGTCTCCTTGCCCTCCATCGCCCCGCCGGCGATGTCGAATGCCGGGCCGTTACCGGCGAACTCGGTCCACATCATCAGTGCGACGAAGCCGAGCCAGATGGTGGCCATGGTCGCGAGGATCGCGTAGCCCTGGCGCAGGTTTCCGACCATCCGGCCGAAGGTCCGGGTCAGCGCGAACGGGATGAGCAGGATCAGGAAGATCTCGAAGAGGTTCGAGAACGGGTTGGGGTTCTCGAAGGGGTGCGAGGAGTTGGCGTTGAAGTAGCCGCCGCCGTTGGTGCCCAGCTCCTTGATGACCTCCTGCGAGGCCACCGCCCCGCCGTTCCACTGCTGCGAGCCGCCCATGAACTGGCCGACCTCGTGGATCCCGGCGAAGTTCTGGATCGCACCGCACGCGACCAGGACGATCGCGCCGATCACCGAGATCGGCAGCAGGATACGGAAGACACCGCGGACCAGGTCGGCCCAGAAATTGCCCAGCTCCCCGGTGCGGGAGCGCGCGAAGCCCCGTACGAGGGCCACCGCGACGGCCATGCCGACGGCGGCGGAGACGAAGTTCTGCACGGCGAGGCCGCCGGTCTGTACGACGTGGCCCATGGCCTGCTCGCCGTAGTACGACTGCCAGTTCGTGTTCGACACGAAGGACGCGGCGGTGTTGAAGGCCTGGTCCGGGTCGATCGCCACGAAGCCGAGCGAGCCGGGCAGGATGCCCTGGGCCCGCTGGAGGGCGTAGAGGAAGAGGACGCTCACGGCGGAGAAGGCGAGGACGGCGCGCAGGTAGGCGGGCCAGCGCATCTCGGCGCTCGGATTGGCGCCGATGGCTTTGTAGATCCACTTCTCCGGCTTGTAGTGCTTGTCGGAGGAGTAGACGCGGGCCATGTAGTCGCCCAGCGGGCGGTAGGCCAGTGCGAGCGCGGCGATCAGTGCGAGGAGCTGGAGCACACCAGCGAGAACGGGACTCATCGGTGGCTAGAACCTCTCCGGGTACACAAGGGCGAGGACGAGGTATCCGAGCAGGGAGACGGCCACGACGAGGCCGATGATGTTTTCGGCGTTCACAGCTTGGTCACCCCCCGGGCGATGAGTGCCACCAACGCGAAGACCGCGACCGTGGTGACGACGAAGGCCAGATCGGCCACCGTGAGCTCCTGGATGAAGAGGGAAGGAAAAGAATCGGCCAGACGGCCGATGACGAGATAACCGTGTCTTCAGCCGGGTGTTAAGACACCTTGACGGGGTCCATACGGGCGCACGGGAACCCTTAACGCCACTCTTACGGGAATGGGCCTGTCGGACCCGGTCAGCCCTGGTGGGACAGGCCGGCCGAGTCCAGGGCGCTGCCGGCCTGGGCGGCGAGCGCGACGGCCACCAGACGGGCTTCCTCGGGCGGCAGGGGGCGGCCAGGGTGCGGGTCGAGGAGGTAGCGGCCGTAGTAGTGGCCGCCTCCGACGACCCGCAGCTCGGTCTCCCCGTCCGGCCAGTCGGCGTACTCGGTGATCCGGCCCGGGCGGCGCAGCCACAGGCCGCCGCCGTGCTCCAGGCGCGGCAGGTGCCCGATCAGGGTCCCGTACTCGAAGCGGCAGCCGCGCAGACCCAGCAGCCCGACGAGCTCCCGGCGCACGTACTCGACCACCGCTTCCGGTGTGCCGCCGTCCTCGACCAGCCGAGCGGTTCCCTGGAGACTCGACAGATGCGCGGCGTCGGTGACCACGACCGCCTGGAGACGGCGTGCACGCGCGGCCAGCTGCGAGACGATCAAGCCGACGACGAGCAGCAGGACAGCCGTCTCGATGTCCGCACGGTCAGAGATGGCGAACTGCTGGTAGGGCTCGGTCAGGAAGAAGTCGAACCACGCGGCCGCCGAGAGCGCGGCGAGTGCACCCGCTGCGCGGCTGCCCATGGCGGCGACCGCGACCACCGCGACGACCAGGATCAGCGCCTCGTTCGTCGCCGAAAGACCCGCACGGAAAGGCACGAGGACGAGCGCCACCAAGAAGGGGGCCACGAGGGCCGCCACCAAGGCGACGCGGTCGCGGAGCCGGAACCAGTACCCGGACATCTGAGGCCTCCCGTCCGGACAAGCCGATCGTGATGCAGGGCGCCGATCAGAACTTCTCGGGCTTGATCAGAGCGACCACGAGATAGCCCAGCAGCGCGAGGGCGATGAGCAGGCCGACCACGTTCTCCGCGTTCATCAGTAGCTTCTCCTCTTCGTCCTGGTCAGGCATGTTCCGCCCAGATCAAGCATGCATCTCCGCGGAGCCGGGGCAACGCGAGGCAGCCCCTCTTGACGGACCCCTTACGCCGCAAGCGCCCATACGTATGGAACACGTGAAGAGTGCGGGGGCGGTCGTATGAAATGCGCCAAGGGTGCTGGCGGCCGACCCCTACGGCTCCGACGCTGTCCTGACTTTGCTCATTCGGAGGGATCGGCGAAAAATGGCCATGCACGCAGGAGAACCGACCACGGTCACTCAGGGGTCGGCCCAGGAGGAGCCTCCTGATACCGGCGGTTCCGGGGCCGGGGACCGGCACAAGCTGACTGCCCTCCAGGGCCTCGCCGCGCTGTCGCTCGACGCGATGGCGTCCGTGGCGTACGGGCCCGAGGCGGTCGTCCTGGTCCTGGCCGCGGCCGGTGCCTACGGCATGGGCTTTACCCTCCCCGTCACCTTGGCCATCGCCGCCCTGCTCGCGGTACTGGTTGCCTCGTACAGGCAGGTGATCGCAGCGTTCCCGGACGGGGGAGGCTCGTACGCGGTCGCCAAGCGGCATCTGGGCCGGCGCACCAGCCTGGTCGCGGCCGCCTCGCTCATTCTCGACTACGTGCTGAACGTCGCGGTGTCCGTCACCGCCGGCGTCGCCGCCCTGACCTCGGCCTTCCCTGGGCTGCACGGGGAGCGGGTCTGGATCTGCCTCGCGGTCCTGGTGCTGGTGACCGCCGTGAACCTGCGCGGGGTCGTGGACTCCGCCAAGGCCTTCCTCGTACCGACCGCGCTCTTCGTCGGGTCGATCCTGGCGATGATCACGGTCGGTCTCTTCCGCGACGGCCCGGTCAGCACCGCCTCCGCGGCCGGACATGCCTCCGCGCTCGGCGAGGGCGCTACCGGCGTCGGCGCGCTGCTGCTGTTGAAGGCTTTTGCCGCGGGCTGCTCGGCCCTGACGGGCGTCGAGGCCGTGGCCAATGCCGTGCCGTCCTTCCGTGCCCCGGCTGCCCGCCGGGCCCAGCGCACCGAGGTGGCTCTCGGTGCGCTGCTCGGCGTCATGCTGATCGGGCTGTCGGTGCTGATCGGCCGCTTCCACCTACAGCCCGTTGAGGGCGTCACCGTCCTGGCCCAGCTTGCGGACGCGTCCTTTGGGCACAACGCTGCTTTCTACATAGTCCAGTTCGCCACCATGGTGCTGCTGGCGCTCGCCGCGAACACCTCCTTCGGCGGGCTTCCGGTGCTGATGAGCCTGTTGGCCCGCGACAACCACCTGCCGCACGTCTTCGCCCTCAAGGCGGACCGCCAGGTGCACCGGCACGGGGTCGTTTGGCTGGCACTCGTATCGGCCGTTCTGCTCGTTCTCTCCGGCGGCGACACCAACACCCTCGTCCCGCTCTTCGCCATCGGCGTCTTCGTCGGCTTCACCATCTGCCAGGTCGGCATGGTCCGGCACTGGTACGGCGAACGGCCCAAGGGCTGGCAGGCCAAGGCCGCCCTCAACGGCTTCGGCGCCCTGCTGACCGGTGTGTCGGCCGTCGTCGTCACCGCCACCAAGTTCACCGAGGGCGCCTGGCTGATCGTGCTCGCGCTGCCGCTGATCGTCCTCGGCTTCGGACGCGTCCACCGCGCGTACACCGAGATCGGCGAACGCCTCGAACTCGGCCGCGTCCCGCAGCCCCCGCACCGGGCCCACTCGCTGGTCGTGGTCCCCGTCTCCGGTCTGTCCCGACTGACCTGTCAGGCCCTGACCGCCGCCCGCTCCCTCGGCGACGAAGTCCTCGCCGTCACCGTCACCCACCCCACACCTGAGGACCGTCAGAGCGCCGAAGCCATCCGGCGTGACTGGGAGTTGTGGAATCCCGGCGTCGACCTCATCGAACTCCCCTCGGAGACGCGCTCCCTCGGCCGCCCAGTGTCCGGCTATGTGCGGGAGCTCGTCCGGAGCCATCCGGACGCGCAGGTGACCGTCCTCATTCCGGAGACCGAACCCGCCCGTCTCTGGCAGCGGCTGCTGCAGAACCAGCGCGGCGCGGTTGTGGCCCACGCTGTCCGCCGCGACACCGACGCCGTGATCTGCCGACTGCGCTTCCGCGTCACTGCCGACGCACATTGACGTGCCCTTGATGGTGGTTTGACACTTCTCGTGCGCTGCCATCAAGAAGGTGCCAATTCCCTGGCCTGTATGCGTCTTACCCCCCGAGCGGGCAGTAGTTTCCTGCCTGTTGCGCCGCCGGGGAGCCATGCTCACGTGACGGCCGAGGGGGTCCATGGTGACATTCCCCGGCGGCGACACCCCTCACCCGCACCCCTGCCCACCCGGCCGGGTGGCCCAGTCGATCCCACATCCCACTGAGAAGGTCCCTTCATGCCTCGCGCCGCCGCGCAGCACGTTCCTCCAGGCCTCGGAACCCCGCCGCGGACACCGCCTACCCGCCCGTCCCGCAAACGCTCCGGGCAGGCGAACATGCTGGAGCCCGAGCGGCTGGCAGCTTCCGTCGGCGAGGCGGTCCACAAGCTCCACCCGCGTGAGCTGGTGAAGAAGCCGGTGCTGTTCGTCGTCGCGGTCGGATCCGTCCTGACCACGCTCTCGGCGCTCATCCACCCGTCCGTCTTCACCTGGGTGATCAGCGTCTGGCTGTGGCTGACGGTCCTGTTCGCCAACCTGGCCGAGGCGGTCGCGGAGGGCCGGGGGCGAGCGCAGGCGGAGTCGCTCCGCAAGGCACGTACGGACACGGTCGCGCTGCGGCTGAACCATTGGACCTACGGGGCGAACCTGCGCCGGGCCGAGACCGAGGCGGTGACTCCGGCCGAGCTCCAGCCCTTCGACTTCGTCCTCGTCGAGGCGGGTGAACTGGTCCCGGCCGACGGGGACGTGGTCGACGGGGCCGCCATGGTGGACGAGTCGGCCGTCACCGGTGAATCGGCCCCGGTCCTGCGGGAGTCGGGTGGCGACCGGTCCGGAGTGACCGGCGGTACGACGGTCCTGTCCGACTCGATCGTCGTACGGGTCACCTCGCGCCCCGGGAACAGCTTCCTGGACCGGATGATCGCCCTGGTCGAGGGTGCGTCCCGGCAGAAGACCCCGAACGAGATCGCGCTGAACATCCTGCTGGCCGCCCTGACCGTTGTGTTCATCTTGGTCGTGGTCAGCCTCGAGCCGATGGCCGCGTACGCGGGCGCCGCGCAGTCGACGACCGTCCTGGTGGCGCTCCTCGTCACGCTCATCCCCACCACCATCGGCGCCCTGCTCTCCGCAATCGGCATCGCCGGCATGGACCGCCTGGTGCAGCGCAACGTCCTCGCGATGTCCGGCCGAGCGGTCGAGGCGGCTGGCGACGTGAACACCCTCCTCCTCGACAAGACCGGCACCATCACCCTCGGCAACCGGGAAGCCGCTGCCTTCATCCCGCTCCCCGGCGTCGATCAGACCAAGCTCGCGGACGCCGCGCAGCTGTCCTCCCTTGCCGACGAAACGCCCGAAGGCCGCTCCGTCGTGGCCCTGGCCGGCCAGTATGGGCTCCAGCCGGCCGCCCAAGAGGACCTCAGTAACCCCCGCTTCACCGAGTTCAGCGCCCGCACCCGGATGAGCGGGATCAACCTGAGCTGGGACAACGGCGCCGGCTGTGCCATCCGCAAGGGCGCAACTGCTCAAGTCTGCGACTGGGTGGCGATGCGCGGTGGGACCGTGCAGGCGGAAGCCGTCGCATGGTCGGCCACCGTGTCCGAGTCCGGGGGCACTCCCCTGCTGGTCGCCGTGCACGACTGGGACGGGCCGCGCGTCCTCGGCATCATCCACCTCAAGGATGTAGTCAAGGACGGCATCCGGGAGCGCTTCGCGGAGCTGCGCGCCATGGGGATCCGCACGGTCATGGTGACCGGGGACAACGAGCTGACGGCCAGGGCAATCGCCGCCGAGGCAGGCGTCGACGAATACCTGGCCGAGGCCACCCCCGAGGACAAGCTCGAGCTGATCAAGCGGGAACAGGCCGGCGGCAAGCTCGTAGCGATGACGGGCGACGGCACGAACGACGCCCCGGCGCTCGCGCAAGCCGATGTGGGCGTGGCGATGAACACCGGAACCTCGGCCGCCAAGGAAGCCGGGAACATGGTCGATCTCGACTCCAACCCCACCAAGCTCATCGACATCGTCGAGATCGGCAAACAGCTCCTCATCACCCGAGGCGCGCTCACCACGTTCTCCATCACGAATGACGTCGCGAAGTACTTCGCGATCATCCCCGCCATGTTCGCGTCGGCTTACCCTGGCCTCGGAGCCCTCAACATCATGGGCCTGCACAGCCCGCAGTCCGCCATCACCTCGGCGATCATCTTCAACGCCCTGATCATCGTGGCTCTCATCCCGCTCGCCCTGCGCGGCGTCCGCTACAAGCCCGCCTCAGCCCACGACCTGCTGCGTCGCAACCTGGCGGTCTACGGGCTCGGCGGCCTCGTCCTGCCCTTCGTCGGGATCAAGCTCATCGACCTGGTGGTGTCCACCGTCCCCGGCCTCGGCTGAAGTCCGTCAATGGCTCGTCAGAGGGCCATCAGGGCTCTTGAGCCCACAGCCGCACGCCGGTTGGATGGATGACGTGAACATTGGTCAGCGTCACGATGACCGGCCACCGTCATGGCGGAGCCGTGCAGGGATCACGTCGGTGCCGCCGGCGAAGTGCCCTGCTCACCTTCCGGTGCGCTAGCACCCGTTGACTCCCGGCCCGTCCATGTGTGGCCCGGCCGTGATCACTGCGTACCGCCGGGCGTGCTGACGCCCGTACGCGATACCCATTCACCTTCACCGCACGGCCGCTTCCCGCAACGGGCGGCCGCCGTGCCCTTCCCCAGGAACCACTCATGTCTTCCTTCCTGTCCGGCCGTACCATCCTGGTCACCGGCGCCACCTCCGGCATCGGCTACGAGACCGCCCGCCGGCTCGCCGAGTGCGGTGCGACGGTGCTCCTCCACGGCCGTACCCCTGCGGAGGCCCGGGCAGCTGTGGACCGCCTCATCGCCACCGCCGACGTCGACGCGGACATGCTGCGCCCGTGTGCGGCGGACTTCGCGCACCTCGACGAGGTGGAGCGACTCGCGAACCGGATCACCGCCGGGTACCCGCACCTCGACGTCCTGGTCAACAACGCCGCCGTCGCGGCGCCGGAGCGCCACACCGTCACCCCGGACGGCAACGAGCTCGCCTTCCAGGTCAACTTCCTCGCCCACTACCTGCTGACGAACCTGCTGGAACCGGTACTGACCACCGACCCGGGCGGCCGCGTCGTCAACGTCTCCTCCTCGATGCACCGCACCGGTTCCATCATGTGGAACGACCCCAACCGGACCCGCCGTTACTCCCGCCTCGCCGCGTACGCGCAGTCGCAGCTGGCGCTCACGGTCTTCGCCGCCGACCCGCGTGTGACCGCCGTCTCCGTGAACCCGGGCGTGTGCGAAACCGCCCTGAGGCCGCTGTACGGACACGAAGGCGCGACGCCGTCCGAGGGGGCCGCCCACGTCGCGAGGCTGTGCGACCCAGCCGTCGAGATCGTCAACGGGGCCTACTACGACCGGAGCGAGCGGATGGAGCCCGCCTCCGGCGCGACCGAGGAGCGCACGGTCAAGCGGCTGAACAAGCTCGCTGACGTGCTCGTCGGCCACTCTGCCTGAGGGCGCAAGCCCGACGCCCGAACAAAGCCAACCACGGCCGCAAGGCCGGCCAGCGTCGCCTTCCCGCTCGCGCTGGTTCCCCCGCGGGGGCGGCCCACCGTCCCGGGCCGCCCCCGCACCTCTTCCCTTCCACCTAGGCGGCATCCGTCGTGATCCAGCTCCTTCCCACCCGTCTCCCCGCCCTCGCCCGCTGGTTCCCCGGCGGGGCCCCGGGCGTCGCGGCCCTCCCCGAGCACGTCCTCGCCACCGGTGCCGGTCAGTGGTGGGCGGACCGTGCCGTGGACCCGCGGGTCGTGGCGGTCTCCAGCGGGGATCACGTCCTGCTGCGAGGAGAGCCTGGTGTGTTGTCTCCCGAGGCCCTCGCTCCCTTCGCGGGCAGTTACATCGAGGCCCCGGCCCGCTTCCTGCCCGCCCTCGGGGGCGCGTTCGCGCGCGTCGATCCGTGGGAGCGCATGGTCTACGTACACCGGGCGCCTGCCCTGGCCGCCCGCCCGGCACCCGGGATCACGGTGCGCCGGCTGACCCCGCAGGACGCGCCGGCACTCGTCGCTCTCGGCCCCGAGGCGGCCTGGATCCACAGGACCTGGGGCGGCCCGGAGCAGCTCGCCGCCTCCGGCCTCGGCTGGGGAGCCTTCCACCGGGGCCGCGCCCTCTCGGTGGCCTGCACGTACTTCCTCGGCAGCGGCTACGAGGACGTCGCCGCCCTCGCGGACCCCGGCCACCGTCGGCAACACCTCGCGCTCGCCTGCGTCACCGCCCTGTGCCAGGACATCGCCGCCCGCGGCCGTACGCCGAGCTGGACCTGCTCCCGCGACAACCGCCCAAGCCGCCTCCTCGCCTGGTCGGCGGGCTTCCGCCTGACCCGCGAATACGTCCACTACGCGACCGGCCCCGCTCGCCGTCTGACGCTCGCCAGGGGAGAGGCTGCGTGACCTCGTACGGGAGCCCGGACCGGGTGACGTGAGGGCACGAGGCAGTTACCGCGGGGTCTCGGAATTCCGGGTGGGTTCTCCGCGGCGGACGGAGCCCGGGGCGCGGGCCGCGGGGTGGTCGGCGTGCGAAGAGGAGGTCAGCTGCCACGGGACGCTGGTGACCATGACGCCCGGGGTGAAGAGCAGTCGACTCTTCAGCCACAGCGCGGACTGGTTGTGGAGGAGGTTCTCCCACCAGTGGCCGACGACGTACTCGGGGATGAAGACGCCCACCACATCACGCGGGCTCTCCCGCCGGATCGAGCGGACGTACTCGACGACGGGACGAGTGATCTCGCGGTATGGGGAGTCGAGGATCTTCAGCGGGATCTCGATCCCGTACTCCTCCCACTGCCGCTTCAGTGACTCCGCCGCTTCACGGTCCACGGAGATGGTGAGCGCTTCCAGGTGGTTGGGGCGGAAGGCCCGTGCGTAGGACAAGGCCCGCAGGGTCGGCTTGTGGATGGTGGAGACGAGCACGATCGCGAAGACCCGGGGCGGTGGTGCCAGCTCTCTTCGCGGATCGGTGACGGTCAGCTCGGCCGCCGTACGGTCGTAGTGGCGCCGGATGCCACGCATCATCACCCACAGCACGAGCGCGGCGAGTACGGCGAGCCAGGCGCCCTGGGTGAACTTGGTGGCCAGCACGATCACCAGGACCAGGCCGGTCACGCAGGCGCCGAGGCCGTTGACGGACCGGGCGACCTGATGGCTGCGGCGCACCGCCGGGTCGGTCTCGGTGCGCAACTCGCGGTTCCAGTGCCGGACCATGCCGAGCTGGGAGAGCGTGAAGGAGGTGAACACGCCCAGGATGTACAGGTGGATGAGGTCGGTGACGTTGGCCTTGTAGACCCACAGCAGCACTGCGGCGACGGTCGCGAGCGCCAGGATGCCGTTGGAGAACGCCAGCCGGTCGCCGCGGTTGTGCAGTTGCCGGGGCAGATAGCGGTGCTGGGCGAGGATCGAGGCGAGCAGCGGGAAGCCGTTGTAGGCGGTGTTGGCCGCCAGGATCAGGATGAGCGCGGTCGCCGCCTGCATGAAGTAGAAGCCGAAGCTGTCCGAGCCGCCGAAGACGGAGGCCGCCAGCTGGGCGATCACGGTGCGCTGGGTGTACGCCTCGCAGTCCGCCAGCCCGGTCAGCCGGCAGGGGTCTTCGACGATGTGCACCTTGGCGACCATCGCGAGGGTGGTGACGCCCACGAACATGGTGATGGCGATGGCGCCCATGGCCAGCATGGTCTTCGCCGCGTTGACGGACTTGGGCTTGCGGAAGGCCGGCACGCCGTTGGAGATCGCCTCGACGCCGGTCAGGGCCGTACAGCCGCTGGAGAAGGCGCGCAGCACGAGCATCAGCAGGGCGAACCCTGCCAGGCCCGCGTCGGCGGGGTCCGGCTCGATGCCGTACGCGGCGCTCTCGGCGACCGGGGCGTCGCCCAGCAGGTAGCGGAAGAGTCCCGTCCCCACCATGATCAGCACGCCGCCGATGAAGAGGTACGTCGGCGTGGCGAAGGCCCGCCCGGATTCGCGGACGCCGCGCAGATTCATCGCGGTCAGCAAGGCGACGAAGCCGACCGCGATTCCCACCCGGTGCTCGGCCAGGCTCGGCAGCGCCGAGATGATGTTGTCCACGCCCGAGGCGACCGACACGGCCACCGTCATCACGTAGTCGACCAGCAGCGAGGCGGCCACCACGAGACCGACGGAGGGCCCCAGGTTCGTGGAGGCGACCTCGTACGATCCGCCGCCGCTGGGGTACGCGTGCACGACCTGCCGGTACGAGAGCACCACCACGGTCATCAGCAACACGACCGCCAGCGCGATCCACGGCGTGAAGTGCAGATAGGCGAGGCCGCCCAGCGTCAGCACCAGCAGGATCTCCTGCGTGGCGTACGCCACCGAGGACAGCGGGTCGGAGGCGAAGATCGGGAGCGCGAGGCGTTTGGGCAGAAGGGTTTCGCCCAGCTCCTCGCTGCGCATCGCCCGGCCGATCACAAGACGCTTCAGCAGACCCGTCACGTTGAACACGGCCGGAGCGTAGGCGCAGAAAGCCCGGCCCGTGCACGCGCAGCATGAGGACGCCGCCGAATGATCCCGGATGGAAGGACGAAGTGGTCGGCAAATGGCCCTGGAGCACCCGGTGCCCGAGCACCGGTCAGTGCAAGCCGGAGACCTTGAAGACCGTCCGCGCCGTTTCACGGTCGATGCGCTCTGCAAGCTGGTGCAGGGCGGTCGCGCCGCACACCAGCGTGCCACGCTGGAGCGACGTGACGGTGTCCGCGTCGAGACGCCGCCACAGAGCAGGATTGCGGGTGAGGACGGTGGGGTCGATCTCGACCACGCTGCCATCCACGTCCCGCAGGAGCATGCGCTGGGCCACGCCGTCGAACCAGTGGACCGAGACGAGGGAATCGGTACGGACGCTGTGCTCGACCAGCACTCCGCGGACGGTCAGCAGGCCGGGACGCGCGAAGACCTTGGGCGGCAGCAGGATCAAGAAGAAGAGGGCGGCCAAACCGGTCCACAGGGCGGCGCGGGGAAGGCTGAGGTAGCCGACGCCCGTGTCCACCACGAGCAGGGTCGCCAACAGCAGGGAGGCGGCGCGGATCGCCGTACGTCTCTCACCTGCCCAGTGGATGTCGTATACCCACGGTCCAGCAGGGTTCGCGCGCTCGGCACGCGCACCGGTCGCAGCCAGTGTGAAGCGTCGTCCCATGAGGACGACGCTACGGCGGCTGGAGCAGTCCGAGCCGAACCCTGACGAACTACTGACGCCGTGGCGCGGCTTTTTGACGGGCCCATGGCGGCGAGGTGCCGACGTCTCCGGAGTGCGGAATCGGGGTGCCATCGAGGGCCCGTCAAAATGCCGATCTTTCTGCGCATGAGTGTCGTCAACGTGCCGGTTGTTTCGAACAGTTGAGCCTGATGCTGGCCTGCACGCGGGGCGTACGAGCGCCCGGGTGTGAGGCTGGAGGGGCGTGTGACGATCACCGCCGGTACCGAGACCAGTCAGGGAGCGGGGGCCCCGGAATCTTCCGCGGAGATCCCCGTACCGGACGTTCCAGGCTGGATGGCCACTGGATCGGGTGAAGGAGACGAACCGGAGGGAGGAAGGGCGCGGCGACGGACTCCCCTCACTGTGTGGATCGCCCGGCCGACCCGTCGGCTCGCCGATCGCTACTGGGGCACCCTGCCCGGCCGGCTGCGCCTCGCCCGCGCGGCGTGCGTACTTCCTCGCCACGGGGCTGCTGATTCTGCTCGTGGTCGCGGCGACTGGAGCGGCCGCCGGCTGGAACCAGACGGCGCAGCGTGACGTGCCCCGCACCATCTCCGCGACCCAGCTCAACCTCGCGCTCAACGACATGGACGCGCAGGCCGCCAACATCCTCCTCTCCAGTGGTGATTCGGGCTCCGGCACGGGCCGCCTGGACGAGTCCTACACGAAGGCCAACGGCTTCTACAAGGACGCTCAGCAGACCATCAGCAGCTCGCTGCGCACGCTCGGCGCCGCCTCGGAGGGCGACCCGGCCACAGAGGCGACCGTCGTGAGGCTCACCGACGACTTCGCGCACTACCAGGAGCTGATCGGGCGGGCGCTGGAGAACGACAGCCACCCCGGCGGGAAGGACGCCGCCCGGGAGGACTACCGCGCCGCGACCGACCTTCTCGCAGACCGGCTGCTGCCGGAGGCACGCAAGCTCGTCGACGCCAACAACGACGTGTACGAGCGGCAGTACGATGCGGCGAGGAGCGACCTCACGGTGCAGCGGACCGCTGAAGCCGTCCTCGGGGTATTGCTGGTCGCAGCGCTCGTCCTGCTCCAGATCGGTCTCGCCCGCCGCTTCCACAGGGTCTTCAACCCGGGACTGATCGCCGCCACCCTCTGCGCGGTCGTCGCAGTGCTGTGTGGTGGGCAACTGCTCGCGATCAACTACGAGCAGATGAAGGTGGCTCGACGGGACTCGTTCGACTCAGTCATCGCACTGTCGCGGTCCAAGGCGATCGGCTACGACGCCAACGCGGACGAGAGCCGCTACCTCTTGGACCCCGACCGCCGGCCCAGGTACGAGCGGTCCTTCCTCGACAAGTCACAGCAGCTGTACGGGTTCGCGGGCGCCGGACTCGCCACCTACGACCGCCGACTCGACGAGACCTGGGCCGCGTACCGGAAGAACAACAGCGACAAGCAGTTCACCGGGGAGTACCGGCGCGAGCTGGACAACATCACCTTCGCGGGGGAGCGGGACGCCGCCGAGAAGACCGTCGAGGCGTACGCCGTCTACCAGCGCGATGACCGGACCTTCCGGCGGCTGGTGACCGAGGGGAAGACGCAGGAGGCCACGGTGTTCTGCGTCGGCTGGGCGCCCGACACGTCCAACGCCCACTTCGGGGAATGGATGAAGGCCTTGGACCAGGTCACCGCCATCAACCAGCGGTACTTCGACCGGGCCGTCCACAAGGGACGCGAGGCGCTGACCACGCTGGCCCCGGCGGCCGGCGCGGCGCTGCTGCTCGTGGCCGGGTTGACCCTCCTCGGCCTGCGCCCCCGGCTGGCCGAGTTCAGGTAGGGCCCCGCTTCAGGACAGGTCCAGGGAGAGGTCGTACGGGAACTCCTCGCCGTCCCTGAGGAAGGTGAGCCTTGCCTGGAGATGGCGTGCGGTGGGCGGGGGTGCAGGGCGGGCGGTGATGGTGCCCTGGGTGCGGCGGCGGTCCGGGCTAGTGTCGTAGACGCCGCCCCAGTCCACGTACGTGTTGCCGAGGTCGTCCTCCGCGTCGAGGGCGAGCAGTACGGACTGCGGCAGCGTCGGGGTGACGATGTAGCTGATGCTGAACGAGTCGGCTTCCAGAGCGAGTCCCCGAACGGCGAGCTCATGCCACCCGCCGAGGACGGCGATGGCGGGCAGGCCGTCGTGGCCGTCGTGGCCGGGGTTCCGGCTCATACGAGGGCCGCCAGACGGTCGGGGTGTTCCTCGACGACGAGGTGGCCGGCGTCGGGGATGACGTGCAGGCCGGTACCGAGCGTTGCGCGGACGACAGGGGCGAATCGTCGCGGTGGCAGGAACGTGTCGTGCACGCCGGTGGCGACCAGTCGGGGAACCGCTCGCGAGGGCAGGTCGGCCGTCCCGGGGGCTCCGCTGGAGCGGGAGTGACGCGCGACCAGCGTCATCCACTCCACCAGTTCCGCGCGCGGCTGGTGGCCGGGCGCGAGCATGGCCTGCAGGAGCCGGGTGCTGCGGGCTGGGGTCGGCCGCATGAACCAGGCGGCTGAGGCGGCCAGCAGGCCGGGGGCCAGGCGTAGCCGGCCCAGTCCCCCAGGGGAGACGAGGACGAGCCGGTCGATGCGTGGTGACGGGCTGGAGAGTGCGATGGCGGCGCCGAAGGAATGGCCGATCACCACCGCGGGCCCCGCCACGGCCGTCTCGAGTACCTCGCTCAGCCAGGTGCCGTACCAGGGGAGGCGGACGCCCGAGATCGTGCGCTTCTCGGAGCTGAGGCCGGGCTGCCCGGGGACGTCCGCCATGACGAGCCGGTGTCCGGCCGCGGTCACGGCAGTGGCCAGGGGCAGGGACGCGGCGGCGTTGAAGTTCGTCCCCGGGACGAAGACGACCGTGGTCGGGCCGGAGCCGGCGGTCACCAGGTGGGTCAGCGCTCCGTTGGCGGTCACCTGAGACCGCTCGTGCGGCACGGGCCACGCGTCGAGCCGGTCGGTGCACCAGCGGTGGATGTGCTCCCGGCCCGCCGCACTGCGGTAGATGGAGTCCATCGGGCGAGTATCGCCCCTCATCCCGCTGCCACTCTTTCGGTGGCGGCAGGAGCGCCGACCGCGTAGTGACCGTACTCGCGTTCGGCGCGGAATCCCGCACTGGAGGCGAGCAGGCGACCGGCCCGGTTGCCCACGGAGCAGGTCCAGCTGGGGGTGCGGCGGCGGGTGGCTATGTCCGAGCACAGGGCGTCGACACAGGCGAGCGCGAGGTGCTGAAGGCGGGGGTCGGGCACGGAGACGCAGGCGATGTCCTCGTAGACGGTGCCGAGGAAATACGTGCAGGCCACGGCCACGATGCGGCCGTTACGGAACGCTGCCCAGGCGTAACCGGAACGGGCAAGCGCGTTGGGGCCGCCCCAGGTGCGGTGGATCCGGTGCATCGCGGGAGACAGGGTGCTGAGCGCCCGGGCGTCCTGAGCGGTCAGCCGTCGTAGCGTGATCCCCCTCGGGCGCGGTGCGGCCGGCGCCGTGGTGCGCTTGACGTACACCGTGCGCTGCCAGGGCACGACGCGGTCGAACGCGGCCCCGATCAGCGGCCGGAAGTGGCCGGGTGCCTCGATGTACCGGTGGGCGAAGTGCGCCAGGTCCTGGGGTGTCAGCGCTTGCGGGTCCCCGAGCAGCAGTACGTGGTCCCCGCATTCGGCGGCGATGACACGTGGCTGGATGACCCGGTCCACCCACCAGCGGCCGGCCTCGGTGGTCAGTACGTGCTCGGTCAGGGCGCCCGAGCCCGGTGCGCCGACAGGGAACCAGCGGACGAGGCCCGGAAGTCGGTGGGAGGGCAGATTGATCACGGTGCTTCCTTGCGGGGGCATGAAGGTGGGGCGGCCCTGGCGGAGGGCCGCCCCACGGGGTGGGCTGATGGCTAGCAGGAGGGCTTGCTGCCGTGGTTGGAGCCCTTCTTGCGGCGGGCCCTCTTCTTGCGTGCGCGCTTGGACATGGCTGTGGATCCCTTCAGGCGGTGTGGCCGACGAGGAGGTCGGCGAGCTTGTTGAGGCGCTTGACGGTCCGGTCGTCGGTGGCGGCCGCGGCCGGCGTGACGTGCTCGGAGCGGTCGTAGTAGGCGCCGTTGACGATCTCGGTGGCCGGGTCGCAGAGCCGTACGACGTGCTGCGCCCCCTCGGAGGCCGGCGCGCCCTCGTTCCCGTACAGCGGGAGGAGCCCGGTGTCGCAAATGCCCGGGTTGACGGAGACCGCGGTGACGCGAGGGTCCGCGGCGAAGACGGTCAGGGCCAGCTGCGACTGCGCGTAGGCGGCGAGGCGGGAGTATCGACGGAGATGCTGCGGGTCGTTCCACATGATCGTGGCGGTGCGGTGGAGCGAGGAGGAGACGTTGACGACCCGGCCACCGGGGTCGGAGGTCAGCGCTGGCTCCAGCAGGTTCGTCAGCAGGTAGTGGGAGAGGAAGTTGACCTGGAAGGCGATCTCGTTGCCGTCGGCCGTGACGGTGTGGCGCTCGGGCGCGGCAATGGCGGCGTTGTTGACGAGCACGTCGAGACGCGGGTGCTCGCGTACGACCGCGTAGGCCAGGCTCTCGACTTCGTCGAGGTGGGCGAAGTCGGCGGCGAGCGGCCGCAGGGAGGAGCCGTTGATGCCGGCGGTGGTGATCAGCCGGTCGGTGGCGGCCTGCGCCTCATCGGGGGTGCGGCCGTGCAGGAGGACGGTGACGCCGCGCTCTGCGAGCTGGCGGGCAGTCTCGTAGCCGATGCCGGAGGTGGCGCCGGTGACGAGGACGGTACGTCCGGACAGGGATGAAGGCATGTCGGATTCCTGGAAACGGGCATGGCTGACCTGCCTGTCGCCCCGGCGGGACGCGGGGGCACGGGTTCAGCTCATGCGGTGAAGGAGGGGATGCGTATGGTGCCCCGAACAGCGCCCTTCAGGCGGTGGTGGCAGGTACGCGAACGACGCGCGGCCGAAGTCAGACAGCCAGGCGGACAGCGGGCGCTGCCGGCGGCACCTGATTCGGTGGCCGGTCGTCGTAACGCGGACCGCTGTTCATGACCCCATCCCAGCGCATCCGACCTGCGGAGACAAGCTTCTGAACGCGCCCTTGACGCTGCCTTGGTACGCGCCATCAGGGGCGCATCAAGATCGATCGCTGCGCGGAAGGAAGGCGTCAAGGAGTGCCGGCAGGGCTGTTTCGACGGGAGAGACTGATGCGGCGACGGACCGGGATGACGGTCCGTGGCGCGCGGCTGGAGGCGTGTGACCTGAACTCCGCCGAAGGACGCAAGGCCCGGGCCGTGGGGGGCCGGGCCGACGCACCGCGTGCCGCTTACCCGTCGCACAACACATGAGCCGTCCGGCTCCCGGGGTGGGGATTCCGGGGCCGGCGGCTCACGTGGTCTGCCTGATCGTTCAGGACGTGTCCGGCCGATCACGGGACCCGCGGCGAAGCCTGTGGACGTGGGGTGCGCCAAGTGCCATGATCACGCTCGCGTGCGGCGCGGGTCCGGCGTGCAGGAGAGAGAATCGTGAAGCTGTGCCTCGCCGCATCTCTGGTTCTCATCGCTCTGCTCGTCGCCGCATCCGGAATGGCGGCGCTCACCCGTGGCTGGGTGCTCCCCATGAACCGGCGCCACGTCCGCAGCCCTCGCCTCTACGGCCTCGGCCAGTTGGTGGCGGCCCTCGCGTTGTGCTGGCAAGTGCTCTTCGGGCTGGTGATCAGCGATGCCGGGACCCGCCACTGGGGCACCCTGACCGGCGGCGCGATTCTGGTCGCCGGCCTCATCGTGATGATGGTGGGTCAGCTCGCCGGTGGCGGACGGGAGGGCAGCGGTACACCGACGCGGGCCTGATCCGTAGACGTCGAGCTATGCGCCCAGTTGTGTGCGGATGAGTGTGTCGAGTCGCTGCCATGCCGGGGACGTGGCGTTGACCGTGTCCTGGACGAGGGCGGGGATCTCGGAGGGTGCATCCAGGCCAGGCAGTTCGTCGGATCCGTAGCGTTCCCGAGTCGCCTGGGTGATCCGGCGGGCGAGGTCGTCGATGCGGGGATCGTCCGCGTCGAGGTCGTGTGCGTGGTCGTAGTCGAGGAAGAGCTGCCGTAGCGCCGGGTTGGCCAGGCTCTCGGTTTGGTCGTGGAACAGGGCGAGCGCCCTGTCCGGGTGGGTGGCGAACATGAGGATCCACAGGTCGCGTTGCAGGTCCACCCATCGAGGTGTGAATCCCCACTGGGCCAGGTGCTCCAGATGGTCACCGACTTCGGTGGGCAGGAGCGCCGGATGCCCGGCGGCGAGCCGGCGCAGGCGGACCCGTGCTGTCCGCAGGCCACGGATGCGGGCGGTGAGCTCGTCGTCGATCTCGCGCAGCGCCTGCTGGAGCTCCTCGTCGGTTGCCGATCTCAGGTCCCGGATACGGGCCAGGGAGACGCCGGCTTCGGCGAGCGTCCGGATCTTGATCAGTTCGATGGCGTCCTGCGCGCCGTACCGCCGGTAGCCGGACGCATCGCGGTCGGGCTCGGGTAGCAGCCCTTTGTCGTGATAGACGCGGATGGTCTTGATCGACACGCCGACGTACCTGGCCAGCTGCCCGATGGTGATCACCCGGCCATCCTCACACTTGACCCTTCCCCTGGGGCAGGGTTGCAGGATGGTGTCATGGCGAACATGAAGATTGATCGGGAGACACTGCGCGAGCTGGCCGACGAGGGCAATGAAACGGCCTTGGACCGGCTGGCCGACCTCGCCGACGCAGCCGGCGACCTCGACGAGCTGAGCGAGCTGTTGGACGAGGGATGCATGCACGCAGGGTTCCTACTCACTCGACGTGCGGCTGCTTCCGGCGACCTGCGCGAGCTGCAACGGATCTCCGACGCCGGGTACGACGAGGCCGGGCAGGAGCTGGACCGACTGCTGAACGCACCGACCGAAGGGCATCGGCGCTGAGGATCAAACCGGACGAAGTCCAGGCCGCCGCTCCACGTGGGGAGGCATCGATGCCGTCTTCTGGAGGGCGAGTGCCGGAGCGGCCCCGAGCCCCGCGTGACAGAGCGCGGAGGCGGTCACGGCGGAGCACGATGGAGGGGAGGCCGAAGGCGTGACGACCGGGCAGGAACCAGACCATGGCGCGTGGGCGATTGAGGATCTACCTCGGGGCCGCCCCGGGGGTGGGGAAGACGTACGCCATGCTCCAGGAGGGGCAGCGGCTGGCCGCGGCCGGCGCCGAGGTGGTCGTTGGCTTCGTCGAGCCGCACGGGCGACGGCCCACCGCCGCCCTCGCCGAGGGGCTGGAGATCGTTCCCCGGCGGACCAGGGAGTACCGCGGGGCGACCTTCACGGAGATGGATCTGGACGGGGTGCTCGCCCGCCGTCCGCAGGTCGCTCTGGTCGACGAACTGGCCCACACCAATGTGCCCGGCTCCCGCAACGCCAAGCGGTGGCAGGACGTCGAGGAACTCCTGGACGCGGGGATCGACGTCGTCACCACGCTCAACGTCCAGCACCTGGAGTCCCTGGGCGACGTGGTCCGGCAGATCACCGGGGTGCCACAGCGCGAGACCCTGCCCGACGAGGTGGCACGCCGCGCGGACCAGATCGAACTGGTCGACCTGCCGCCCGAGCTGCTGCGCCGGCGCATGCTGCACGGCGAGATCTACCCGTCGGACCGCATCGAGGCCGCCCTCACCCACTACTTCCGCGTCGGCAACCTCACCGCCCTACGCGAACTCGCCCTGCTCTGGCTCGCCGACCGCGTCGAGGAAGGACTGCAGCGCTACCGCGCCGAACACGGCATCACCACCCCCTGGGAGACCCGCGAGCGCATCATGGTCGCCCTCACCGGCGGACCCGAGGGCGACACCCTCATCCGCCGCGCCGCCCGGATCAGCGCCCGAGTCCCCGGCAGTGAGCTGCTGGCCCTGCACGTCGTACCGAGCGACGGCCTCACCCACGGCGATCCGGCCGCCCTCGCCGCCCAACGGGCCCTGGTGGAGTCGCTGGGCGGCAGCTACCACCAGACCACCGGCGACGAGATCCCCGAGGCGCTGCTCCAGTTCGCGGAGGCCGAGAACGTCACGCAGATCGTGCTGGGCGCCGGCCGTCGCGGCAGGCTGTCCACGTTCCTCCAGGGCAGTGTGGGGCACCGGACGATCCGGCGGTCCGGCCCCATCGACGTACTCGTGATCACCCACGAGCA
Source organism: Streptomyces sp. NBC_01294 (assembly GCF_035917235.1). Classification (NCBI taxonomy): domain Bacteria; kingdom Bacillati; phylum Actinomycetota; class Actinomycetes; order Kitasatosporales; family Streptomycetaceae; genus Streptomyces; species Streptomyces sp. NBC_01294. Next base: position 7,219,166 of record NZ_CP108423.1, read on the forward strand.
CGCCGCCGGGGAGTCCTCCGCCCTGCGGCTGCCGCACCCGAGCCGCGCCACCGGCCCCCGGCGCTTCTGGACGGCGATGCTGCTCGCGGCGATCACGCTCCCGGGCCTGACCGCCGTGCTGGTCCTCCTGGGCGAGCCCGTGGACCTCGCCCTCGCCCTGGTGCTCTACCTGCTCGCCGTCGTCGTGATCGCCCTGGTCGGGGGCCTCGTACCCGCGCTGCTGGCCGCATTCGCCGCAGGACTGCTCGCCGACTACTACTTCACCCCGCCCGTCCACTCACTGCGCGTCGAGCGCCTGTCCGACGTCCTCGCGCTGGTGGTGTACGTCGTCACGGCCGCCATTGTCGGGACGGCCGCGGGCACGGCCGCGCGCCGCACGTACCAGGCCGTCCGCGCGAGCGCCGAGGCACGGGCGCTGAGCCGGCTGGCCACCGCCATGATGCACGGCCAGGACCTGCCGACCCTGCTCGAACAGGTACGGGAGGACTTCGGTCTGGACGCGGTGAGCCTGCTGGAACGAGATACGGCGCGTCCCGCCGAGCCTCGTTGGTACGTCGTCGCCAGCACCGGCACCGATCCGCCCGAGCGCCCGTACGCCGCCGACGTGGAAAGCCCTGTCGGTGACGACCTCACGTTGGCAGCCCGAGGACGCCCGCTGAGCAGCGACGACCAGCGGGTTCTCGGGGTGTGTGCGGCGCAGTTGGGCATGGCGTACTCCCAAGGCCGACTCGTCGCGCACGATGCGGAATCCCGCCTCCGTGCCGAAGCCGAGCACACCCGGGCCTCACTGCTCCTGACCGCGAGCCGCGACCTGCGGGGCCCGCTGCACGCCGCGGACGAGGCCCTCGTCAGCCTCCACAACCTCCTCGCGAGCCCGGAACAGAACCGCCTCCTCGACACGGCCCGGTCGTCGGTGGGCCACGCCGTTCAGCTTGTCTCGGACCTCGACGCCATCAGCCGTCTGCATGCCGGAGCGCTCGACCTGTACCTGCGCCCGCTCGACCTCGATGAAGTGCTGACCGCCGTTCTCGACGCCCTCGGCCCCGGGGGGCGTACGGTCCGCTGCAGCCTGCCGGAGCAGCTCCCTGACGTGATCGCCGACGCGGCGGTACTCACCCGGGTCCTGACCGCGCTGGCGGCCGAGGCCCAGCGGCACAGCCCGCCGGACCGGACCGCGCTGCTGACGGCCGAAACTCGGCCCGGCATCGTGGAGATCCGTCTGACGGACGGAGCGGAGGGCATGACGCCGGGGACGCGCCCGGGCCGCACGGTTCACGGCCTGACCCTGCGGATGTCCCGCGACCTCGTGGAAACCATGGGGGGAACGCTCGAACCCGGTGTTTCCGGCGCCGGGTTCGAGGTCAAGCTCACCCTTCCGGCAGCGGCCCCCAGGACCACGACTGCCTGAAGCGGATCACTCGCGGCTGGTGCCGGGAGGCATCAGAACCCCGTCATGGTTGGGGATCTCCGCGTTACTGAGGTTGTAGGCGTGGTGTCGTGAGTGTGAGGCCGGTCGCGGAGAGGCATCCGTTGATGATGTCGCCGCGGTATTGGATTTGGCGGAGGCCGTGTCGTAGCCGGCGGATGAGGTGGTCGGGGTCGGTGAAAACGGTGTTGGCCTGGCTGGTCCGGCGCAGAACCGACCAGATGCCTTCCACGGGGTTGAGGTCGGGTGCATAGGGCGGCAGGTGGTAGGCGGTGATCCAGTCCTGCGCGTCGATGAAGGCCCGCATCCGGCGGTCCTTGTGGACGTTCAAGTTGTCCCAGATGAGGACGATCGGCCCGTCCAACTGCTGGTGGGCTGCGATGAGGAGGTCGCGGTACTCGGTCCAGGCGAAGCTCTTGCGGCCGCCGCTCTTGTGGTCGGTATGCCGTTTGGGCCGGTAGATCAGGCGAGAGCGTTCGCCGGCCTTGTAGCAGCACAGAGCGGCGATGGAGAAGCGGCGTTGGGAACGGCCTCTCACCCGAATGACCGGTGTGCTGCCGCGTTTGCCCCAGGTGCGGGAGGTCGGCGGCGTCATCGAGAATCCTGCCTCGTCCTCGAAGACGAGCCAGGCCCCGAGCGCCGCCGCGATGGTTCCAGGTGCGGCCACACCTCCTTCACCCAGCCGGCCACCGCCGCCTCGTCCCGCTCGACGGCACGACGGGCCGGAACCTGATGGCTCCAACCGTGCCTCCGCAGCATCTGCGAGATCCCCGACAACGTCATGCTCTTGTGGAACCTCCGGCCGATCAGCGTCTTGATCCTGGCCAGCGTCCACCGCTGATCCGGCCACCCATGGGCGACCGGACCTTTGGCCAACTCCTCCTCAAGCACGGCGAACAGCACGTCGCTCAACTTCGGCCGGGACGCCGGGCCACGGGAACGAACCGCGTCCTGACCGGCCTCCCGCCAGGCCCGACGCCACCGCTGGACCGACCGGACACTGACCCGTAACTCCTTCGCGATCTCCGTACTGCCCCGCCCATCGGCGAACATACCGACCGCTTCCATTCGGACCCGCTCACGGAACGCTTGCCTCTCCGCGGTCAGACCCCCACCCTGCGGATACCTCATACCTCCGGCATACCGCGACAATCAGCAACCGTCAGCCCCTACGACAAGACGACTTCAAGGTCAGTAGAAGACCATCAGCAACCCCACCGCGTCTCCTTCTGATGCCTTTCCATGGGAGCCAGCGGATCCGGAGGAGAGGTACGAGGCCGTGAGCAGAGTCGTGGTGGTCGGTGTGAGCGGAGCACCGGGGAGTCTGGCCGCGCTGCACCGGGCGGCAGCGGAAGCCCGCCTGCGCGATGCGGAGCTGTGGGCCGTCCTGGCCTGGCAGTCACCGGGCAATGAACTCGGGAGCCGCAACGGCCTCGGGCCCTCCGCTTGGGGGGAATGCCGGGCCGCCGCCGTCGAAAGGCTGCGTGAGTACCTCGATACGGCCTTCAGCGCCGTGAAACCCGGTGTCACCCTCGCCGGGCTCACGGTACGCGGGACCCCGGGCGCGGTCCTCGTGGATGTCGCACGTGACCCGGAGGACCTCCTCGTGGTCGGTACGGGGTCCCGCGCCCCGCTGCGCCGACTCGTCCGTCCCTCGGTGGCCCGATACTGCCTCGCCCACGCTGCCTGCCCTGTCCTGGTGGTCCCGCCGTCCCCGCTCCAAGCCGAGCTGGAGTCCGTGCACCGTCGCAACCTCTGGAGAATTCCGCTGGACCCGAGGGAGCTGGCTTCCTGAGCCCCAGGCGGCCGCAGTCGCTGGCCTTGGGCTGCGCGGGCAGCGAGGCGGGCGCCGGGCCATGAGTCCACCCGCGGGCGGGGCCGCGCTCGGAGGGCACCAGAACTTCGTTCTCATCGCGCAACGCGGCGATGAGAACGAAGGCGCGGCGTGTCGTATGTCGTCGCGGTCTTCCCGCCGCGCGGGCGGCAGGCGCTCCAGGTGGCGGTCCTTCCGCGGTGCAGTTGCTCGTGCCTGCCGAACGGCTCAGTCTGCTAAGGGAGTTACAGCCTACGAAGGCCGCGTCCCCGGCCTGGCAGGCCGGGGACGCGGCCCGGGCAGCGTACGTCGACGCGGAGTCGGGGTACGCCACTGGAGCGGGACGGGCTGCTGGAGCAGCCCGCCCACTCATTTCGCGTCGCGGTTGAACTGCGCGGTCGACCAGCGGTAGCCGAGCGCGGTCAGGCCGACGCACCAGGCGATCGCGATCCAGCCGTTATGGCCGATCTCGGTGCCGAGGAGGAGGCCGCGCAGGGTCTCGATGGCGGGGGTGAAGGGCTGGTACTCGGCGATCGGCTGGAACCAGCCGGGCATGGTGTCGGCCGGGATGAACGCGCTGGAGATGAGGGGGAGGAGGATCAGCGGCATGGCCATGTTGCTGGCCGCCTCGGGGTTCGGGCTGGCCAGACCCATGCCGACCGCGATCCAGGTCAGCGCCAGGGCGAAGAGCACGATGAGCCCGAATGCTGCCAGCCACTCCACGACGGTCGCGTCCGTGGAGCGGAAGCCGATGGCCACTCCGACGGCGCCGACGAGGACCACGCTCATGACGGATTGCAGCACGCTGCCGACGACGTGCCCGATGAGTACCGAAGGGCGGTAGACCGCCATCGTGCGGAAGCGCGCGATGAGGCCCTCGGTCATATCCATGGAGACGTACACCGCGGCCCCGATCACGGTGCTGCCGATGGTCATCAGCAGCAAGCCCGGGACGATGTAGGCGATGTAGTCGGAACGGTCGGCGCCGCCGCCACCGATGCCCGCGCTCATCACGTCGCCGAAGATGTAGACGAAGAGCAGCAGCATCATGATCGGCGTGAGCAGCAGGTTCAGGGTCCCTGACGGGTAGCGCCGCGCGTGCAGCAGGTTGCGGCGCAACATCGTGTTGGAGTCGCGTACAGCGAGAGAGAGGGCGCTCATCGGGCTGTCTCCTTAGGCTGGTTGGGGACGTCGGCCGGGCCGGTCAGGGCGAAGAACACATCGTCGAGGTCCGGGGTATGAACGGTCAGTTCGTCCGCCTCGATGCCGGCGGAGTCGAGCCGGTCGAGAACGGAGCGCAGTTCGCGCTGACTCCCGTCGCTGGGGATGGACAGCGAGAGTGCCTCGTCGTCCCGGGTGACCTCGCGCAGGGCGTCAGCGGCGGACTGGTACGCGACCGGGTCGGTGAAGCGGAGCCGGACGTGCCCGCCCGGGATGAGCCGCTTGAGCTCTTCGGCGGTGCCCTCGGCGGCGATCTTGCTGTCGTTCAACACAGCGATGCGGTCGGCCAGTTCGTCGGCCTCCTCCAGGTACTGGGTGGTAAGGAAGACGGTCACGCCGTCGGAGACGAGGCCGCGGATGATGCTCCACATGTTGTGGCGGGACCGGGGGTCGAGCCCTGTCGTCGGCTCATCGAGGAAGATGATCCGCGGGCTGCCGACCAGCGTCATCGCGAGGTCGAGGCGGCGCTTCATGCCCCCGGAGTAGGTGGAGGCGGGCTTCTTCGCCACCTCCACCAGGTCGAAGCGCTCAAGGAGTTCGCGGCCGACCCGCCGCCCTTCCTTCTTGGACAGATGGTGCAGGTCCGCCATGAGGAGCATGTTCTCCTCGCCGGTGATCAGGCCGTCGACGGCGGAGAACTGCCCTGTGACACCGATCGCGGCCCGCACCGCCTGCGGGTCGGCGGCCAGGTCGTGCCCGCCGACGTGCAGCTCGCCGGCGTCGGCGGTGATGAGCGTGGACAGGATCTTCACGGCGGTGGTCTTGCCGGCGCCGTTCGGGCCGAGCAGCGCGAACACGGACCCGGCCGGGATGTGCAGATCGATACCGTCGAGGACGAGCTTTTCGCCGTAGGACTTGCGTAGTCCGACGGCGGAGACAGCGGTCGGCGACGGGCGACCGTCCGCCCGGTTGGATGTGGGCATGACAAATGAAGGCATGGCGACTTCCCTTTCGAAGGCAGGAGGCGCAGGGGGATGCTGTTTCGGAATTCGGCTCAAGCGAACGTCTGTGACGGCACGTCAGTCTTGCCACGTCGTCTTGGGCAGGGTGACGATCGCCCTGCCGCGGAGACCTGACCGTCGACGGTGTTGCCTGCGTCGGCAGGGCTGATTCGGGCCTCGCCGGGGCTGCTCGGCCACCTCGGTGGGCAGGATCTGCGGCGGACTCTGGTGGTCGGACGGACCGCATGTGTTCGCGCCGCGCCGAAGCGATGAGCCCTGCGTGCTATGCCCACTGACGTGAGCGGTGGAGGCTACTTCCCGGCCGTGCCGGGTTCCCTGTTGAGGGATTCCTGGTAGGCGTCCGCATACGTGGGAGAGTCCTTGATCAGGTCGTCACAGAACGCGGCGACGTCGCTGCCGGTGAGTTGCAAGACGCCCTTGCCCGCGGCGACGCCCTCCTCGAAGAAGTCGACGATCCCGGGGAGCAGGGGCCCATCAGGCAGGTCGATCGGTCCGACCTTGAACAGGTACTTCTGCATTTCCTTGTAGACGATCTGGTAGTCCGGTGGAAGGGCTTTGACCCGAGCCGTGTGCGCCCGCCACTGCTTCTTGCCCTCGATGATGTCCTGGATGCCCATGTCAGCCTCCCAGCCTGCTCAATTTCCTGGCGACGTTCCTGTTCAACTGCTCGCGCCAGCGGTCGCGATAGGTGCGGGCCCCTTCGCCGCCGGCCAGTGCCGTGCAGAAGCCTCGGATATCGTCGCCGAGCACCTCCTGGACGCTCTGCCCGTCCGCCGCTGTTTCTTCGAGCAGTCCCAGGGCGGCGTCGAGGATCGGCATCAGGTTGCGGCCGGTGAAGTCCCCGTGGGGGAGGAGGTCGACCTTGATCTGTTCCCACGCGGCCCGGTAGTCACCCGGCAGGGCGGCGGCCCGGGCTTCGAACGCCTTCCATTCCCTGGTGAGATCGCTGCCTGTGATGGTCTCCCAGAAGTTCATCGCCCGCCCTCCTTGAGCTTGTCGATGCGTGATGAGACGTACTGCCATTTCGCCCAGAATTTCGCGAGCTCCTCGCGGCCCGCGTCGTTGAGCGCGTAGAACTTGCGCGGGGGACCGACCCCGGATGGTCGCTTCGTCACCTGGACGAGTCCGTTCCTCTCCAGCCGCAGCAAGATGGTGTACACCGTCCCCTCGATGACGTCGGTGAAGCCCAGCTCGTTCAGCTGACGGGTGATGGCGTACCCGTAGGTCTCCTCGCGGTCGATGATCTCGAGCACGCACCCTTCGAGCGTGCCCTTCAGCATCTCCGTCAGGTCGTCCATCTCAAGTCTTCCTCCTCGGCGTCATCGGTACTGCGTAGTACCGAGTACAGCTATACGGTATCACCGAGTAGTGGAGGGTGCCAGCGATCGGCGAGGCGCGTTCACGGGTGCCTGGGGGCGCAGCCGGCCATGTCGGGACGCGCGTCGCGCGGGTCGCTCCAGGGTGCTTTCGTCATGCGTTCAGTTGGGCGCGGATGAGCGAGTCGAGCCGTTCCCATGCCGGGGATGCGGCGTTGACCGTGCCCTGGATGAGGTCGGGGATCTCAGAGTCCGCATCCAGGCCGGGCAGCTCGTCGGACCCGTAACGCTTCCGGTTCGCCTCGGCGATACGGAGGGCGAGGTCTTCGAGGCGTGGGTCGTCGGCGTCGAGGTCGTACGCGTGGTCGTAGGCGCGGAAGGGCTGCCGTAGCGTCGGGTCGGCCAGGATGTCGGCCTGGTCGTGAAACAGCATGGTCGCGCGGTCCGGGTGGGTGGCGAACACGAGGATCCACAGGTCGCGTTGCAGGTCCACCCATCTGGACGTGAACCCCAACGGGCCAGGTCGTCCAGATGGGAGGCGACTTCGTCGGGCAGTGGCACCAGACGTCCCGCGGCGAGTCGGCGCAGACGGGCCCGTGTTTCCTGCAGGCGGCGGATACGAGCGTCGAGTTCGTCGTCGATTTCGCCCAACGCCTGCCGGAGTTCCTCCTCGCCCGACGCCCTCAGATCGCGAATACGAGCCAGAGGGACACCGGCTTCGGCGAGTGTCCGGATCTTGATCAAGGCGACGGCGTCGCTCGCACCGTACCGCCGGTAGTCGGACGCGTCTCGGTCGGGCTCGGGGAGCAGTCCCTTGTCGTGGTAGACGCGGACGGTCTTGATCGACACTCCGATGTAGCCGGCCAGCTGTCCGATGGTGATTACCCGGCCATCGTCCCACTTGGCCTTGCCCCCGGGGCAGGGCTGCAGCATGGCGTCATGGACAAGACGAATGTTGATCGGGAGACTCTGCGCGAGCTGGCCGACGAGGGCAACGAGACCGCACTGGACCGGTTGGCCGACCTGGCGGACGAGGCTGGCGACATACGGGAGCTGAGCGAGCTGCTGGACGAGGGGTCCATGCACGCCGGGCTGCTGCTCACGCGACGCGCGGCCGCAGCCGGTGACCTGCGCGAGCTGCAACGGATCTCCGATGCCGGATACGAAGAGGCTGGGACGGAGCTGGACCGGCTGCTGCAGAGACCGGGCGGCCGTCAAGACTGACGATCCGCCCGGCCGCCGCAAACCTGCTGGATCTCAGCTCGGACGGCTGCGCGTCGCGATCGTCCGCGGCCACGTCGACCAGCATCACGCCATGACGAAGTGAGGAGTGCAGCTGGCGAACGTGCCCGGCTGTGGCCTCAGATGCCGATGTCCCGGCTCCGGTATTCCCCCAGGGTTTCGCGCCGGACGAGGAGTCGGGCCGTGCCCTCATAGAACGTGACGACGGCGGGACGCGCGGTCAACCTCTCCTTCCCTGCTATTAACGGTGGGGGTGGTGAGCTGCCTTGTTACGAAGGCTGCCAGGGTCTGCTGGTAGCCGCGGTGGTCCGGAGTCCGCTCTGGCCCATGTATGGCCCGGATCTTCTCTGTAAAGTGAGGATGATTGGAGAGCGCTGGCTCTGGAATCCCCCAATTTCGATGCCTCCCCTAGGGTGCAGGGCGGGGTCTGGGGCTTGCGTTTGTGCAGGTCAGGCGCCATTCTCAATTTCTTAGAAGAAGCCGATACCGTTTGTTGAGTAACTTACGAATAAGTTCTTCGTCTGCTGGTAGTGCTCCAGCATCATCTTGTGGGTCTCGCGTCCGATGCCCGACTGCTTGTAGCCGCCGAACGCCGCGTGGGCCGGGTAGGCGTGGTAGCAGTTCGTCCAGACGCGGCCCGCCTGGATCGCGCGGCCCGCGCGGTAGGCGGTGTTGATGTCCCTTGTCCAGACGCCCGCGCCCAGGCCGTACGCCGTGTCGTTGGCGATCCGTACCGCGTCGTCGAAGTCCTGGAAGGAGGTCACGGACACCACCGGGCCGAAGATCTCCTCCTGGAAGATCCGCATGCGGTTGTCGCCCTCGAAGATGGTCGGCTGGACGTAGAAGCCGCCGGCCAGGTCGCCGCCGTGGTCGATGCGCGCGCCGCCCGTGAGGATCTTCGCGCCCTCCTTCTGGCCGATCTCCACGTACGACAGGATCTTCTTCAGCTGCTCCTCGGAGGCCTGGGCACCGATCATCGTGTCCGTGTCCAACGGGTGCCCCGGCACGATCAGTTCGGTGCGGGCCACGGCTGCGTCGAGGAAGTCCCCGTACCGGCCCCGCTCGATCAGGGCGCGCGACGGGCTCGTGCACACCTCGCCCTGGTTGAGGGCGAACATGGTGAAGCCCTCCAGGGCCTTGTCGCGCAGGTCGTCCTCCGTCGACCAGATGTCGTCGAAGAACAGGTTCGGGCTCTTGCCGCCGAGTTCCAGGGTGACCGGCTTCAGGTGCTCGGCCGCGTACTGCATGATCAGCCGGCCGGTGGCGGTCTCGCCGGTGAAGGCGATCTTCGCCACGCGCGGGCTGGAGGCCAGCGGCTTGCCGGCCTCCTCCCCGAAGCCGTTGACGATGTTCACCACGCCCGGCGGCAGCAGGTCCGCGACCAGGCTCAGCCAGTAGTGCACCGACGCCGGCGTCTGCTCGGCCGGCTTCAGCACCACCGTGTTCCCGGCCGCCAGCGCCGGGGCCAGCTTCCACACCGCCATCAGGATCGGGAAGTTCCACGGGATGATCTGGCCGACCACACCCAGCGGCTCGTGGAAGTGGTAGGCGACCGTGTCGTCGTCTATCTGGCTCAGAGCACCCTCTTGCGCGCGCAGGGCCCCCGCGAAGTAGCGGAACTGGTCGATGGCCAGGGGCAGGTCGGCCGCCAGGGTCTCCCGTACCGGCTTGCCGTTCTCCCAGGTCTCCGCGACCGCGAGAGCCTCCAGGTTCTGCTCCATGCGGTCCGCGATGCGCAGCAGGACCGACGACCGCTCGGTGACGGAGGTCCGCCCCCAGGCGGGTGCGGCCGCGTGCGCCGCGTCCAGCGCCCGTTCCACGTCCTCGGCCGTGCCGCGTGCGACCTCCGTGAAGGGCCGGCCGGTGACGGGGGAGGGGTTCTCGAAGTACCGGCCGCGGGCGGGCGGGGCGTACTCGCCGCCGATGAAGTGGTCGTAGCGGGACGCGTACGACATGAGCGCCCCTTCGGTACCGGGCGCAGCGTAACGGGCCATGGTGTCCTCCCCTTTGCCGGGCGCCGGCCACCGTCGGACGGCGCTCGGGTGGAGGCTAGGAGCGCGCAGGTTGCGGAGAGGTTGCACGCCCGCGACGGCCCGGGAGCGATTCGCGCGACGGTACGCCCACCGGTCGTACGCCGTCCGGTCGTACGCCGTCCGGTGGCAGGTCGCCCGGTCGTACTCCGTCCTGCCGCACGCCGAACTCGCGGTCCAGGGCGGCTACGCGGGCCAGCGCGGCCGGCCGGCCCTCAGGCGGCAGCGCCGCCGCCAGTGCCCGCCACGCCTCCGCGTCGTCCGCACCCCACGGGCTGCACACCCAGTCGGTCAGCAGCCCGGCATCGGCCCGCGCGATCACGGCCGCCCGCGCCTGGTCCTCGATCCGGCGGCGCAGCCGGACGATGCCGGGTGCGGTGGAGGCGGGCAGCAAGGGGCCGGCGTAGTGGTGGAGGGCCGCGGAGACGGCCCCGGCGGCCAACTGCCGGGTCAGGGCGGTGAAATCCGCGTCCAGCGGACGGGCCGTGCGGTAGGGGCGGGAGAGCGGCGCCGAGGGCCCCAGCAGGGTGCGCAGCCGGGACAGCTCGGCGCGCAACGTGACCGATGACACCGACTCGTCCTCGTACAGGGCGATGGTCAGCTCCTCGCCCGACAGGCCCTCGGGGTGGTGTGCGAGCAGGGCCATGATCTCGCTGTGCCGCCGGCCCAGCCGCAGCGTGCGACTGCCGGTCACCAGCAGTGCCTCGTCCTGGCCGAGGGCGGTGAGGGTGTCCGCGGCAGCCGGGGCGCCGGTGTCGAGCAGGGTCAACTGGGCCTCCGCCGCCCGGGCCACCGCCTGTACGAAGGCGAGCGAGTGCGGGTGAGCGAGGCCGTCGCCGCCGGTGATGTCCACCGCGCCGAGCAGCCTGCCGGTCCGAGGATCCCGTACCGGGGCCGCCGCGCAGGTCCACGGGTGCACCCGGCGGCTGAAGTGCTCGGCCCCGAAGACCTGCACGGGCTCCCCCACCGCGACCGCCGTACCGGGGGCGTTGGTCCCCATCGCCGTCTCCGCCCAGCGCGCACCCGGCACGAACCCGAGCCGCTCCGCCCGTCGCAGGGTGGCCGGTTCGCCCTCCACCCACAGGAGACTGCCCCGCGCGTCGCACACCGCCAGCAGATGCGCCCCGTGCGCGGCGAACGCCCCGACGAGGTCCCGGAACAGCGGCATCACCGGGGCCAGTGGATGCTCCTCGCGGTACGGCCGCAACTCCGCCTCCGCAAGCTCCACCCGCGGTGCGCACTCCGGGCTGAGCCGGGCGCGCGCGCACCGCAGCCAGGACTTCGCGATGACGGCCCGGACCGGCGCCTCGACCCGTCCGTCCCGCGTGAACGCGTCGTGGGCCCACCGCAGTTCGCGCGTGCGCGCGGCCGGATCGGCCCCGCCCGGCAGCGCCACCGCCGGATCGCCCATGTCACCCTCCCGTGCCACCGCCGCCCCATCGCAGCGCCCCCATCGTCGGCCCGCTCCCCACACCCCGGCAAGCGGTACGTCGGCCAGTACGCGATCGGGCCCGCGCCGGAACGCGGCCGAGAACTTCCCGCAGGGTGAGAGCCTGCATGGTTGTCGGCAGCCGGCGCGAAGCCGGTCCGAGCGGTCGTGCATGATGCAGCGGTGAGCACCATCGTGACGTTCTTCGCCGCACCGGACGATGCGTCGGCCGCCCTCGTCGTCGAGACCGGACCGGGACGCGCTTTCGCGTCGCTCGGCTTCGGCAACTTCGACCTGGAAGAGGCCGTGGTCGAGTGGGAGAGCTTCCTTTCCGACGGCAGCGTCGACGACCTCGTGGAAGCAGGCGAACCGCGCATCGTCGCCGGAGCGGACGATGACGGGGGTGCGGTCGTCTTCGCGCTGTCCGACCGCCTGGTCGACGCTCTCTCCGAGGCGGAACCGTCCCGGCTGCAGGAGACGGCGGTGCAGTGGGCCGGCCTGCGCGCCGAGGACGGCGAGGTGATCGATCCCGACGTGGCCCGCGAGATGGTGACGGCTCTGGGTGCCCTCGCCCGCCGAACCGGAGAACTGGACCACGGCCTGTACTGCTGGGTCGCCTAGGGCGTGTTTTTCGGATTTGTCGGCCGAGCCCGCGTTGTCCGGTGCCGTGCATCGCAAGGCGGAGGCGCTCCGCTCGTACTGGACGTACTGGGGAGTCCCGACAACGCGGCGGGGTGCGGTGCCGGGCAGCGTGGGCCCGGCAAGATCCGGAAGATACGCCCTAGGTGTATTGCCCTGTGAGGTTGGGGACGCGGCTGGCGGGTGGTTTGCCTGCGAGCGCGGTGTGTCCGCGGTGGTGATTGTAGGTGTGCAGCCAGCCGGGGAAAGCGTCGCGTCGTTCCTGCTCTGACCGGTAGGGGCGGGCATAGGCCCATTCCTCCAGCAGGGTGCGGTTGAGGCGTTCGACTTTGCCGTTGGTCTGGGGCCGGTAGGGCCGGGTTCGCTTGTGGGTGATCCCGGCCGCCGCCAGGGTGTCGCGCCAGGCGTGGGACTTGTAGCAGGCGCCGTTGTCGGTCAGGACGCGTTCGACGGTGATCCCGCAGCCGGTGAAGAACGCCTGGGCCCGGGTCCAGAAGCCGGCGGCGGTCTCCTTCTTCTCGTCGGCCAGGATCTCGCTGTAGGCGAGGCGGGAGTGGTCGTCGACGGCGGTGTGGATGTAGCTGTAGCCCGTGCCGGACCTGGTCTTGCGGCCTGCCTGTCGGCCGAGAGCCCTGTGGCCGCCGCCGTCAGGGATGTTGCCGAGCTTCTTGATGTCGACGTGGACGAGTTCGCCGGGCTTGGGTCGTTCGTAGCGTCGTATGACGCGGCCGGTGGCCCGGTCCAGATGGGACAGGCGGGCCAGGCCGAACCGGGTCAGCACCCGGTGCACGGTTGAGGGCACCAGGCCGAGCAGGTGGGCGATGCGGGCGGGTCCCCACCTGCGCAGGACGCGGACCTTGATGATCCGGCGTTCGGTGCGGGTCGGGGTCCGGCGCGGGCTGTTGTGCGGGCGGGAAGACCGGTCGTGCATGCCCGCGTCGCCGAGCGTTCGGTAGCGGTCGGCCCACCGCTGGGCGGTCGTCGGGGAGACCTGGAAGCGTTCGGCTGCCCGGCGGTGGGTCCAGCCGTCCTCGACCACGCAGCGGGCAAGCCGCAGCCGTCCGGTCTCGGTCAGGGGTGCATTACGGTGGGGCATGAGGGCCTTCCGGTCGGTGTAGACGTCGCAATCCACACCAAACCCGGAAGGCCCTCACCCGTTCAAGATCCCCCAGCCGAGACCTGCATCACCCGTCCACAACCTCCCGGGGCATTACACCTAGGCGTCCGGGAGCAGCCGCTTCGACTCTGCCCCGCCCCCCCCCACAGAATTACGGCCGGTCAGCCCGCCGGGTGCGGGTCCGGCGGGTCCGGTGGGCCCAGCGGGTCCGGTGTGGTCAGGGCCGAGGCGGGGTCCGGGGCCGACGGGCCCGCAGGGATCCAGTGGCCCGACACGCGGCGGTACGGCCACCAGCGGCCCTCCCGCCCCAGCCGGAGCTGGCGGTCGGTGTCCGGCGACGTCCAGCGGGCGCGGACCCGGCGGAGCACCGGCGCTTCCTCGTCCGCCCAGGCCGCGGCCAGTGCCGCCCGGGCGCGGGCCAGCGTCGTCCGGTCCGGCGTCCAGTCGTCCTCCAGCGCCGCGAGGCCAGGGGCCCCGCCGAAGCCCCAGGCGCGGACGGCCCGCTCCATGTCGGCCCGGCTGCGCCCGGTAGCCGCCGCCAAGCGGGAACGGACCCGGAGGTCATCGGCCTCGGCCGTGAGGCGTACGGCGTCTTCGGACACCGTGAGCGGGGCCGCCGGGACGCGACCGGCGTGGCCCGGAGCCACCGCTTCCGCCAGCAGCCGGTACGCCTCCGCCGCGGCCGCCTGCGCCAGGAACTCCACCCCGTCCACATCGAGTTCCGGTTCCGCTTCCGGCTCGGTGTCCAGCGTCGGCGGCTGGCCCGGCGCCTGCGGCAGCAGCGGCAGCGCGGGCAGCGGCGGCCGGACGCCCCGCGCCGCGAAGACCTCCACCGCCGGCACCCCCTCGTCGGCGGACACCTGCGGAGCCTCCGCTTCCGCCGTGCTGCGCGCCTCCAGCTCGTCCAGCAGCTCCCGTTCGCCCCGGCCGCGCAGGAGCAGCAGGACGAACGGGTCCTGGTCCAGCAGCCGCGCCACCTGGTAGCAGAGCGCGGCCGTGTGCGGGCAGTGGTCCCACTCGCCGCAGTCACAGCGCGGATCGAGGTCCCCTATGCCGGGCAGCAGCTCCACCCCCGCGTTCGCCGCGTCCTCCGCCAGCTCCGGCGGCACCTCCCGGTCCAGCAGCGCCGCGATGTAGCCCGACTCGGCGGCCGCCAGGCCCAGCAGCCGGTCCCACTCGGTCTCCGTGAACTCCTGCACCAGCACGTCCGTACGGTGCGCCGTCCCGTCCCGGTCGCGGACCACCGCCGTGAGCCCGCCGGGGCGCACCGAGACCGCGCCGACCGCGCCCGAGCGCGCGTACTTCCGGCCCTGCCTGACCTGCTCCCCGTCGAGCGCGCTGTCCTCCAGGGAGCGCAGCCAGGCGTGGCCCCACCAGGTGCGGGCGAAGCCGCGGCCGGGCGCGGGCGCAAGGGCGGGGAAGGTCTTCTCGTACGGGTCCCGGGTGCTCATCGCTCACTCCCCGCGGGCCGGGCGCAGCGCCACCAGCTCGGCCAGTTCGGCATCGGTCAGTTCGGTCAGGGCCGCCTCGCCGCCCGCGAGGACGGCGTCGGCGAGGGCCCGCTTGCGCTCCAGGAGCCGCGCGATCCGCTCTTCTACGGTGCCCTCGGCGGTGATCCGGTGGACCTGGACGGGCTGGGTCTGGCCGATGCGGTAGGCGCGGTCGGTGGCCTGCTCCTCGACGGCGGGGTTCCACCAGCGGTCGAAGTGGATGACGTGGCCGGCCCGGGTGAGGTTCAGCCCGGTGCCCGCCGCCTTCAGGGACAGCAGGAAGACCGGGACCTCACCGGCCTGGAAGCGGTCGACGAGCTCCTCGCGGCGCGGCACGGGCGTCCCGCCGTGCAGCAGCTGCGAGGCGATCCCGCGCCCGGCGAGGTGCCGCTCCAGGATTCTGGCCATCGCCACGTACTGGGTGAAGACGAGGACCGAGCCGTCCTCGGCGAGGATCGTGTCGAGGAGTTCGTCGAGGAGCTCCAGCTTCCCGGAGCGGCCGCCGGAGGTGTCCCGGGCGCCGCGTTCGCCCGGGCTGTGCTCGCGCAGGTAGTGGGCCGGGTGGTTGCAGATCTGCTTGAGCGAGGTCAGCAGCTTGACCACCAGGCCGCGCCGCTCCATCCCGTCCGCCTCCGAGATCGCGGCGAGGGTCTCGCGGACGACGGCCTCGTAGAGCGCGGTCTGTTCACGGCTGAGCGTGACGGTGTGGTCGGTCTCGGTCTTGGGCGGCAGCTCGGGCGCGATGCCGGGGTCGGACTTCTTGCGGCGCAGCAGGAACGGCCGTACGAGGGCCCCCAGCCGGGCCGCCGCCTGCGGGTCGCGGCCGCTCTCGACGGGTTCGGCGTAGCGGGTGCGGAAGGTGCCGAGGCGGCCCAGGATGCCGGGTGTGGTCCAGTCGAGGACGGCCCACAGTTCGGAGAGGTTGTTCTCGACGGGCGTGCCCGTCAGCGCCACGCGAGCCGGGGCCGGGAGGGTGCGCAGGGCCTTGGCGGTGGAGGAACGCGGGTTCTTGACGTGCTGGGCCTCGTCGGCCACGACCATGCCCCAGCCGACGGCGGCGAGTTCGGGCGCGTCCAGCCGCATCGTGCCGTACGTGGTGAGGACGAAGCCCCCGCCGGAAGGCGCGAGGCCGGCGAGACTGCGGCAGGGACCGTGGAAGCGGCGTACGGGCGTGCCGGGCGCGAACTTCTCGATCTCCCGCTGCCAGTTGCCCAGCAGCGAGGCCGGGCACACGACCAGGGTGGGTCCGGCGCCGGGGTCCTGGCGGGCGCGGTGCAGGTGCAGCGCGATCAGGGTGACGGTCTTGCCGAGGCCCATGTCGTCGGCGAGGCAGGCGCCGAGGCCGAGCGAGGTCATCCGGGCCAGCCAGCGCAGGCCCCGCAGCTGGTAGTCGCGCAGGGTGGCCCGCAGCTCCGGCGGTGCGCCGGGGCCGTCGGCCTCCTGCGGATCGGCGGCGAGCAGGGCACGCAACCGCTCCATCGGACCGGTCGCCTCCACGTCGACCCGCCTGCCGTCGATCTCCGCCGACCCGGTGAGTACGGCGGCCAGCGCGTCCGCGGCCGTGACCTCGCGGTCCTGGCGGGTGCGGGCCCGGCGGGCCTCGGCCGGATCGATCAGGACCCACTGGTCGCGCAGCCGGACCAAGGGGCGCTTGGCCTCGGCGAGCCGGTCGAGCTCGGCCCGCGTGAGATCGCCCTGGTCACCGAGGGCGTGGTGCCAGCTGAAGGAGAGCAGGGCGTCGGGGGACAGCAGGCCGGAGGGGAGTCCGGTCCCGGTGGCATCGGGAGAGCCGACGACCGCGCGGGCGTTGAGGTTGCGGACGAGCCCGCGCGGCCAGTGCACCTGGACCCCGTCGGCAGCGAGGGCGGCGGCGGCTTCGCCGAGCAGCTCCGTGACCTCCTCGTTGGCCAGGGCGACGGCGTCCGGGACGGCGGCGCCCAGCAGCGGGGCGAGCGGGGGCCACAGCCGGGCGGCGCGGCGCAGCGCGCGCAGGACGTCCAGGCGGGCGCCGGGCGGGAACGCGGCCGCGGCGGCTCCGGAACCGGCCCAGACGTCGGCGGCGTCGGCGACCAGGGCGGCGTCGGCCCGGCTGTGCATCTGGAGGACGGCCCGGAAGGACGCGGCGGCATCGGAGGCCTCGCTCCGGGCCTGACCCGGGGCGTCGCCGAGGGCCTGGCCGGCAGCCTGGCCGGCAGCCGGGTCGGGGGCGTCGACCTCGATCCGCAGGGAGATCCGCACGCCGGCGTCGTGGCCGGCGGCCACTTCGGCGGCCCAGTCGCGCAGCTCGGGGTGGAGCCGCGGCGGGCGGGCGGCGAAGGCGGGCCCGCCGGCCGCGGCGGGGGCGGCGGGGGAGCGGGGCAGGGCGTCGGCGACGGCGTCGAGGAAGGCGCGCAGCAGCGGCTCCGGGGCGGGCAGCCGGGGCGGCCCGTCCGCGTTCAGCGGTACGCAGTGGGCGCCGGGAGGCATGGCGGCGGCCAGTTCCCGGACCGCGTCGAGGTCGGCGGCCTCCAGGGGCCCGATCCGCCAGGCGTCGTGGCCGGCGGGGCTCAGGCCGGGCAGGAGCTGCCCTTGCGCGGCGAAGCGCAGGGCCAGCAGCGCGGCGGCGCCCCAGAACGCCGTGGCGGAGCCATCGGTCCCGTCGGCCGCGGCCTGTGCCTGTGCCTGTGCCGGTGTCTGTGCCTCGGCTGTGGCGGCGCGGGCGCGCGTGAGGAGGGGCAGGGCCTCGTCCACGGGCAGCACGAGCGCGGTCACCGTGGTCCGTCGCAAGTCGGGGGTGATGACGGCGAGTTCCTCAAGCCTGCCGGCACCGGCACCCGCAGTGGCACCGGCACCCGCACCGGTGGCAGTGCGGGCGTCTGCGCCGGCGCCCGCGTCGGAGCCGGGGGTCTCGCCGTCCGCCGGCCAGAAGGCGATCCGGCCGCTGCGGGCCGGGTCGGCGGGCAGGAAGACGGCGGAGCGGTGGATGAGGGCGGAAATCTCGGCGCGCACGCATTCCTCAAACTTGACTACCGGGTACGAGGCGGCCGAGCGTACCCCACCGAAGGTGCCCGGCGGTGGGGGCTGGGCCGCCTGGCCGTGGCCCGGGCCATTTCGAAGGCCGTTCGGGTGTCGGGGAACGCGGGGTCGTGGCGGCGCGTTGAGGGGGGTAGTAGTCGACGACAGAAGGAGGTGTCCGCAGATGTCCACGAGCGGAAAGGTCGCGGTTGCCGGAGTCGTGGCAGCCATCGTGTTGTTCTGGGCGGTGGGGTTCTGGGCGGGGCTGCTGGTCCTGATCGGCGTGCCGGCCGCTGCCTACCTCCTGTTGGACTCCTCCCAGCGGCGTCGTCTGCGGGGGATGTCCAGGAAGCAGATAGGCCGCTGACGGCGGCCGGGGCGTAGCCGTCCGGCGGGTGGCCGGGCTCCGGATCGTGCGCGGAGCCCGGCAGTCGTGGCCGCGGGGCGGGTGTCTCGTGCACGTCGCGTGCATCTCCCGCCCGGGCGGCCGGGGGTCAGGCGGCGCCGCTCACCGCGGCCGGGGCGAGTTCCGCTTCGAGCAGCATCTGGGACGCGTGGTCCACGAGTCGGCGGAGCACCGGCGAGTAGAACTCGTCGCCGCCGATCTCGTCCAGGATGCGGTACGCCTCGGCGCGGAAGCCGTCGATCTCCGCCCGGTACCGGTCGAGGGCGAGGGGGGTGCGGAGAAGACCCGCCAGTTCCGCTCTCGCCTGGTCGGAACGTCCGGCGTCGGCGCACAGGCCCAGGATGTGGTCCCTGACATCGGGAGAGGCGTCCTCGACGACGGAGGCGAGGAGATAGGTCACCGTGCCGTTGAGCAGGTCCTCGTCACGACCGGACAGGATGTCCTCCTGGTCGTTGAAGATCTGCCACAGGATGCCGAAGACGTAGCCGAATTCACGCCACAGGTCCACCTTGGCGGCCGTCGTTCCGGAGAACACCGCGGCCATGGCCGTGATCATTCCGAACGGAGCACCGGATTTGCCGCGGTACGTCTCGATCACCGATTTCCGCGAGGCGCCGGCGATGTCCCCGCGCATGTCGACCGTCTGGCCGTCGACGCCTATGATCCAGCCGTTCAGGAACTCGGTTATCAGCGCGCTGCGCACCGAATCCGGAAGATCTTGCGCCAGGATGATCTGAATGGGGAGCGCGTTTCCGGTGATGACGGATGCGAGCAGTGCTTCGTTCTCGGTGAGTTCGCCTGAGATGGAAGCGCCGTTGGCATCGGCCAGGTCGTCGAGATAGCAGGCCGAGGTCCACCACAGCAGGTGGACGGCGGACAGCGGAACGGCCGGCCCGGGGCGGCCCGTCTCGATGGCGTGTGTGAGCAGCGGCAGGACGGAGAGGGGATGTCTCAGTTTCCGTTGCTCCAAGAGCTTGGCCACGATGCTCTTGGTCGTGCCGGCCGGCGGGCCGAGCCGCTCCAGGGCGGTTTCGATCTCCGCATCGATGTCCTGCGCGACTGCCCGGTGCAAGTCCAGGTACGACATGGAATTCAAGAGTGGCCTCCGTCGTGGAATGAGCTCAAGGGGTGTGGTGTGCACACCCTTTGAGCCCGTGACTGGCCGATTCGATCATTCCGGACGGAGGGGATCCAGAGCGATTTCCAGCCCCCTTGGCTGATTGTTTTCGATCATGGGTGCTGCCCGTACCGGCGGTACGCGCATTCCGGGCGCCCCGAACGGCTCCCCGCCTCGTGTCGCTCGTGCTCAGGCCGGGCGGACCGCGACGCGGTCGAGCGCCGCCAGCAGCTGCGGCAGCTCGGTATCCCCGTCCTCGGGAACCGGAAGCACCTCGCCCGGCTCCTCGTCGAGCAGGACGAAGGCCGCCCCGCCGGTACGGGCCACCAGTGACCAGCCCGGCCCGTCCACCCGCAGCGTCCGGGCCCCCTCGTCGGCGAAGGAGGACCGGACCCGGCCGGGCGGTGGCGGGTTCCGCGTGTACGCCGAGGCCTCCTCCAGCGCCCGTGCGAGCCCGGGGTGCGCGGCGGCCGCCGCGCCGCCGTCCGTGGCCACGCGCTCGCGCCAGTCGCTCCACTCCCGCGCGATCTGGTCCGCACCCATCCGACGCTGCACCGGACCCCACGTCTCCGCCGACGGCGGCGCCAGCGGCACCCGCCCCGTGCCGTCCGCGCCCTGCTCCGGATCGTGCGGGTGCGGGATCCCCGGCGCGGCCACCGACAACTCCAGCGGCCAGCCCGCCAGCGAGACCACGATCGTCCGCTCGTCGGGGGACAGGTCGTATTCCATCCCGCAGTCCCAGGAGGCGATGGCCGTGGCCACGAGCGAGACGTCGTCCACGACGACCGTCCAGCGCGCGCCCTCCTCGTCCTGGCCCAGCACCAGCCCGTACCCGTCCCCGTTGGGCGGCACGCCCAGCAGGGAGCAGGCCTCGGGGAAATCGTCGCCCAGGATGCTGGGGAACTGCGCGGGGGTCAGCAGCACGGCGGTCAGCACGTACAGCGAGCCGCCACCCTCGTCGTCGGACACCTGGCCTCCTGGTAGCTCTCTCGTCGGCGCACCTTAACCAGCGGGTAACCCGCCCGTCGAGGCCTTGCGGGCCACGATTTCCAAGGCCGCTACCTGCACGTAGAGTTGGGAACCCGCCACAGAAAGGGACACCCGGTGCAGCGTTACGACCGGCTGAGGGAGATCCTCCGTCTCGACCCCGACAAGGACTTCCTCGCCATCTACCGGCTCACCGCCGCCTACGAGTTCCCCTGGGACTTCACCCGAGCCCTGGAACTCGCCCTGTTCCGGACCTACGCCGTCCCGAGCATCGGTGGCCTGCTGGCCGAGACGGCCGAGTTCACCGACCGGACCCAGAAGCGCTACGACGACACCGCCCTGCTCCTCGACGCGGTCGTCGAGCACGGCTTCGAGAGCGACACCGCGCGCACCGCGATCCGCCGCGTCAACCAGATGCACCGCAGCTACGACATCTCCAACGAGGACATGCGGTACGTCCTGTGCACTTTTGTGGTGATCCCGTCCCGCTGGCTGGACGCCTACGGCTGGCGCCCGCTGACCCACCATGAGCGCCGGGCCTGCGCGAACTACTACGCCACCCTCGGCCGACACATGGGCATCACGGACATCCCGGACTCCTTCGAGGGGTTCGAAGCCACCCTGGACACCTACGAGGAGGTCCACTTCGGCTGGGACGAGGGCGCCCGCACGGTCGCCGACTCCACCCTCGACCTGATGGCCTCGTGGTACCCGGCGCCGCTCGCCCCGGCCGTGCGCGGCGCGAGCCTCGCCCTGCTCGACGAGGCGCTGCTGGGTGCCTTCCGGTACGCGTCCCCGCGCCCCGAGGTCCGGCGGCTGGTCAGGGGAGCCCTGCGGCTGCGCGGCCGCGCGGTGCGGCTGCTGCCTCCCCGCCGGGCTCCGCACTACGCCCGCCAGAACCCGGAGATCAAGGGCTACCCCGACGGCTACGACGTGGGCGAGCTCGGCACGTTCCCGGTCCCCGGCGCGGGCGGCTGCCCGGTCCCGCATCCCCGCCGGCCCGCCGGAGCGGAGGCCCAGCCTCCGGCGTGATCCCGGGCGCGTCCGCGGATCCCGGGCGCGGGGCCGACGTACAGGCGCTTGTCAGGGGCGGCGTACGGCCAGTACCAGGAAGCGCTCGTCCTCGTCGGCGTACGAGGTCATGTCCCAGCCCGAACCGGTCAGCAGCGGGCCGAGGTTGTGCTCGGCCCGCATGTCCTCGGGGGTCAGCTCGCGGCCGTGGCGCGCGGCGAGTGCCGCTCGCCCGATCGGGTGAAAGAGGGCGAGCCGGCCGCCGGGGCGGACCACCCGGGCGAGTTCGCGCAGGTTCGCCGCCGGGTCGGGCAGGTGGGCGATGAGCCCGGCCGCGAACACCGCGTCCAGCGCCCCGTCCCGCAGCGGCAGCCGGGCCACGTCGGCGAGCAGCAGGGTGCCCTCGGCGGCCCGCCCGGCCCGCTGCGCGGCGGCCAGCATCTGCGGGGTGAGGTCCGCGCCGAGCACGGTCCCCGCGGGCCCGACGGCGGCGCGCAGCGCGGTCAGGGCGCGCCCGGTGCCGCAGCCCGCGTCGAGCACACGGTCGCCGGGCCGCAGCCCGAACTCGGCCACGGCGGTGGCGAAGGCGGGCCCGTCCCCCGGGAACTTGCGGTCCCAGTCGGCGGCGCGCGCCCCGAAGAACTCCTGCACGTGCGTGTGGTCTTCGCTCATGCGCCCATGATCCCCCACCGGCGCACGCCCGTGTCCCTGCGGACCGTGTGCAAGGTGGCACGTGGTGTGATCGAAGAAGAACGTAGCTCTGTCATATTCCAGCAGTTCCAGCTGCTTTCGAAATGCGCCCCCTGTTCGCGCCCTCACCCGGACTAGCGTCCCGTGGCCATGGGACACCTGGGACATCTGGACCACGCCGCATACGGCTGGCTGACACCCGTGCTGTCATACGTGATGGCATCGATCGGCGCCGCCCTCGGGCTGCGCTGCACCGTCCGCGCGCTCGCCGCCACCGGAGCCTCCCGCCGCAACTGGCTCCTCACCGCGGCCTCCGCCATCGGCACCGGCATCTGGACCATGCACTTCGTCGCGATGCTCGGCTTCGAGGTCACGGGCACCGAGATCCACTACAACGTGCCGCTGACCATCCTCAGCCTGCTCGTCGCCATGCTGGTCGTCGGCGCGGGAGTCTTCGCCGTCGGCTACGGCAAGGACCGCGGCCGCTCCCTCGTACTGGGCGGGCTCACCACCGGACTCGGCGTCGCCAGCATGCACTACCTGGGCATGGCGGCCCTGCGCCTGCACGGTGACGTCTCCTACGATCCGCTCACCGTCGGGCTCTCCGTCGCCATCGCCGTGGTCGCGGCCACCGCCGCCCTGTGGGCCGCGCTCAACATCAAGTCACCGGTGGCCGTCGCCATCGCCTCGCTCGTCATGGGCGCCGCCGTCAGCAGCATGCACTACACCGGGATGATGGCCGTCGCCGTCAGCGTCAGCCCCTCGGACACCGCCCTGCCCGGCGCCACGGCCATGCAGTTCATCTTCCCGCTCGCCGTCGGGCTGGGCTCCTACCTGTTCATCACTGCCGCCTTCGTCGCGCTCTCCCCGACGGCCGACGAGCGTGCAGCCTCCGCTTCCGCCCAGCACCTGGGGGACCACGCGGTGGCCGCAGGCTGAGCGGTCCGGTCGCGCGGCACCGCACCGCCGCGCAGCCGCACGGACCGTGCCCTCCGTACGGACCGTGCCCTCCGTACGGACCGCGCCCTCCGTACGGACCGCGCCCCCGCACCCGCACCGTCGCCCACCCCGGACAACCGCCAACCGTCCCCCGCCCGATCGGCCGCCCCCCGACCTCTCACCGCACGACGGGCCCGCCGCCCGACCGCCACCCCCCCACATGCCCGCACGTACGACCGCACCCGTAGGCACGCCCCGGAACGAGGAGCCCATGCGAACACCCCGCAGAAAACCGGAAGCAGCGGCGCCGCGGCTGCCCGCGCCCCCGGCACGCGGCCGCCGGGCCCACGCCGGGCCGCCGGCCGAGGAACCCGCGGCGCCGGAGGCCCACCCGCCCCTCCCGGCCGCCGCGCGCGAGCGCGGCCCCCGGCTGCGGCTGCGCCCCGCCACCGTCCGCGCGAAGATCGTCTCGCTGCTGATGGTCCCGGTCGTCTCGCTCCTCGCCCTCTGGGCCTTCGCCACCGTCAACACCGCCCAGGACATAGCCCGGCTCAGCCGCGTCCAACAGGCCGACGCCGAGATACACACCCCCGTCGCCGCCGCCGTCACCGAGCTCCAGGCCGAGCGCCGGGCCGCCGTCCGCCTCCTGGCCGACCCCGCCGCCGACCCGGGAGCCCTGGACCAGCAGGCCCGCCGCACCGACACCGCCGTCCAGCGGCTGCGGATGGGCGACCGCCACACGGTCGCCGACTCCGGCGACTACCGCTCGGACATCGTGGTCCGCCTCGGCGCGTTCGTCGCCGCGGCCGAAGCCCTGGGCTCGGCCCGCAAGGACATCACCGACCGCCGCGCCACCCCCGAGGCGGCCTACGCGATCTACAACCGCGTGGTCGACTCCGCCTTCGCCGTCGGCGGCGCCCTCACCGGCGGCGATAGGGCCGAACTCGGCCCCGACGCCCGGGTCCTGCTCGAATTCGCCCGAGCCGGGGAACTGCTGTCCCGCGAGGACGCGCTGCTCGCCGCTCCGGGCCCGCGCAGCGCCGAAACGCTTCGGCAGCTGACCGGCAACATCGAGTCCCGCCGCGCCCTGACCGACACCGCGGCCCGCGACCTTCCCGCCGCCCAGCAGGCCGCCTGGCAGTCCGTCGCCAAGAGCGCCGCCTACGCGGACCTCACCGGTGCTGAGGATCGGGCGCTGGCCGCGGGCACCTCCAAGGAGAGCCGCGGAGCGCCCGCAGGCTGGGAGGCCGCCCACACCGGGATCGCCGCCTCGATGCGGGAGGTCGAGGCGGCGGCGCACGCCGCGGCCGCCGATCGGGCCGATCCGGTCCGCGAAGGGGCGCTCAGCCCGGCCGGAGCCGCCGTACTGCTGGGCCTGGCGGCCGTCGCCGCCTCGCTCGTCATCTCCGTGCGGATCGGCCGCGCGCTGGTCGTCGAACTCGTCTCGCTGCGCAACACCGCCCTGGAGATCGCCCACCGCAAGCTCCCGCACGCGATGGAACGGCTGCGCGCCGGCGAGGACATCGATGTCACCGCCGAGACCCCGCTCGGGCCGCCGGCCGACGACGAGATCACCCAGGTCGGCGAGGCGCTCGGCACCGTCCACCGGGCCGCGCTCAGCGCCGCCGTTGAACGCGCGGAACTCGCCAGCGGCGTCTCCGGCGTCTTCGTCAACCTCGCCCGCCGCAGCCAGGTGCTCGTGCACAAGCAGCTCACCCTGCTCGACTCGATGGAGCGGCGCGCCGACGACCCGAACGAGCTCGGCGACCTTTTCCGCCTCGACCACCTGACGACCCGGATGCGCCGGCACGCGGAAAGTCTGATCATCCTGTCGGGCGCCGCCCCGGGCCGGGCCTGGCGGATGCCGGTACCCCTCACGAACGTCGTACGGGCCGCCGTCTCGGAGATCGAGGACTACCCCCGCATCGAGGTCCGCCAGCTCGCCGAGGCCGCCGTGGTCGGCGGCGCCGTCGCCGACCTCACCCACCTGCTCGCCGAACTCATCGAGAACGCAGCCCAGTTCTCCCCGCCGCACACCAAGGTCCGGGTCAGTGGCGAACCCGTCGGGGCCGGTTACGTCCTGGAGGTCGAGGACCGCGGCCTCGGCATGGGCCGCGAATCCCTGAACGACGCCAACCGGCGCATCGAGCAGTCCGAGGCGCTCGACCTCTTCGACAGCGACCGGCTCGGGCTCTTCGTGGTCAGCCGCCTCGCGGCCCGCCACGGAGTGAAGGTGCACCTGCGCACGTCGCCCTACGGCGGCACCACCGCGGTGGTGCTCCTGCCGAACTCCATGCTCCAGGGCGCCCTCACGGCCGGCGCCCCCGCCCCCGGCCTTGGCCGCGACACCGACCGGGCGCCCGCCCCGGAGCCCCCGGCCGCGGTCTCCGCGCCGGCCGCAGTCCCGAAGCCGTCCGCGAGGGCGGAGCAGCCGCCCGCCATGACCGTCGTACGGGAGGACGCGCACACCCCGCCGGTACGGGAGGCCCCGCGCGGCATCCCGGCCCCGGAGCGGACCCCCGCACCCGAGGAGCCGCGCCCCGCCCCGGTGGCGTCGCTGCGCCCGCGCGCTCCCGGCGGCGCGGGCGCCCGCAACCAGTCGGCCGCACCCCCCGCGGCCTCGGTGACGGAGCTGCCGCGCCGGGTGCGCCAGGCCAGCCTCGTCCCGCAGCTGCGGGAGGCCCCCGCCCCGAAGGAACCGGCCGGCTCCCGCCTCCCCGAGGAACCGCCCGGCCGCAGCCCCGAGCAGGCCAGGGACCGGATGGCGGCCTACCGGGCCGGCTGGGTCCGCGGTGCCCAGGAGAACTCCCCCCACGCAGGCAGCGAAGGAGAAGTGTGATGATCGAACACCAGAGGATCGGCCTCGACGGCATCCGCAGGTCCGGTGACCTGGACTGGCTCCTCGACGACCTGGTGCACCGGGTACGCGAGGTCCGGCACGCCGTCGTCCTCTCCAACGACGGTCTGGCGGTCGGGGCCTCCAGCGCGCTCAGCCGGGAGGACGCCGAGCACTTGGCGGCGGTCGCCTCCGGCTTCCACAGCCTGGCCAAGGGCGCGGGCCGGCACTTCCACGCCGGGGGCGTGCGCCAGACGATGGTCGAGATGGACGAGGGCTTCCTCTTCGTCGCGGCCGCCGGAGACGGCTCCTGCCTGGCCGTGCTCAGCGCCGCCAGCGCTGACATCGGCCTGATCGCCTACGAGATGGCCCGGCTCGTGAAGCGGGTCGGCGAGCACCTCTACACCCCGCCCCGGTTCGCGGCGCGGCCGCCGGCCGCCGGCTGAGGGCGGGCGGTCCGGCATGAACGGTCAGTGGTACGACGCCGACGCGGGCCCGCTCGTCCGTCCGTACGCGATGACCGGCGGGCGTACGAAGCCGGGACCCCACGGGGTCCGCTTCGACCTGATCGCGCTGGTCGCGGTGGACCCGGCGGGCCCGGACGAGGCGGCCGAGTCGCTGCTCGGCCCCGAACACCGGACCCTGCTCGGACTCTGCCGGTCCGAGACCCAGTCGGTGGCGGAACTCGCCGCCGACGCCGACCTGCCCGTGGGAGTGGTGCGGGTGCTCCTCGGAGACCTGCTGGAGGGCGGGCACGTCAAGGTCAGCCGGCCGGTACCGCCCGCACAGCTGCCGGACGAACGGATTCTGCGTGAAGTCATCGAGGGATTGCGAGCGCTTTGATGGGACAGCATGACGACCGACCTGCCGGAGCGCCCTGGGGCGCGGGTGCGGACGCGGGCACGGACCGGGGCCCGGATCCGGATCAGGACCGGAGCCCGGATCCGGATCCGGACCCCGGTCCCGAGGAGGACGCCGAACTGGCCGCCCTCTCGCTGAAGATCCTGGTGGCGGGCGGCTTCGGGGTCGGCAAGACGACGCTGGTGGGCGCGGTGAGCGAGATCAGGCCGCTGCGGACCGAGGAACTGCTCAGCGAGGCGGGTGAACTGGTCGACGACACGGGTGGCGTGGACCAGAAGACGACCACGACCGTGGCCATGGACTTCGGGCGGATCACCATCCGGTCGGGGTTGTCCCTGTATCTGTTCGGCACTCCGGGGCAGGACCGGTTCTGGTTCCTGTGGGACGAGCTGTCGCAGGGCGCGCTCGGCGCGGTGGTGCTCGCCGACACGCGGCGGCTGGAGGACTGCTTCCCGGCGGTCGACTACTTCGAGCACCGGCGCATCCCGTTCGTGGTGGCCGTCAACTGCTTCACGAACGCGCGGCGGTACGGGGCGCACGACGTGTCGCGGGCGTTGGACCTGGACCAGGGGACGCCGGTGGTGCTGTGTGACGCGCGGGACAAGGACTCGGGGAAGGAAGTGCTCATCAGGCTGGTCGAGTACGCCGGGCGGGTGCACACCGCCCGGCTGCTGGACTCGGTGGAGCCGCAGGCCGATTCCGTGTGAACGGGCCCGGCCCGGGTTCGGTCAAGGGGTGCCGATCCGTCGGTCGGTGGATCCGCCGATCCGCCGATCCGCCGGTCCGTCGGTCAGTCCGCCACCCCGGCGATGGCGATCACGTGGTCGATCGGGACCCGGACGAGGAGTTCGCCCGGGACGGCATTGCGGCGGCCGAAGGCCTGCGCGCGCTCCTCGCCCATGTAGCGGGCGCCGATCCGGGTCGCCCAGGTGAGCAACTCGTCCGCTGCGTCGGCGTACTCGCTGACCTCGGCACGGCCTTGGAACACGACGTAGGAGAACGGCGGCCGGTCGTCGTCCACGCAGAGCGCGACCCGTCCGTCACGGGCGAGGTTGCGTCCCTTGACGGTGTCCTTGCCGGTGGTGAAGACGAACGAATCGCCGTCGAGTGCGAACCAGATGGGAGCGATGTGCGGGCTTCCGTCCTTGCGGACGGTGGAGAGCTTCCCGGTGCGGGTGGAATGGGAGGCGAATGCCCGCCATTCCTCTTGAGTCATCTTCTTCGCCATGAGGACATCCTCCTTGCCGGAAAGGAGCTGGTGGGGAAGGCTTGCGGGACGAGTATGCGGGGTGGGGCGCAGCCATTCGGGCCGCGTCAACGGGGAGGGGCTGGGAATGGCACTGGACAAGCAACTGGACTGGCTGCTCGACGACCTGACGCGCAGGGTCCAGCAGGTGCGGCACGCGGTGGTGCTGTCCAACGACGGCCTGGTCACGGGGGCGAGCGCGGGATTGGCGCGGGAGGACGCGGAGCACCTGGCGGCCGTCGCCGCCGGTCTGCAGAGCCTGGCGAAGGGGTCGGGACGGCACTTTCGGGCCGGTGAGGTCCGGCAGACGATGGTCGAGTACGACGAGGGCGTGCTCTTCGTGATGGGGGCGGGCGCGGGCAGCTGCCTGTGCGTGCTGAGTGCTGCCGAGGCGGACATCGGCCAGGTCGCGTACGAGATGACGCTGCTGGTCAACCGGGTGGGCGAGCACCTGGGGGTCGCGGAGCGGCGCATCACCGGCGGCTGAGCCCGGCGGGGCCATCGGGCCGCGGCGGGTGGGGAGTTATCCACAGGCCTCGCGGGGTGCCGTTGCGTTGAGTTACGGTCTTCACACAGAGTAATCACTGCTCGTGGGGGAGGATCGTGATGATGCAGATGGGGACCGCACTGCGGGACGATGTGGCCGCGTGCGCGGAGGGGGCCGCGACCGTCGGTACCGCGTGTGAATGTGGAGGCGAAGGCGCCGCGGACAAGCTGGTGGGCGGTGTGCAGGCCGCCGGTGAACTGGGCCTGAGCCGCAGCGAGTTCGCCAGGGCGGTCCAGTTGGGGATCGTCCGAGCCGGGCCGCCGGCGGTCGGCGGGGCCGCGCGGTACGCACGGGCCGAGCTGGACCGGGTCAGGTCGGCCGAGAGCCCGCCGGGCGCTCTGCGCGCGCGGGTCGAGGCGGTGGCCGGGGCGCAGGCCGCGGCCGAGGTGCTGGGGGTCGGACCGACCCGTTTCACCCGGCTCGCCCGCTGCGGGCACGTCACCCCGGTCGGCTACCGGATCAACCGCTACCGGGCCGTGGTCTGGCTCTATCTGGCCGCGGAGCTGCGGGGGTTCGCCGCACGGGAGCCCGGGATGCTGCGCGGGATCGCGCCCCCGGAGGACCGGGAACTGATGGCCGCCAGGGTGGATCTGCGCCCGCGCAGGTGGCGCGGGCGGCATGTGGGGCTCCTGCTGAGACGGACCGCAGACCCCTGGGAGCTCGCCGCCGTACTGGCCTCAGTGCTCCCCGAGGAGGAGCTGTGGGAGGCCGTGCCCGACCCGGCGGAACGGATCGTGCTGGCCGCGCTCGCCCCGCCCCCGCCGTACGGGCATCCGCAGGTGCCGGCGGCCGCGGCGGTGGCGCTGAGCCTGCTGAAGGCCGGGCCGCCGGAGGAGGTCCACTGGTACCGCACCAGCCTGGACTTCGCCCTGACGGGGGCGCGCGGTCAGTCGAAGTCGACGGGGGAGAGGGGGCCGACGTAGACCCAGGCCCCGGCCTCGCGGGAGAAGCTGCTGTGCTCGTGCAGTGAGCCGGTGTGCCGGCCCTCGCGGTAATGGGCGCGGAACTCCACCGAGCCCTCCGTCTCGAACATCCCGCCGCGCTCGGTGGCGAGGATCTCCAGCCGCTCCCAGCGCTGCCCGGGATCCAGGTCGAGCTGGGCCGGACGGGTCGAGGGGTGCCAGGAGCGCAACAGGTAGGCGGTGTCGCCGACGGCGAAGGCGCTGAACCGGGAGCGCATCAGCCGCTCGGCGGTGGGTGCCTGCTGAGCACCGGAGTGGAAGCGGCCGCAGCACTCCGGGTAGGCGGCGGGCAGCCCGCAGGGGCAGGGGAGGGCGGGAGTGGGCATGGGCGTGCTCAGTTCTTCGGGGCGGGCTCGGACTGCGGGGCTGGCCGGGCCGGGCCGGACGGCTTGGCGGCGTACGGACGGAAGAGGCCTTCCTGGACCACGGAGACCAGCATCCTGCCCTCCACGTCGTAGATGCGGCCCCGGGCCAGACCCCGGCCGCCGTGCGCGATGGGTGACTCCTGGTCGTACAGGAACCACTCGTCCGCCCGGAAGGGCCGGTGGAACCACATGGCGTGGTCCAGTGAGGCCATGTCGAAACCGCGCATGCCCCAGAGGGGTTCCACGGGGATGCGCACGGCATCGAGGAGGGTCATGTCACTGGCGTAGGTGAGGGCGCAGGTGTGCACGAGCGGGTCGTCGCCCAGCGGGCCGACCGCGCGCATCCACACCGCGCTGCGGGGGTCGGCGCCCTTGAGCTCCTCGGGAGTCCAGCGGAGCCGGTTCACGTACCGGATGTCGAAGGGCTGGCGGCGGGCCATCCGCTCCAGCGCCTCCGGGAGCGCCCCGAGGTGCTCGCGGATCTCGTCCGCCACCTTGGGGAGCGTGTCCGGGTGGGGGTAGTGGTGAGGAGGGAGCTGGTGCTCGATGCCGCCCTCCTCCGGATGGTGGAAGGAGGCGGTGAGATTGAAGATCGTCTTGCCCTGCTGGACCGCGGTGACCCGGCGCGTGGTGAAGGACCGCCCGTCGCGCACCCGCTCCACCTGGTACACGATCGGCACCCCGGGGATGCCGGGGCGCAGGAAGTACGAGTGGAGCGAGTGGACCGGGCGGGCGTTCTCGACGGTGCGGCCCGCGGCCACCAGCGCCTGGCCGGCGACCTGCCCGCCGAAGACGCGCTGGAGGGACTCCTGCGGGCTGACGCCGCGGAAGATGTTGACCTCGATCTGCTCCAGATCGAGCAGATCAACCAGTCTCTCGGCGGGGTTCGTCATCAGAGGATCTCCACTGTCAGGTCCGGGCGGGGCCGGCGGGAAACAGGAGTCGGCGGGGCAGGCGGGTCGTGCGGGATGCGGCGGACGGTCAGAGCGCTCCGAGCTCGCCGACCGAGGTGACCCGGATGACCGCCCGGCCCTCCTCGTCGGAGGCCGCGAGGTCGACCTCGGCGCTGATGCCCCAGCCATGGTCCCCGTTGGGGTCGGCAAAGGTCTGGCGGACGCGCCAGAGGCCGTGCGCCGGGTCCTCCTCGATCTGCAGCAGCTTCGGCCCGCGCGCGTCGGGGCCGGTGCCGAGGTCGTCGTACTCGTCCCAGTACCCGTCCAGGGCCTCGCCCCAGGCGTCGGCGTCCCAGCCGGACTCGGCGTCCAGCTCGCCCAGCACGTTGACGTGGTCGAGGGCGGCCAGCTCCACCCGGCGGAACATGGCGTTGCGGACCAGGACGCGGAAGGCGCGCGAGTTCGCGGTGACCGGCTTGACCTGGTCGGCCTTCTCCTGGGCCTGCTCCGCCGTCTCCACCTCCGGGTTCGCCAGCTGCTCCCACTCGTCCAGCAGGCTGGAGTCGACCTGGCGGACCAGTTCGCCGAGCCAGGCGATCAGGTCCTGGAGGTCCTCGGACTTCAGGTCGTCGGGGATGGTGTGGTCGAGCGCCTTGAACGCGCTCGCCAGGTAGCGCAGCACGATGCCCTCGGTGCGGGCCAGCTCGTAGAAGGAGGTGAACTCGGTGAAGGTCATCGCGCGTTCGTACATGTCGCGGATGATCGACTTCGGCGAGACGGGGTGGTCGCGCACCCACGGGTGGCTCTTGGCGTACACGTCGTAGGCGTGGAAGAGCAGCTCTTCGAGCGGCTTGGGATAGGTGACGTCCTGGAGACGCTCCATCCGCTCCTCGTACTCGATGCCGTCGGCCTTCATCTGGCCGACCTGGATGCCGCGTTCCTTGTTCTGCTGCGCGGCCAGGATCTGGCGCGGGTCGTCCAGCGTGGATTCCACGACGGACACCATGTCCAGCGCGTAGGAGGGGGACTCCGGGTCCAGCAGGTCGAAGGAGGCCAGCGCGAAGGTGGACAGCGGCTGGTTGAGCGCGAAGTCCTGCTGCAGGTCGACGGTGAGCCGGATGGAGCGGCCCTCCGCGTCCGGGGTGTCGAGCTTCTCGACCACGCCGCCGTCCAGCAGCGAGCGGTAGATCGCGATGGCCCGGCGGATGTGCCGCAGCTGGGCCTTGCGGGGCTCGTGGTTGTCCTCGAGGAGGTGGCGCATCGCCTGGAAGGCATCGCCCGGCCGGGCGATGACCGACAGCAGCATGATGTTGGTGACCTTGAAGCGCGAGGTCAGCGCCTCCGGGTCGGCGGCGATGAGCTTCTCGAAGGTGGTGTCCGACCAGGCGACGAAGCCCTCGGGAGCCTTCTTGCGCACCACCTTGCGGCGCTTCTTCGGGTCGTCGCCCGCCTTCGCGAGCGCCTTCTCGTTCTCGATGACGTGCTCGGGCGCCTGGGCGACCACATAGCCGGCCGTGTCGAAGCCGGCCCGGCCGGCGCGACCGGCGATCTGGTGGAACTCGCGGGCGCGCAGTGTGCGGACCCGGCTGCCGTCGTACTTGGTGAGCGCGGTGAACAGCACCGTGCGGATCGGGACGTTGACGCCGACGCCGAGGGTGTCGGTACCGCAGATGACCTTCAGCAGACCGGCCTGGGCGAGCTTCTCGACCAGGCGCCGGTACTTGGGCAGCATTCCGGCGTGGTGCACGCCGATGCCGTGCCGGACGTAGCGGGAGAGGTTCTGGCCGAACTTGGTGGTGAAGCGGAAGTTGCCGATGAGTTCGGCGATCTTGTCCTTCTCCTCGCGGGTGCACATGTTGATGCTCATGAGCGACTGCGCCCGCTCGACCGCCTGGGCCTGGGTGAAGTGCACGATGTAGACGGGGGCCTGCCGGGTCTCCAGCAGCTCCGTGATCGTGTCGGTGATCGGCGTGGTGACGTACTCGTACGACAGCGGGACGGGCCGGGTCGCGGAGCGGACCACCGTGGTGGGCCGGCCGGTGCGCCGGGTCAGGTCCTCCTCGAACCGCTTCATGTCGCCGAGGGTCGCGGACATCAGGACGAACTGCGCCTGCGGCAGCTCCAGCAGCGGGATCTGCCAGGCCCAGCCGCGGTCCGGCTCGGCATAGAAGTGGAACTCGTCCATCACGACCTGGCCGATGTCGGCGTGCTTGCCGTCGCGCAGGGCGATGGAGGCCAGCACCTCGGCGGTGCAGCAGATCACCGGGGCGTCCGCGTTCACGGAGGCGTCGCCGGTCAGCATGCCGACGTTCTCGGTGCCGAAGAGCTTGCACAGGTCGAAGAACTTCTCCGACACCAGCGCCTTGATCGGGGCGGTGTAGAAGGTGACCTTGTCCTGGGCCAGGGCCGTGAAGTGCGCGCCGGCCGCGACCAGGCTCTTGCCGGAGCCGGTCGGGGTGGAAAGGATCACGTTCGCCCCGGAGACGACCTCGATCAACGCCTCCTCCTGTGCCGGGTACAGGGTGATGCCCTGGTCCTCCGCCCACGAGGAGAAAGCCTCGAAGAGGGCATCGGGGTCGGCGTTCGGCGGGAGCTGATCAATGAGGGTCACGCCCCCCATCTTGCCTGGCTTCCCCCCGGATCAGGGAACCGGCGGACGGAACGAAGATCACCGACGGTACGCTGTGCCGTCGATGCGGCCCGAACGAAACAGTCGACAGGGCCCGAGCACACACCACCGGGGCGGGGAACGACCATGATGGGTCCGGCGCACTCACTGTCCGGGGCAGCGGCCTGGCTGGGGGTGGGAGCGGCGACCGCGGCCGCCGGTCACCCCATGCCGTGGCCGGTCCTCGTCGTCGGCGCGCTGATCTGCGCCGGGGCGGCTCTCGCCCCCGACCTCGACCACAAGTCGGCGACGATCTCGCGCGCCTTCGGCCCGCTCTCCCGAGGGCTGTGCGAGGTGGTCGACAAGATCTCCTACGCGGTCTACAAGGCCACCCGCTCCAAGAAGGACGCCCGCCGCACCGGCGGACACCGCACGCTGACGCACACCTGGCTCTGGGCGGTCCTGATCGGCGGCGGCGCCTCCGTGCTCGCCGTGACCGCCGAGCGCTGGGGCGTCCTCGCGCTGCTCTTCGTGCACCTGGTGCTGGCGGTCGAAGGCCTGCTGTGGCGTGCGGCCCGGATGTCCAGCGACGTCCTGGTCTGGCTGCTCGGCGCCACCAGCGCCTGGATCCTGGCGGGCGTGCTCGCCCAGCCCGGCAACGGAGCGAACTGGCTGTTCACGGAACCGGGCCAGGAGTACCTGTGGCTCGGCCTGCCGATCGTGCTCGGCGCCCTGGTCCACGACATCGGCGACTCGCTGACCGTCTCCGGCTGCCCGGTCCTTTGGCCCCTCCCGATCGCGGGGAAGCGCTGGTACCCGATCGGCCCGCCGAAGATGATGCGGTTCCGGGCCGGCAGCTGGGTGGAGCTCAAAGTCCTCATGCCGGTGTTCGTCCTGCTGGGCGGCTTCGGCGGGGCGTCGGCCCTCGGGTTCATCTAGGGAAATGCCGTACCGGTCAGGCCGGCCAGCGGGGCGGCCTGACCGGTTGAAGGGTCCTCGGCAGCCGGCACTAGCCTGGTCCGATGGCTGACCTATCCGATCTCTGGCCGGTGGCGCACCCGTCCGTGGCCGACTGGCTGACCGCCCTCTGCGGCGACGGGGTCACCGGTTTCGAGGCGCCCCGCCGACCCCACGCGGCCTGGGTGCTGAACGCCATGTACGAGCACGAATGCGGGGCCGGCGGCCTCTCGCACCACGAGCTGCGCCAAGCGGCCCTTGCGGCGGGCGCCATCGAGCCCGCCCGACTCGGGAACCTCGACCTCGACCTCGAGATCGGCATCGCCACCGGCGGCGGCCTGGGACGCGCGGAACACCCCGGGCCGGGGTACCGCCGACTGCGCTGGGCAGAGCTGTCGGCCCGGTGCGGGGACCCGCTGGTCCCGGAGGGTCAGTACCCCTCGTACCGGTGCTTCCCCTCCGCGAAGCAGGACGGCAGCTGGCCCATCGGCATCCGGCCCCCTACCGAAGGAAGCCTCGACCGTCCGACATGGGACCGACTCGTCGACCTTCTCGTGGACCACGCCCCCGACGGGCCGGACACCCGCTGCCTCGCCTACTACAACCCGCTGATGCTCCCCGAGGTCGACTTCGACACCCTCCACGTCCGCACCGGCCGGCTCGGCGACGCCCATGCCCTCTACGACAATCCGGAGGCGGACTTCACCCCCTCCAACTTCTGGCCCGAGGACCGCTCCTGGATCCTCTGCACCGACTACGACCTGTGGTCCACGAAAGTCGCCGGCCCCGAGCACCTGGTCGAAGCGCTGCTCCGTGACCCGGTGATCGAGGCCGTCCGACTCCCGTGGACCAGTTACTGAGGTTTTCGGGTTGTCGTCGGGTAGTGACGGTCCATGATTCCTGCGGTATGCCGGTGAGGTGAGGTATCCAGAGGGTGGGGGCCTGACCGCTGAGCGTCGGGCATTTCGTGAGGGGATCCGGCTTCAGGCTGGCGAAGGGTTCGCGGCGGGCGAGAAGACCGTGGTCATCGCGAAAGAGCTGCGGGTGAGTGTCCGGTCGGTGGAACGCTGGCGCCGTGCCTGGCGCGAGGGCGGCATGACGGCCCTGCGGTCGGCAGGTCCGGCGAACTCCCCGACTGTCACCGATGAACAGTTCGCCGTGCTCGAGGAGGAACTCGGCAAGGGGCCGTCGGCTCACGGCTTTGAGGACGAACGCTGGACCCTGGCCCGTGTCCAGGCGGTGATTCGCCGGCGGCTGCGGGTGAGCCTGTCGGTGGCGACGGTGTGGCGGTTGCTGAAACGGCACGGCTGGTCCTGGCAGGCGCCCGCCCGGAGAGCACTCGAGCGTGACGAGCACGCGGTGGAGCTGTGGAAGAAGGAGGTGTGGCCGCGGGTAAAAGCCTCGCGGCGGCATCCGGGGCCTGGATCGTCTTCGAGGACGAAGCAGGCTTCTCGATGACTCCGCCCCGTGCCCGCACCTGGGGCCGGCGTGGGCAGACCCCCGTCATCCGCGTGCGTGGCAGGTCCCGCCGCCGGACCTCGGTCGCCGCGTTGTGCTGCTACAAACCGGGTGAGAAGAGCCGTCTCATCCACCGGCCGCGCACCCATCTCCGCCTCAAAGGCGCGCGCAAGAGCTTCTCCTGGAAGGACTACCGCGACCTGCTGGTGCGGGCACACATCCAGCTCGACGGTCCGATCGTGGTGGTCTGGGACAATCTCAACACTCATCTGGCCGCCGGGCTGAAACGGTACGAGGCCGAGCACGACTGGCTCACCACCGTCCGCCTCCCGCCCTATGCACCCGACTTGAACCCCGTCGAGGCCGTCTGGTCACTCGCGCGCAGAGCGATGGCCAACACCGCCTTCGACACACCCGACGACCTCGACCGAACACTCCGCCGCGAGTTACGCAGAATCCAACTCCGGCCCCACCTGATCGACGGATGCCTCACCGCCACAGGTCTGGCTATCAACCCACCGACCCCACCCTGAAAACCTCAGTAGGTCCTGCGGCAGGGTCACCCGTGCCAGGACCGCCACAGCGCCGCGTACGCCCCGTCGGCCGCGACCAGCTCGTCGTGCGAGCCGAGTTCGCTGATCCGGCCGCCCTCGACCACCGCGATCACGTCCGCGTCGTGCGCGGTGTGCAGCCGGTGG
Organism: Streptomyces sp. NBC_01294; assembly: GCF_035917235.1. NCBI lineage: Bacteria > Bacillati > Actinomycetota > Actinomycetes > Kitasatosporales > Streptomycetaceae > Streptomyces > Streptomyces sp. NBC_01294. The sequence continues at coordinate 7,255,426 of NZ_CP108423.1, forward strand.
GCGATGGCGATGACCGTACGGCCGTCCAGCACCCGGGCCAGCGAGCGCTCCAAGTGCCGTGCCGCCCGCGGATCCAACAGCGAGGTGGCCTCGTCCAGCACCAGGGTGTGCGGGTCGGCCAGCACCAGCCGGGCCAGCGCGATCTGCTGCGCCTGCGCCGGGGTCAGCGCCGTGCTGCCCGAGCCGACCTCGGTGTCCAGACCGGCCTCCAGGGCCCGCGCCCAGCCGTCCGCGTCCACCGCGCCCAGCGCGGCCCACAGCTCCGTGTCCCCGGCGCCCGTCCGTGCGAGGCGCAGGTTGTCGCGCAGCGAGCCGACGAACACGTGGTGCTCCTGGTTGACCAGTGCCACGTGCTCGCGCACCCGCTCCGCCGGCATCTTCGACAGCCGCGCCCCGCCGAGGGTGACCTCGCCGGTCCGGGGTGCGTAGATGCCCGCGAGCAGCCGTCCCAGGGTGGACTTGCCCGCGCCCGACGGTCCGACGAGTGCCATCCGGGTGCCCGGAGGCACGGACATCGACACCTGATGCAGGACGTCCACGCCCTCCCGGTAGCCGAAGTGGACCTCCTGCGCCCGGACGTCCCGGCCCTCGGGAGACACCTTCGCGTCCCCCGCGTCCGGTTCGATCTCGTGGACGCCGACCAGGCGGCCCAGCGATACCTGGGCGACCTGCAGCTCGTCGTACCAGCGCAGGATCAGACCGATCGGGTCGACCAGCATCTGCGCCAGCAGCGCACCCGTGGTCAGCTGCCCCACCGACATCCAGCCCTGCAGCACGCAGTAGCCGCCGATCATCAGCACGGAGCCGAGGATCGTCACGAAGGTGACGTTGATGACCGGGAAGAGGACCGTCCGCAGGAACAGCGTGTAGCGCTCCCACGCGACCCACTGCGTGATCCGCCGCTCCGACAGGGCGATCCGGTCCGGCCCGAGGCGGTGCGCCTCGACCGTGCGGCCCGCGTCCACCGTTTCGGTGAGCACGGCCGAGACCGCCGCGTAGCCGGCCGCCTCCGAGCGGTACGCCGAAGGCGCCCGCCGGAAGTACCAGCGGCAGCCGATCACCAGCACCGGCAGCGCCACCAGCGCGGCCAGCGCCAGCGGCGGCGCGGTCACCGAGAGCGCCCCGAAGAGCAGTCCCGCCCACACCACGCCGATGGCCAGCTGCGGCACGGCCTCGCGCATGGCGTTGGCCAGCCGGTCGATGTCGGTGGTGATCCGCGACAGCAGGTCACCGGTACCGGCCCGCTCCAGCACACCGGGCGGCAGCCCCACCGACCGCACCAGGAAGTCCTCGCGCAGGTCGGCCAGCATCTCCTCGCCCAGCATCGCCCCGCGCAGCCGGACCAGCCGGACGAAGAACGTCTGGACGGCCAGCGCCAGCGCGAACAGCAGCGTCACGCGCTCCAGGTGGAGCTCCTGCGCCCCCGCGGCGAGATCGTCCACGACCCGGCCCAGCAGGTACGGGCCGACCATGGAGGCGATCACCGCGACCGCGTTGACGCTCACCAGCACCACGAAGGCCCGCCGGTGGCGCCGGAACAGGCCGCGCACATAGCCCCGTACGGTCGCCGACGTGCCCACGGGCAGGGTCGCGGCCGATTCGGGGGCCGCCGGATCGTGCTCCGGTGGCGCCACGCCGATCATGCGGATTCCTCGATCTCTGTGAGTGCTTCTTCCAGCTCTGTCATCTCTTCGAGCCCGGCGAGCCGCTGTTCCTCGTCCGTCTCCCGGGTGACGACCGCCCGGTAGCGCGGCTCGCCGTGCAGCAGTTCGCGGTGGGTTCCGATCGCCGCGACCGCGCCCTCGTCGATGAGCACGACCCGGTCCGCGCGGTCCAGCAGCAACGGCGAGGACGCCAGTAGCACCGTGGTGCGTCCGGCGCGCAGGGCCGCGATCCCGTCCGCGATCCGCGCCTCGGTGTGCGAGTCGACCGCGGAGGTCGGCTCGTCGAGCACCAGCACCTCCGGGTCGGTGACCAGGGACCGCGCCAGCGCGAGACGCTGGCGCTGCCCGCCGGACAGGGACCGGCCGCGCTCGGTGATCCGCGCGTCCATGGGGTCGTCTACCCCGTCAGGCGCCGACTGCAGCAGTGCGTCCAGGACGTCCGCGCACTGGGCCGCGTCCAGTGCGGCAGCGGGCTCGACCGCACCGGACGCCGGTACGTCGAACAGCTCGCGCAGGGTGCCGGACAGCAGCACCGGATCCTTGTCCTGTACGAGGACCAGCGTGCGCGCGGTGTCCAGCGCGACCTCGTCCAGCGCGACCCCGCCGAGGAGCACCGACGGCCCACCGGGCTCGGCGTCGCCGCCCTCGTCCATGGGATGGCCGCCCAGGCGTTCCGCGAGCCGGCCGGCCAGGTCCGGGTCCCCGCACACGACGGCGGTGAGCCGGCCCGCGGGGGCCAGCAGCCCGGTCTGCGGGTCGTACAGGTCCCCGCCCGCGGCCGGCGCCGGCGCCGGCTCGGCGTGCGCGGGCTGCTCGGTGGCGTCCGTCCGGGTCAGCGACAGCACCCGGGCGGCCCGCTTGGCGGAGGGCCGCGAGAAGGAGTACGCCATGGCGATCTCCTCGAAGTGCCGCAGCGGGTAGAGCAGCGTCGCCACCGCGCTGAACGCCGCGACGAGTTCACCCACGGCGATGCGCCCGTCCACGACGAGCGTGGCGCCGTACCAGACCACCGTGATCAGCAGCGCGCCCGGGAGCAGCACCTGGATCGCGGAGATCAGCGCCCACATCCGGGCACTGCGCACGGCGGCCTTGCGCACCTCCTGGGAGGCTTCGCGGTACCGGCCGAGGAACAGTTCCTCACCGCCGATGCCGCGCAGGACGCGCAGGCCGGCGACGGTGTCGGAGGCCAGTTCGGTGGCCTTGCCGGCCTTCTCCCGCTGGATGTCGGCGCGTTGGGTGGCGCGCGGCAGCAGCGGCAGTGAGGCGAGGGCGATCAGCGGCACGCCGATGGCCACGACCACACCGAGGTCGGGCGCGTAGAACAGCAGGCCGACGCAGACAAGGACGATGGCGAAGACGGCCGCGAGGAAGCGGGAGACCGCCTCGACGAACCAGCCGATCTTCTCCACGTCGCCGGTGGACACCGCGACGACCTCGCCCGCGGCGACCCGTCGGGTCAGTGCGGAGCCCAGCTCGGCCGTCTTGCGCGCGAGCAGCTGCTGCACGCGCGCGGCGGCGGTGATCCAGTTGGTGACGGCCGTGCGGTGGAGCATGACGTCACCGACCGAGATGGCGACGCCGATCAGGACGAGCAGCGCGCCCACGAGCAGCAGCCGGTCCGGGGCGCGGTCGACGACCGCGTCGACGCCCAGGCCCACGGCGTACGGCAGCCCGGCGATGCCGGAGAAGTGCAGCATCCCCCAGCACAGGCTCTTGAGCTGTCCACCGAGTTGACCACGCCCCAGCCACAGGAGGAAGCGGGGCCCGGAACGAGCGTCGGGTTCCCCCGGATCCGGATACGGAAGATCGCTGATCTGCATGACGCCCCATGACTGGTCGAGTGGTTCAAACCGTGCAAGGTTCGCCTTCCGGACCAGTGCCGGGCAATCGATTTTCCGTCGGCCGAAGCCTGCGACGAAGAGGCTTGCGGCCCTGGGCGGTGATTCAGTGCCTGGTCACAGGGCCGCGCACACCGGCGCTCAGGGGCGACTGGCGTGCTCCAGTTCGATCAGAGCGGAATAGTAGCTCCGCCCGGTGGCCCGTTCCATGCCCACCTCGCACATCCGGTTCGCCGACAAGTGCGCGTCGAAGTCCCGCGCGGTCACCTCCGCCGCCTCGCGCGCCGTCGCCGAGGCCGCCAGCTCCGGATGCAGCATGCCCCGGTCGCCCGCGAAGGCGCAGCAGCCGGCGTCGTCCGGGACCAGCACCTCGTCGGCGCACGCCGCGGCGACCGCCCGTAGCTGTTCCTCGTCGCCCAGATGCCGCATCGAGCAGGTGGGGTGGAGCACGGCCGAGCCCACGGTGCGCCGGATCTCCAGATGCGGCAGCAGCTCTTCCGCGGCCCACACGACCGAGTCGACGATCCGCAGCCGCGCGTGCAGCGCCCGGTTCTCCTCCGTCAGATACGGCACCACCTCGTGCGCGAGGCCCAGGGTGCAGGACGAGGCGTCGACGACCAGCGGCAGCCGCCCGCCGGCCGTCCAGCCCCAGGCCGCCTCGACGATCCGGTCGGCCATCAGCCGGTTCCCCGCGTCGTAGCCCTTGGAGTGCCAGATGGTCGCGCAGCAGGTGCCGCCCACGTCCCGGGGGATCCAGACGGGCTTCCCGGCCCGTTCCGACACGGCCACGAGGGCCTGCGGCAGGGAGGGGCCCGGCCGGCCCTCCGGCCCGCCGAAGATCCGGTTGACGCAGGCCGGGTAGTACACGGCCGTGGCGCCCCCCCGCCGCGTCGCGGGCAGTGCGCGCGCGGCGGCGCCGGGGAGCTGCGGCAGCCACTCCGGGACCAGGTCCGGTCGTACGGCCTTGCGCGCGGTCCCCGTCACGGCCGCGAGGACCCCGTCCCCGACCCGGCGGCTGATCGTGTCCGCGGCGGCCACGGCCAGGCGGGCGGCGGCCTCGACGGCGGCGAACCGCCGCGCGGCCAGCGTGGCGGCGGCCTCCTCGCGCGGGCCGTGCCGGCGGTGGCGGAAGTCCTTCATCAGCGCCCCGGTGTCGATGCCGACCGGGCAGGCGAGCCTGCAGGTGGAATCGCCCGCGCAGGTGTCCACAGCGTCGTAGCCGTAGGCGTCCAGCAGTCCGTCCAGGACGGGGGAGCCGGGCTGCTGGCGCATCATCTCGCGGCGCAGCACGATCCGCTGGCGCGGAGTGGTCGTCAGATCCCCGCTGGGGCAGGTCGGTTCGCAGAAGCCGCACTCGATGCAGGGGTCGGCCACCGCCTCCACCTGCGGGATCGTCTTCAGGCCGCGCAGATGGGCCTGCGGGTCGCGGTCGAGGAGGATGCGCGGGGCGAGCACCCCGTCCGGGTCGACGAGCCGCTTGGTGCGCCACATCAGCCCGGTGGCCTTGGGGCCCCATTCCAGTTCGAGGAAGGGGGCCATGTTGCGGCCGGTGGAGTGCTCGGCCTTCAGGGAGCCGTCGAACCGCTCCACGGTGAGCCGGCAGAAGGCTTCCATGAAGGCCCCGTACCGCTGGACGTCGGCGGGGTCGGAGGCGTCGAAGGCGAGCAGGAAGTGCAGGTTGCCGTGGGCCGCGTGACCGGCGACCGCCGCGTCGAAGCCGTGCTCCGCCTGGAGTGCGAGGAGCGCCTCGCAGGCCTCGGCCAGCCGGGACGGCGGCACCGCGAAGTCCTCGGTGATCAGGGTGGTCCCGCAGGCGCGGGCCCCGCCGACGGCGGTGACGAAGGCCTTGCGGGCCTTCCAGTAGCCGCCCACGGTCTTCGGGTCGCTGGTGAAGGCATTGGTGACCGAGGCCACCGGGGCGACCAGGTCGAGCCCGGCGAGGGCCTGCGCCGCCCGGAGTGCACAGGCGTCCCGGCCGGCCGCGTCCGGAGACCGGAACTCCACGAGCAGGGCGGTGGTCTCCCGGGGCAGGTCCGCCCAGTCGGCCGGAACCCCCTCGACGCTGACCGAGGCGCGCAGGGTGTTGCCGTCCATCAGCTCGACGGCGAGGGCGCCCGCCTCGTTGAAGCGGGGCACGGCGGCGGCCGCGGCGGGCAGCGAGGGGAAGAACAGCAGGGCGGAGCAGACCTCGCGCTCCAGGGGGAGGGTGTCGAAGACGACCTCGGCGATGAAGCCGAGGGTGCCCTCCGATCCGACCATGAGCCCCCGCAGGATCTCGACGGGGGTGGTGCCGTCCAGGTAGGCGTCGAGGCGGTAGCCGGTGGTGTTCTTGATCTCGTACTTCGCGCGGATCCGGGCGACCAGCGCGGGGTCGGCCTCGATCTCCCGCTTGATCTCCATCAGCCCGTGGCACAGGGCCGGTTCGGCGCGCGAGAGTTCCTCGTCGGCCAGCGGGTCGGCCGTGTCCACGACGGTCCCGCCGGGCAGGACGAAGGTGAGCGAGGAGAGCGTGCGGTAGGAGTTCCTCGTGGTGCCCGCCGTCATGCCGGACGCGTTGTTGGCGACGACCCCGCCGAGGGTGCAGGCGATGGCGCTGGCCGGGTCGGGGCCGAGGACCCGGCCGTACCGGGCCAGGGCGGCGTTGGCCCGCAGGACGGTGGTGCCCGGCCGGATCCTGGCCCGCCGGCCCTCCTCCAGCACCTCGATCCCGGCCCAGTGGCGTCGTACGTCGACCAGCACGTCCTCACCCTGGGCCTGGCCGTTGAGCGAGGTCCCGGCGGCGCGGAAGACCACCTCGCGCTGTCGGCCGCGGGCGTACGAGAGGACCGTCGAGACGTCGTCGATGTCCTCCGCGATCACCACGACCTGGGGCACGAAGCGGTAGGGGGAGGCGTCGGAGGCGTAGCGGACCAGGTCGGAGACCTTCCACAGCACCTTCTCGGCGCCCAGCAGCCCGATCAGCTCGGCGCGCAGCGGCTCGGGGGTGCCGGAGGCCCGGTGCCCGGGTACCCGGTCGGGGGAGGGGCCGCGGATGCCGCGGGGGCGCAGGGCCCCCGGCTTCGGTTCGAGCAGCGGCATCTGCGACCCCTCGCCTCATCGCGGCCCACGAGTGGCCTACTCAGCAGCTGCGCTCCGCCGGCGCGTCCGACAGGGCGTTCAGCAGACCGCCGAGCACTTCGCGCTGGTCGGCGGTCAACGGTGCCAGGATCTCCTCTGCCGCGTCGGTTCGCGCGTTGCGCAGACGGCGCAGCGTGGCGCGGCCGGTGTCGGTGAGCTCGATCCTGATGACGCGGCGGTTCGCGGGGTCGGGCGCGCGCCGCACGCACGCGGCCGCCTCCAGGCCGTCCACCAGAGTGGTCACCGCGCGGGGGACGACCTCCAGCCGGGCCGCGAGATCCGCCATCCGGGGTGCCTGCTCTCCCTCGTAGTGCGAGACCAGGCGCAGCAGCCGACTCTGGGCGGGAGTGATCCCGAGCGGCACCATGTGGCGCTTCTGGATCCGGTGGAGCCTGCGCGTCAGGCGCAGGAGCTGCTCGGCGAGGAGGCGATCGGTGTCGGAGGCGGAGCTCATGCGGGAACAATATCAGGACGCCATTCATTGTGAGTATAGGTAACAATGGCCTGGTGCTCCCCTGGCAGCGACCCTGCCGAAACCGACTCCGCGAAGATCTCGACCCCTGACTCCTGACCCCGAGAGGGTGCCCATGCCACACGACGAACCGAAGTGGACCCCATCGAAAGATCCCCTCGACCCACGCCGCCCCGCCCCGGCGGAGCAGCCGCGGGAACTGCGCCGGATCGTGGCGCTGTTCCGGCCCTACCGCGGCCGGCTCGCCGTCGTGGGCCTGCTCGTCGGCGCCTCCTCGCTGGTCGGCGTCGCCTCGCCGTTCCTCCTCAGGGAGATACTCGACGTCGCGATCCCGCAGGGCCGCACCGGGCTGCTCAGCCTGCTCGCGCTCGGCATGATCCTGACCGCCATCGTCACCAGCGTCTTCGGCGTGCTCCAGACCCTGATCTCCACGACCGTCGGCCAGCGCGTCATGCACGACCTGCGCACCGCCGTCTACGCACAGCTCCAGCGGATGCCGCTGGCCTTCTTCACCCGGACCCGCACCGGCGAGGTGCAGTCCCGCATCGCCAACGACATCGGCGGCATGCAGGCGACCGTCACCTCCACCGCGACCTCGCTCGTCTCGAACCTGACGATCGTCATAGCCTCCCTCGTCGCCATGCTCGCGCTCGACTGGCGGCTCACCCTCGTCTCGCTGCTCCTGCTGCCCGTCTTCGTGTGGATCAGCCGGCGGGTCGGCCACGAGCGCAAGAAGATCACCACGAAGCGGCAGAAGCAGATGGCCGCCATGGCCGCGACGGTCACCGAGTCGCTCTCGGTCAGCGGCATCCTGCTGGGCCGCACCATGGGCCGCTCCGAGTCGCTCACCTCAGCTTTCTCCGAGGAATCCGAGAAGCTGGTCGGCCTCGAAGTGCGTTCCAGCATGGCCGGGCGCTGGCGGATGTCCACCATCGGCATCGTCATGGCCGCGATGCCCGCGCTCATCTACTGGGCCGCCGGCATAGCCCTGCAGACCGGAGCCCCCTCGCTCTCCGTCGGCACCCTCGTCGCCTTCGTGACGCTCCAGCAGGGCCTCTTCCGGCCCGCCGTGAGCCTGTTGTCGACCGGCGTGCAGATACAGACCTCGCTCGCGCTGTTCGCCCGCATCTTCGAGTACCTCGACCTGCCGGTGGACATCACCGAACCCGCGGAACCGGTGCGGCTGGACCGGGCCAGGGGCGAGGTCAGGCTGGAGGACGTGCACTTCGCGTACGAGGCGAAGAACGGCCCGACCCTGTCGGGGATCGACATCACGGTCCCGGCCGGCGGCTCCCTCGCCGTGGTCGGCCCGACCGGCTCCGGCAAGAGCACGCTCAGCTACCTCGTGCCCCGGCTCTACGACGTGACCGGCGGCCGGGTCGCCCTCGACGGGGTGGACGTGCGCGACCTCGACTTCGACTCGCTGGCCCGCTCCATCGGCGTGGTCTCCCAGGAGACCTACCTCTTCCACGCCTCGGTCGCGGACAACCTGCGCTTCGCCAAGCCGGACGCCACCGACGAGGAGATCGCCGAGGCGGCCCGTGCGGCGCAGATCCACGACCACATCGCGTCCCTGCCCGACGGGTACGACACCCTGGTCGGCGAGCGCGGCTACCGGTTCTCCGGAGGCGAGAAGCAGCGCCTGGCCATCGCCCGCACCATCCTGCGGGACCCGCCGGTGCTGATCCTCGACGAGGCCACCAGCGCCCTGGACACCCGTACCGAGCACGCGGTTCAGCGGGCCATCGACAACCTCTCGGCGGGCCGCACCACCATCACCATCGCGCACCGCCTCTCCACCGTCCGCGACGCCGACCAGATCGTGGTCCTGGACGCGGGCCGGATAGCCGAGCGCGGCACCCACGAGGAGCTGCTGAAGGCGGACGGCCGGTATGCGGCCCTGGTCCGCCGGGACCGGGACGCCGCGCTGGCGCCCGAGCCGCCCGAGGAGTTCCAACTGGCTCGGGTGAATGTGTGACCGTATGACCGGCGCACCGGTTGGGTGCCGGAAATCTGACGTTTTGCGAGTTAGCGTTCCCGCATGAGTCACGAGTACCGGCCGCCGCAGCGCCGATCCCGGCTCACCCGCCGGGGCCGGCTGGCGCTCTTCTTCGGCACGCTGATCGCGCTCGGTGCGGCAGTCCTGATCCCGATGCTGGGGGGTGGGGAAGTGCCCGAGAAGCCACGCCGGTTGGTGATCCCCGAGGGCTGGCGCGCCCCCCAGGTGTACGCCGCGGTCGACCGCGAGCTGAAGCTCCCGCAGGGTTCCACGAAGACGGCGGTGGCCACCGCCGGGCTGGACCTGCCCGCGGAGGCCAAGGGCAACCCGGAGGGGTACCTCTTCCCGGCGACGTACCCGGTGACCTCGAAGTCCACCCCGGCCGCGCTCCTCGCGTACATGGTGCGCACGGCGAACGAGAAGCTCGCCACCAAGGCCGTCGCGGACGGCGGCAAGGCCCACGGGATGACCCCGTACCAGACGGCCACCCTGGCCAGCGTCATCGAGGCGGAGGCCGAGAACCGCGCCGACATGGGCAAGGTCGCGCGGGTGGTGCACAACCGGCTGGCGAAGTCGATGCCGCTCCAGATGGACTCCACCATCAACTACGCGCTGAACCGCAACACCGTGGACACCACGCTGAGCGATACGCGGATCGACAGCCCCTTCAACACCTACGAACGCCAGGGACTGCCGCCCACGCCGATCGACAGCCCGGGACTGGAGGCCATGGCGGCCGCGGTCGCGCCGACGCCCGGCGACTGGCTGTTCTTCGTCACCGTCAAGCCGGGGGACACCCGCTTCTCGGCGACGTACGAGGAGCACAAGAAGCACGTGGCGGACTTCAACCGGATCCGCGCCCACGCGGGCTCCCGTGCGGGCCAGGGCGCTGCCGCCGGGAAATGAGGGGCGCCGTGCCCGGGATCGGTCCTACGATCGGCGGCTGGCCGGACGCGTGGACCGAGGGGGCGAGCCGTGAAGTGGCCATGGAAAGCGACTGTGACTGCGACCGCGACAGCGACAGCGAAAGCGAGAACCGGGGCGAGAGCCGGGGCGGAGGCTGAGGCGCAGGCACCGGAGGGCGTGCTGCCCGCCGGCGCGGAACGGGACGCTCCACCGCCGGTGGACGCGGCCGCTGCGGCCGCCGAGGCCGCCGAGCGGGCGGCGCACCAGCGGGCGGTCGAACGGTGGGGACACAGCGGGGCGGAGTGGCGCGAGTGGCTGGCTCGTTCCCCCGTCGGAGTCGACCTGCTCCACTGGTGGTTCGACGAGGCCGACCTGACCGCTCTGGTCGGCGAGGACCGGTACGTCGAACGACTGGCCGAGTTGCTCTCGGTGGCGTCGGCGCGCGACATCGCGGCGATGGGGCTCGGCTGCAGCCGGGACGTCGAGCGGGCCTGCCGCTTCCCCGAGGTCTGCACTGCGGATCCCGTCGTTCCGGCGGGCGGAGAGATCGCCCGCCGCCGGCGCGGAGAGGTGCCGGGGGCGTGCAGCAGTTTCATCGACTGCTGGAGCCCGCACGAGGTCGAGGTGGACTTCACCGCGGGAGACCGTCACCGCTCGGTGCTCCTGTTCCGCGGCGGTCCGAGCGAGGCGCGGCTCTGGGTGGACGGCATGCCCGTGGGGGAGGGCGAACAGCTGGACAAGGGCGGCCTCTGGGAAGACGGGCGTTTCTTCGCCATCCGCATCGCAGGACCGGACGACCATCCTCGGCAAGGGCTCGGGCACATCGGTGCCCAGCTCTACGCCATCGTCTCGCTCCTGGTCGTCGACGCGGAGCGGCGCACGACCCGCATCTTCGTCCCGGACCCCACCGAGAACTGGACCGAGCCCGTCCTGCGCGTGCGGGACGGGACGGGCTACGTCTACGCGACCCCGGCGGCGTACGCGGCCGACATCCCGGACCGGGAGTTCCCCGTCGAGCCGCCGGAGGCGGGCTGACGGCCCCGCGGCCCGTGGCCCCGTCAGGCCGCGGGCGAGACCGCCCGTTCGCGCGCCAGCAGCCGGCGGATCTCGCGGACCGCGGCGCCGCCCGCGCGGTTGGCGCCGATGGTCGACGCCGACGGGCCGTATCCGACGAGGTGGATCCGCTCGTCGCGCACGGCCCGGGTCCCCTCGACCCGGATGCCTCCGCCCGGCTCGCGCAGGCGCAGCGGAGCCAGGTGGTCGACGGCGGCGCGGAAGCCGGTGGCCCACAGGATGACGTCCGCGTCCACCCGGCTCCCGTCCGCCCAGACGGCGCCCGCGGGGGTGATCCGTTCGAACGCGGGACGGCGGTCCAGGACGCCCGAGGCCAGACCGGCCCGGACGGCGTCGTTCAGCGGGAGTCCCGTCACGCTGACCACGCTCTGCGGCGGCAGTCCCCGGCGCACCCGCTCGTCCACCAGGGCCACCGCGGCCCGGCCCTCGGCCTCGCCGAAGCTCCCGTCGCGGAAGACCGGGGGCCGCCGGGTCACCCAGGTGGTCTCCGCCGCCACCTCGGCGATCTCCAGCAGGTGCTGCACCGCCGAGGTGCCGCCGCCCACGACGATCACCCGGGCCCCGGCGAACTCCTGCGGCCCCGGGTAGTTCGCGGTGTGCAGCTGGCGGCCGCGGAAGGTCTCCTGGCCCGCGTAGCGCGGCCAGAACGGCCGGTCCCAGGTCCCGGTGGCGTTGATCAGGGCCCGGGCCGACCAGATGCCGGCCGAGGTCTCCACGCGCAGCCGTCCGTCGTCCCCCTCGCGTACGGCCGACACGTCCACGGGGCGCTGGACGCTCAGGTCGAAGCGGTCCTCGTAGGCGGCGAAGTACTCCCCGATCACCTGGGACGACGGCCGCAACGGGTCGGCGTCCGTCAGCTCCATGCCGGGCAGGGCGTGCATCCCGTGGACCCTGCCGTAGGTGAGCGAGGGCCAGCGGAACTGCCAGGCCCCGCCCGGGCGGGGCGAGTGGTCGAGGACCACGTGGTCGAGCCCCGCCCGGGTGAGGTGGTAGGCGCTGGACAGGCCGGCCTGCCCGGCGCCGATGACCGCCACGTCCACGTCCACGTCCACGGTCCGCATCAGATCGTTCACGGTTCTACTAACTCGCGCGGGCCGCGGGATCTTCCCGCAGCCCGCAGCCCGCAGCCCGCAGCCCGCAGCCCGCAGCCCGCAGCCCGCAGCCCTTAGCCAGTGGCCCGCTGTCGGCGCAGCGTCGCCGGGACCGGCCCGGCCGGCTGCAGGGTGAGCCCCGGGAAGACCCCGACCCGCTCGCTCCCGCTGTCCAGGTGGAACCGCTGTCCCAGCACGGCCAGTACGAGGGCCGCCTCCACCAGCGCGAACCGCGCTCCCAGACAGGTCCGCGGGCCGCCGCCGAAGGGGAACCAGGCGTGTTCGGGCACCGGATGCGGGGCGTCCGCGTCCCACCGCTCGGGCCGGAAGGCCTCCGGGTCGGGGAACCACCGCTCGTCCCGGTGCATCGACCAGGGGCTGGTCCACACCGCCGTCCCCGCCCGCACCGCCCGCCCGCCGATGGACGCGCCCTCGGCGGCCACCGCCGAGATCAGCCAGATCGGCGGATAGATCCGCAGCGCCTCCTTGACCACCTGCTGCGTCCACGGCAGCCGCGCGTAGTCCTCGTACGTCGGCAGCCGTCCGCCGAGCACCCGGTCCAGCTCCTCCGTCAACCGGGCCCGCGCCTCGGGCGCCCCCGACAGCAGCTGCCAGGCCCAGGTCAGGGTGGTGGAGGTGGTCTCGTGGCCGCCGATGTAGAGGGTGATCGACTCGTCCCGCAGCTCCTTGCGGGACAGCGGGCCGCCGTGTTCGTCGCGGGCCGCGAGCAGCCGGCTCAGCAGGTCGTCCCGTTCCGCGCCGGCCGCCGAGGCCGCCTCGTGCTCCTGTATGACGTGCTCGATCTCCCGGTCCAGGACCGCCACGGCCTGCTGCATCCGGCGCCGTCCGGGCGTGCGCACCCACGGCGGCAGGAAGAGCGTCAGCCCCCTGAACTCCGCCCCCAGTTCCCGCTGCGCCGTGGCCATGGCCGCGCTGATGGGCGCCTCCCGGCCGGAGGCATCGCTCCCGAACAGCGTGCGCACCGCGATCCGCTGGGTGAGCCCGGCCATCTCCCGGTGCACGTCGATCCGCGCGCCCTCGCGCCAGCCGGCGGCCAGGGCGTCCGCGCACTCCACCATCGTGGCGGCGTACGAACGCACCTGGCGCGGCCGCACGGCAGGCTGGACCAGGGCCCGCTTGCGCCGCCAGTCGTCCCCGGTGGCGACGACCACCCCGTCGCCCAGCAACCGGTGGAAGGCCCAGCCCAGTTCCATCGGCTTGAAGGTCGACTCGACGGCGCCGAGCAGTTCCGCGGCGTGCTCCGGCCGGGAGACCAGGATGTTGCGCTGCGGGCCGAGCGCCCAGGGCACCCAGTCTCCGTAGTCGTCGCGCAGGGACTCGAAGAAGGCCAGCGGATCGCGGGCGAAGGCGGGCAGGTTACCGAGCAGGGGCCACCGGCGCGGTCCGCCGTTCCGGGTGCCCGGAGGCGGGGTCGCGGTCACGCAGGCATGGTGACAGCAGGCCCCGCAGGGCGCCAGAGTGCGGACCGGGCGGTCACGGACCGCGCTGTACGGGGCCCTGCGTTCCCTCGCCCGGACGGGCAGACGGGCAGACCGCGCTCAGGCGATCCGTGCGGCGGTCCGCCGTGCGGTCAGCCAGTCGTAGGCCGCGTCCGCGGTGAACTCCGGCTGCCCGCCCGGGAAGAGGAGCCCGACGGACGCGAAGGCCGGGTCGTCGGCGATGTCCGCCACGTACGGCACGGCCACGCAGTCCATGCCGGCGGCGAGGGCGGCCCGTGCCCCCGGCGTCGCGTCCTCGACGACCACGCAGTCGGCGGGCTCGGCGCCCAGCCGGCGGGCCGCCTCCAGGAACACGTCCGGGGCGGGCTTGCCGTGCGTGACCTCCTCGGCGGAGACCGCGGTGGTCAGCAGCGCGTCCAGCCCGGTGCCCGCCAGCACGGCGTCGATCGCCTCGCGCGAGGAGCCGGAGGCCACCGCCATCGGCACGCCCTCGGCGTGCAGGCGATCGACGAACTTCCGCATCTGCGGGAAGACCTCGGTCCGGGTGCGGGCCAGTTCCAGGTAGGCGGCGTTCTGCTCCGCGAGCAGCTGTTCGACGGGCGCCAGGATCCCGTACCGGTCCTTGAGGATCTCCAGCGTCTCCCGGGTCCCGATGCCGATGAAGCGGGAGTGCTGCTCCCACGTGAAATCGGGGACCCCGTGCCGCTCCAGGGTGCGGCGCCCGGACTCGTAGTAGTTCGGCTCGCTGTCCACGAGGGTGCCGTCGAGATCGAATATGACGGAAATCATCCGCTGCGCCCGTCCTGCCGGTTGTGGCCTGTCTCAGTCATCCTGTCAGGCTTTGCGGGCATTTCGACCCAGGGCCTCGATCAGCGGCAGCAGCCGGTGCGGGACCCGCTCGCGCAGGGCCACCTCCGTGCGGGTGCGGACCACGCCCGGCATCTGGATCAGCCGCTGGATCACGTCCTCCAGGTGCGCGTTGTCCCGGGCCGCCACGCGGGTCAGCAGGTCCCCGCCGCCGGTGATCGAGAAGGCCTCGATGATCTCCGGTATGGCGGCCAGCGCGTCGCCCACGTCGTCCAGATGGCCCTGGGTGACCTCGATGTGCACGAAGGCCAGCACCGGGTGCCCCAGCGCGGCGGGGGAGACCACCGGCCCGGTCCCGGTGATCACGCCCGTGCGCTCCAGCCGGTCCAGCCGGGCCTGCAGCGTGCCGCGCGCGACGCCGAGGATCCGGGCGTACTCGCGGACGCTGGTGCGCGGCTGCTCGATCAGCAGGCGCAGGATTCTGGTGTCGAGCTCGTCCACCGCCATGCCGCGACTGTACCAATGGCCCCGTTCACGCAGGTCCTTCCCGGCCAGAGGTCTGGTCGGTGTGCAACCGGGGCTCGGCCCGGTAGGACAGGCCCACCACCAGCACCACCGCCGCGGTCGGCAGCAGCAGCCAGTTCACCGTCCAGCCGGCCCGCACGAGCAGCGCCCCGAGGAATCCACCGGCGAACATCGCCAGCACGGACAGGCCGCGCAGCGCCCAGCGGGACGTACCGAACCCGAAGACGTTGCCCCGCCCCATGGCGGCGCCGCCGAGGAAGGCGGTCATGGACCGGGTGACCAAGGTCGTCGGCACCCCCGGCAGGTTGGCCCGCAGGATCGTGGTGTTGCGCAGCCCCATCGCCAGGGCCAGGATCGCCGACACCGTCAGGTGGCGGTCGGTCGGAGACCCGTAGTGCGGCACCAGCCCCCACCCCGCGGCCGCGGCGGCGACGATCAGCCCGGACTCGACGATCAGGCCCGTGATGAACCAGCGCTTCCCGCGGGCCTCGGCGAGGGCCTCCAGCCGTGCCCCGCAGACCACTCCGAGGACGAAGGCGGCCAGCGAGACCGCTGCGGCCAGCGCCGGCAGATTGCCCACCCGTGCGGCACCGAAGGCCAGGAACAGCACGTTGCCGGTCTGCATCGCCGTGAACACCGGCCCGAGCGCGAGCAGGCTCACCGCCTCCACCACCCCGGTCACCACGGTCAGTGCGATCATCAGCGTGGGCATGAGCAGGGGGAGCCGCCGCGGACCGGCCGCCCGCCCGGCCTCTCGGTTCTCCTCCATGACGCCCGACAGTGACACGCCCACCCGGATCCCCCCGCGCCGACATGCCGCAGGGCATAGGGTCCGAAGGGTGAGCGACCTGTTGCTGGTGAGGCACGGAGAGACCGAGTGGAGCGCGAACGGGCGGCACACCGGACGCACCGACATCCCGCTGACCGCGCGCGGGGTCGAGGAGGCCATCTCCCTGGCGCCCTTCTTCCTCGACCGACACCCGGCCCTGGTGATGGCGAGCCCGCTGCGCCGGGCCCTCGCCACGGCCGACCTGGCGGGGCTCACCGGCTCGGCCACGGACCCCGATCTGTACGAATGGGACTACGGCGGATACGAGGGCGTCACCACCAACGAGATCCGGAAGACCACGCCGGACTGGTCCCTGTGGACCGACGGCGTCCCGCCCGGCGACGCCGCGCACCCCGGTGAGAACGCCGCCCAGGTGGGCGCCCGCGCGGACCGCGCCCTGGCCCGGGTCGCCCCCGTGCTCCGCGCGGACGACGGCGACGTGGTGATCGTCGCCCACGGCCACTTCCTGCGTGTCCTGACCGCCCGCTACCTGGGCCTGGAGCCCGAGAACGGCCGGCTGTTCCTGCTGCGCACCGGCACCGTCAGCACGCTCTCCACGGAACACGGCCTCCCCGTGATCGCGGGCTGGAACACCCGCCCCTGACCGCGGCCGCGTCGCCTCGCGCAGCGGTGCGGCGTGCGTGACCATTCGTACATGGCCCACGACAGCGCAGGTGACGGACCCGGGACGGAGATCCAGGGAGAGGGGCTCAAGGCCAACGCGATCGGGTTCCTCGACGCGCTGGTCATCGGCCTGAACTCGACCTCGCCTGCCTACTCCCTGGCCGCCGTCCTCGGGCCGATCGTGGCCCTGGTCGGGATCTACGCGCCCGGCGTGATGCTGGCCTCCTTCGTGCCGATGCTGCTCATCGCCGCCGCCTTCTACTACCTGAACAAGGTCGACCAGGACTGCGGGACGACCTTCTCGTGGGTCACCCGGGCCATGGGCCCCTGGGCGGGCTGGCTCGGCGGCTGGGCCATCGCCATGACGGGCGTGCTGGTCATCGGATCGCTGGCGGACGTCGCCGTCAACTTCGGCCTGCTCGCCGCCGGACTCGACAGCTGGGCCGCCAACGCCGTGATCCGGCAGGGCCTCACCGTCGCCGTGATCCTCGTCATGACCGCGATCTGCGTCATCGGCACCGAGCTCTCGGCCCACCTGCAGGACATCCTCATCCTCGCCCAGGTCTTCTTCCTGCTGGCCTTCGCGGTGGTCGCCATCTCCCGCATCTACGCCGACACCAGCACCCTCGAGGCGATCGAGCCGTCCCTCACCTGGCTCAACCCCTTCGGCGCCGGCGGCGCCGCCCTCACCGGCGGACTGCTGCTCGGCGTGTTCATGTACTGGGGCTGGGAGTCCGCGGTCAACCTCACCGAGGAGACCGAGAACTCCGCCACGGCGCCCGGCAGGGCCGGGATCTGGTCGACGGTCATCCTCCTGGTCACCTACCTGTCCGTGTGCTTCGCGGTCGTCGGCTACGCCGGCACCACCTTCCTCGCCGAGAACGCGGCCGAGGAGGAGGCGATCTTCGCCGTGCTCGCCCACGAGGTCATGGGGGGCTGGGACTGGGTGGTCCTCCTCGCCGTCTGCACCTCCGCGCTCGCCTCCACCCAGACCACGATCATCCCGGCCTCCCGCACCGCCCTGTCCATGGCCCGCCGGCACGCGCTGCCACCGCCGCTCGCCCACATCCACCAGCGGTTCCGGACCCCGGACGTGAGTACGTGGTGGGTGGCCGGCATCGCCATCGGCTGGTACCTCGTCGTCAACCAGATCAGCGAGAACGCGCTCCTGGACTCCCTCACCGCGCTCTCCCTGCTCATCGCCTTCTACTACGCGCTCACCGGCCTGGCCTGCGCCGTCTACTACCGCCGCCACCTCTTCGAGAGCGCGCACAACCTCCTGCTCATCGGGGTGGGCCCGGTGGTCGGCGCCGGCCTGCTGATCTGGCTGCTGGTGGAGTCGATCGGAGACATGTCCGACCCGGAGAACTCGGCGAGCGGCGTCTCCTGGTTCGGGCTCGGCCCGCCGCTGGTCATCGGGATCGCGATCGCCGTCGTCGGCGTGCTCGTCATGTGCTTCTGGCGGGTACGGGACGGCAGGTTCTGGCAGGAGCGGCGGGGTGTGGTCGACCCGGCCCTCGTCCATGCCGGCAAGCGCTGAGGAGTCCCGATGTCCGTGGTCCTTGGATACGACGAGTCGCCCGGCGCCGAACGGGCCCTGATGGTGGCGCTGGAGGTGGCCACCGCCTTCGGCGAGCCGCTCGTCCTCGTCTACGGGGCGGCCGCCCCGGGCGCTGCCGGCGAGGAGTACCGCGCCCACCGGGAAGCCATCCGTCAGGCGGGCCGCAGCGCCCTGGCGCACGCCGTCGAGGAAGCCGACGCCGCCGGTGTCCCGTCGACGGTCGAGGTGGTCGACGAGAAGCCGGCCCAGGCCCTGCTGGACGCCGCCGAGCGGCACCGGGCCCGGGTCATCATCGTCGGCAGCTGGGGCGACAGCCCGATGCGCGGCGCCCTGCTCGGCTCCACCCCGCACAAGCTCCTGCACCTCTCGCCGGTCCCGGTGCTGTGCGTACCGACCGAGGGCGGGCCCGGCCGGTGACGGTACGGGCCTTCGCGGCGCCGGCGGCGGCGGTGCCGGGCCCGGAAGGCGGCTGAACCCTCGCCAAGGGCCTGCCGGTACCGGGCCCGCGGGGCCGCGCCGGGTGCGGCAGGCTCGCGGGGGAGAAGCGGCTGCGGCCGCCGCCGGCCGCCTGGAAGACTGGACCCCGTGGAACGACGTACGGCCGACCGGCTGCTCAGGGCGCGCGCACAGGCCATCGGGGGCGAGGTCCGGGAGGACTCGGTCGCCGCCGTCCTCGACCGCGTGCTCGCCGTCCAGGCCCAGGACCTGCCCGCGGCGGAACTCGGGCTGCGGGTGCGGGCCCGCGGGCTGACCCGGGACGCGGTGCGCCGGGCCACCGACACGGAACGTACGGCCGTCCGCGGCTGGTTCATGCGCGGCACCCTCCAGCTCGTGCCGGCCGCCGACGCCCGGTGGCTGCTGGCCCTCCTCGGCCCGGTCCACCTCGCCCTCGCCGCCCGGCGGCTGCGCGAACTCGGCCTCGACGAGTCCCTGTGCGCGCGCTCGGAGCGGCTCATCGCCGACGCCGTCGACGGGGAGGGGCCGCTGACCCGCGCGCAGCTCACCGACCGGCTCACGACCCTCGGCGTCGATCCGAAGGGGCAGTCCGCCTTCCACCTGATCCGCCGCGCGGCGCTGACCGGCCGCATCTGCCACGGACCGCAGCGGGACGGCGAGGCCACCTTCGTCCTGCTCGACGACTGGCTGCCCGCCACCGGCCCCCTGCCTTTCACCGGAGCGGCCGCCGAACGGGAACTGGCGCGGCGCTACCGCCTGGCCCACGGGCCCTGCGACGCCCTGGACTTCGTCCACTGGTCGGGGCTGAAGACCACCACGGGCAGGAACGCCTGGGCCGCCGTACCGGACCCCGGGCCCGAGGCGCCGCCCGCTCCCGCAGACCCCGACGTACGGCTGCTGCCGGCCTACGACAACTACCTCGTCGGCTACCGCGGCCGGGAGCTGTCGGTGCCCGCGGAACACGAACGCCTGGTGTGGCCCGGAGGCGGGCAGATCCGTGCCACCGTGCTGGTCGACGGCCTGGCCATCGGCACCTGGTCGGGAGGCCGCCGCGGGGCGCCGGTGACGGTCGAGCCCTTTCCCGGGGCCGAGCCCTTGCCCCCGGCCGTGGCCGCCGGGATCGCCCGCGAGTGCGCCGACGTCGCACGCTTCTCCGGCGGAAGCGATCGCCCGCCCACCGGCGATCCGTAGTCCCGTCCCAGGCTCCGTCCCCGGATCCGTCACTGGTCCGTTGGCCGGGCCATGGCCGATGCTCCTCCCGTCCGGCTGTACCAATGGCTCACCCCCGGCGGCCGGAGTTGAGCCAGTGGGCTCACAGGTGCTTATCTGTGGTGTATCCATTTACTTGTGGCGCCGCGCGGCGCCGGACGGCAACGAGGCCGGTTCCGGAGCGCGGCGCCTTCGCTGTGCCCGTCTGCCGCCCACCACCCCCGGGCGGCGTCGGCCGGCGCGCATCACCTGCAAGGGGGGCGGCACACCGCCGTGAAGAGGATGTTCGTGGCTCCGGATCCGGGGCGAATGAGACTCAGGACCTCGGCCCGCGCGGTCATCGGCGTCGCCGCCGCCGTCGCCCTGGCCGAGCTCTGCGGTCTCTCCCTGACCGCCTCCATCACCGGAGGACTGGCGGCCCTGCTCGCCCTCTTCACCGTCACCGACACGACCGTGCGCCGTCAGGCGGTCACCACCGCCCTGCTGCCGGCCGCCGGATTCCCGGTCCTGGCCCTCGCCACCACCCTGCACGGGGTGACCCCCGCCCGGGACGCCGTCTTCGTCCTCGTCGTCTTCTGCGGGGTCTACGCCCGCCGCTGGGGCCCGCGCGGACACGCGCTCGGGATCTTCGCGTTCATGAACTTCTTCATCACGCAGTTCCTGCACGCCGTCCCCGCCCAGCTCCCGGAGCTGTACGCCGCCGTGGGCCTGGCCCTGGCCGCCGCCGGCGCCGTGCGCTTCCTGCTCTGGCCCATCGAGCGGCGCACCCCGCCGCCCGCCGCACCCGCGCCGCTGCCCGGGCGGGGACTGGCCCGGCCCACCACCCGCCAGGCCTTCCAGGCCACCGCCGCGTGCGCCGTGGCCCTCGCCATCGGGCAGGTGCTCTCCGAGGACCGCTGGTACTGGGCCGTCGGCACGGCCTGGTGGATCTTCGTCAACACCGCCTCGCGCGGCGAGACCCTGGTACGGGGCTTCCGCCGCGTGCTCGGCACCGTTGTCGGCGTCGCCGCCGGCGTGCTGATCGCCATCCCGCTGAACGGCGCGCCCGCGCCCACCGCCCTGCTCGTCGCGGCGTGCGTCTTCGCGATCTTCTACACGGCCGCGGTCTCGTACAGCTGGATGATCCTGGCGGTCACCCTGATGGCCGGGCTGCTCTACGGCCTGCTGGGGGTGCTGGACCCGGGCCTGCTCGTGCTGCGCCTGGAGGAGACGGCCGTCGGCGCGGTGTGCGCCGCGCTGGCCGTGGTCCTCGTGCTGCCGGTCACCACCCACGCCACGAACGACGCCTGGATCCAGCGCGCGCTGCACTGCGTCCACGCGGCCACGGCCCAGGCCACCGCCCGCCTCGCCGGCTCCCCGACGGCCGATCCGGCGCCGCACGCGGCCGAGCTGGAGACCCTGCTGGCCCGGGTCCGGATGGCGCTCGCCCCGCTGGTCCACCCGCTCAGCCCGTTCCGCGCCCGCAAGGCCCGCGCCGGACAGGTCATCGCGCTGCTGGACGCCTGCGCCCGCGAGGTGCGCGGGCTGGTGGCCGTCGCCGGCGACCCGGACGCCAGCCACGACGCGCGCCTCGCCGCGGCCTGCTGGCGCGTCGAGGCGGCGGTGGAGGCGCTCACCGCGGACCGGCGGGCCGCGGGCGGGCCCGCCGCCGCGCGCGACACCGTGCCGCACGCCGCCGCCACCGAACCCGCGCTCGCCCACCTGCAGAGCCTGGAGCGGGCGCTCTCCGAACTCGCCACCCCGCTGGGCAGCGACCCGCGGGCGCCGTTCGTCGTCAGCGCCTGAGCAGCCCGACCCCGGCCCCGTCCCGCGCCAGCCCGGCCGGCAGCCGGCCGGGGGTGTGCACCACCCCGAGGGCCTGGGTGGCCCGGGTCAGGGCCACGTACAGGTCGCTCGGCCGGAAATCGGCCGGCTCCACCACGATCACCGTGTCGAACTCCAGCCCCTTGGCCTGCCGCGGGTCCAGCAGGACCACCTCCCGGGTCAGGTCCGGCTCCGCGCCCGCCCGTACCCCCGGCAGCACGTCGGCCAGCGCCGCGTGCCGCGCCCGCGGCGCGATCACCGCGAGCCGTCCCTCGGCCGGGCGCTCAAGCTCCACGGCCTCCGCGACCGCCGCCGCGAGGTCCCCGGCCTCGCGCGCCCACGGCCGCACCCCGGTGGCCCGTACCGAACGCGGCGGCGCGAAGCCGGGATCGCGCTCGCGCAGCACGGCCGCCGCCACCTCCATGATCTCGGCCGGCGTGCGGTAGTTGACCCCCAGCCGGACCAGCTCCCAGCGCTCGCCCACGTACGGGGACAGGATCTGGTCCCAGCCGCCGCAGCCCGCCTCGTCGGCGGTCTGCGCCGGGTCGCCGACCAGGGTCATCGACCGGGTCGGGCAGCGCCGCATCAGCAGCCGCCACGCCATCGGGGACAGCTCCTGCGCCTCGTCCACGATGACGTGCCCGAACGCCCAGGTCCGGTCGGCCGCCGCCCGCTCGGCCGTGCTCCGGTGGTCGGCCTCCTCCTGGCGCTCGGCCATCCGCTCGGCGTCGATGATGTCGTGCGCCGCGAGGTACTCGTTCTCCTCGTCCTCGAACTCGTACGACTGCGAGCCCGCGGACACGTTCAGCACCCCTTGCGCGTACGCGATGCGCTGCTGCCGCTCCCGTTCCTCGGCGGCGCGGCGGGCGCTGTCGTCCTCCCCGAGCAGCTCGGCCGCCTCGTCCAGCAGCGGCACGTCGGCCGGGGTCCAGTCCGGCCGCGCCGACGGGGCGCGCCGGATCAGCTCGGCCTCGTCCGCGGGCAGGTGCGCGGGGTCCGCCAGGAAGTCGCCGATCAGCTGCTCGGGGGTGAGGGAGGGCCACAGCGAGTCGATCGCCGCGTGCACGGCGGAGCTCATCGCGATCTCCTTGCCGAGCTGCGCGACATCGTCCGAGCCGAGCAGGTTCGGACCGCCGTACGGGTCGGCGCCCAGCCGGTCCGCGAGCTGCGCGGTGAGGGCGTCGATGATCCGGAACGCGAAGGAGGGGCGCGCCTGGTTGTGCGGCAGCCCGGTGGCCCGGGCCCCGTCCCTCGCCTCGTACGCCATCGTGCGGTCCAGCAGCAGCGTCCCGTAGTCGTCGTGGTCGATCTCCAGCGCCGGCTCGGGGACCGTGTCGTACTCCTCGCCCGTGTCCTGCGGCAGGGTCTCCGGCAGGCACTGCCGGTCGGCCACGACCCGGGCGAGGACCTCCGCCATCGCGGCCCGGCCCTTGACCGCGGCGGCCCCGGGGCGGTCGGTGCCGGTCGCGCGGACGCCGGGGAAGAGCTCGCCCGGGCTGGAGAGCAGCACGCCCGTCTCGCCGAGGGCCGGCAGCACCCCGCCGATGTAGCCGAGGAACGCCGGGCCCGGTCCGACGATCAGCACGCCGCGCCGGGCGAGCAGCTCCCGGTGGGCGTACAGCAGGAACGCGGCGCGGTGCAGGGCGACCGCGGTCTTGCCCGTGCCGGGTCCGCCCTCGACGACGAGCACCCCGCGGTGCGTGGTGCGGATGACCCGGTCCTGCTCGGCCTGGATGGTGCGCACGATGTCGTGCATGCGGCCGGTCCGGGCGGCGTCGAGCGCGGCGAGCAGCACGGCGTCCGCGTCGGCGCCCTCGTACCCGGTGCGCTCCGCGTCGGCCAGGTCGAGGATCTCGTCGTGCAGGGCGGTGACCGCGCGCCCCCGGCTGCTGATGTGGCGACGGCGGCGAAGCCCCATGGGGGTATGGCCGGTGGCGAGGTAGAACGGGCGGGCCACCTTCGCGCGCCAGTCCAGGACCAGCGGTGTGCGTTCCGCGTCGTCCGCGCGGATTCCGATCCGGCCGATGTGGTGGTCACGGCCGTCGGAAAACTCCAGACGGCCGAAACAGAGGCCGTTCTCACCCGCATTCAGAGCGGAAAGCAGGCCGGACTGCTCGGCGACCAGGACATCCCGCTCCAGGCGCGCCTGTGCGCCGTTCCCGACCTCGCGCAATGCTCCCTCGACCGCGCGTCCGGCCTGGTCACGCAGTTGGTCGAGGCGCACATAGAGATCGGTGATGAATTGCTGCTCTTCCTGGAATTCCTCGGTTGACAATTGCACTCCTGCCGCGATACAGTGTCCTCGAAAGCTTCCCCATGTCTTCGGTTTCAACGAAGTCATGAATCAATGAATATACTCCTCTTCCTCCCTCGGCAGCGAATTCCGCCGGGGGATTTTTTGCGTACCGTGGATCCCATGACCACCGCACACGGCTCCGCCGACGGCATCGTCTACCGCCTCGCCCGCCCGGAGGACGCCGGCGCCATCGAGGCCCTGGACAGCTCCTTCACCACCGCCACGGTCTTCGAGGTGACCGCCTCCGACGCCGGCCTCGGCTTCCTGCTCCGCGAGGTCCCCGTGGACCCGCCCGTGCACAAGGTGTTCCCACCCGAGGAGCACGACGAGCAGGGCTCCGGCGGCGCCGCGGGCCCGGACGTGGAAGCGGACGCGCGCACCTTCGTGGCGCTCGACGGCGGCGAGGTGTGCGGTTTCGCCGCCGTGGGCTACGCCGGGTGGAACCGGCGGCTGACGATCGAGGACATCGAGGTCTCGCTTGGCCACCGGGGCCGCGGCATCGGCCGCGCACTGATGGAGCACGCGGCGGAGTTCGCCCGTGAACGGGGCGCGGATCACCTGTGGTTGGAGGTCAGCACGGTCAACGCCCCGGCCGTGCACGCCTACCGGCGCATGGGCTTCGGCTTCTGCGGCCTCGACACGACCCTGTACGGCGGCACGCCGTCCGCCGGCGAGCAGGCGCTCTACATGAGCCGCCCCTGCCGCTGACGCGCTCGCGCGACGCCCGCGCGCGATGCCCCGCGCGCTCAACTCCCGGACTGCGCGGGATCGTACGCCCTTGCGATCCCCGTCCGCAGCCGGATCCGTGAGGATCACTCGGAGGAGTGTTACGGGCCCGCCGATCCCGCGGCGCTGACCTGCGGCATGTACAACGGGTAATTGTTTATTGCACATTCATCCGGCACGTACAGGGTGGATCTGGTCGGACAGGGGGTAACCGCCCGGAATGGAAATTCTTCAACAGCGCTCCACCACCGCTCAGGTGTGGGAAGCGGCCGAGGAGTTCATCCGACTCTTCCACCGGGAGAATACGGACGCAGGTGATCCGCGGGCCCGGCTCGCCGCCGTACGGGCCGAGCTCGCGGAGACCGGAAGCTACGTGCACACCCCCGAGGAGCTGGTCCACGGGGCGCGCGTCGCCTGGCGCAACAGCAACCGCTGCATAGGCAGGCTCTACTGGAACTCACTGCGCGTCCGCGACCGCCGCGGGCTGACCGACTCCGACGACATCGCCGCCGAGTGCTTCGAGCACCTGCGCGAGGCGACCAACGGCGGCCGGGTCAGACCCACCATCACGGTCTTCGCGCCGGACACCCCGGACCGCCCGGGGCCGTTGATCTGGAGCGAGCAGCTCGTCAGGTACGCCGGCTACGGCGACCACCCCTCGATAACCGTCGGCGACGCCCGCAACGCGCCGCTCACCGAGGCCCTCCTCCAGCTCGGCTGGCCCGGCGGCGCCGGCACCCCCTTCGACCTGCTTCCGCTGGTGGTCCAGGGTGTCGACGACAAACCCCGCTGGTTCGACACCCCCGCGGACGCCGTCCTGGAGGTGCCGATCGCCCACCCCGACGGCGACGGCTGGGCGGACTGGGGACTGCGCTGGCACGCCGTCCCCGCCATCTCCAACATGTGCCTGGAGATCGGCGGCCTCCACTACCCGGCCGCCCCGTTCAACGGCTGGTACATGGGCACCGAGATCGGCGCGCGCAACCTCGCCGACACCGACCGCTACAACCTCCTGCCCGCCGTCGCCCGGCGCCTGGGTCTGGACACCTCCAGCGACCGCTCCCTCTGGAAGGACCGCGCGCTCGTCGAGCTCAACCGGGCGGTCCTGCACTCCTTCGACCGCGCCGGGGTCACCATCGCCGACCACCACACCGAGTCCCGGCGTTTCCTGTCCCACATGGAACGGGAGCAGCGCAAGGGGCGGGAGGTGGGCGCCGACTGGTCCTGGATCGTGCCGCCGATCTCCGGCTCCGCGACCCCGGTCTTCCACCGCACCTACGAGGACCGCGAGAGCAGTACGGCGTACGTCCACCACGCCGGAGCGCAAGAACGGGCGCAGGGGCGGGATTTGGTCTAGACCTTCTGTTACCGTCGGCTCCGGACGATCCGACAGTGGTGAGAGGGGCTTCCTGTGGGCGGCGCGAGCACGGACCGAAGCGGCGTACACCGGGCCTACGTCGGCTCGTTCACCTCGGGGGGCGGCCGCGGTGTCACCACCGCGGCCGTGGACCCGCGGACCGGAGCGCTGACCCCGCTCTCGGTCACGGCCGCCGAGGACCCCTCCTACCTCGCCGTCGCCCGGGACACCGGCCTGCTCTACGCGGTGAACGAGACCGAGCGGGGCGCGGTGACCGCCTTCCGGCCCACCACCGAGGGCCTCACCCCGCTCGGCGCGGCCGTCCGCGTCGGCGGCTCCGGGCCCACCCACCTCAGCGTGGCCGGGCGCCGGCTGCTCACCGCCAACTACACCTCGGGCAGCGTCAGCAGCCTCCCGCTCGCCGCCGACGGGAGCCCGGGCGGGCCCGCGCGCGTCCTGGCGCACCGGGGCTCCGGCCTCGACGCCGACCGGCAGGAGGCCCCGCATGCCCATCAGGTGCTGCCCGACCCGACCGGCCGCTGGGTGCTCAGCGTGGACCTCGGTACCGACGCGGTACGGGTCTGCGCGCTCGACCCGGCCACCGGGGAGCTGCGGGTGCACGGCGAGACGGCGCTGCGGGCCGGGACCGGACCCCGGCACCTGGCCTTCCATCCGGACGGCGCGGTGGTCTACGTCCTGCACGAGCTGGAGCCGCAGGTGACCGTCTGCCGCTGGAACGGGGCGGCCGGGCGGCTGGAACCGGTCGGGGAGGTTCCGGTGGCCTCCGCGGGCGCTTCAGGGGCCGTACGGGCCTACCCCTCGGCGGTCGTCGCCTCGCCCGACGGCCGGTTCGCCTGGGTGGCCGTCCGCGGCGCCGACGCCGTCGTCACGCTCTCCCTCGCCGACGGGGCCGAGAAGCCGAGGCTCACCGGAGCCGTGGACTGCGGGGGCCACTGGCCGCGGGATCTGGCCGTCGACCCGTCGGGGCGCCGGCTGTACGCGGCCAACGAGCGCTCGGGGGACGTCACCTGGTTCGACGTGGACCCGCTGACCGGGCAGCCGCACCGGGCCGGCTCGGTGGCCGTGCCCGCGGCCACCTGCGTGGTGTTCGCCTGACGCGTCCGCGGAGGTGGACGGGGTGGGCGGGGTGGACGGCCGGCACGGCCGCGTACGGCGTCCGGACGCGGGCCGGCAACGGAAGGGCCCCCGCCGGCCACCGGAAACCGGGGGTCGGCGGGGGCCCTTCCGTCGCGTCGGACGGGTCAGTGTGCAGAGGCGCCCAGGGTGATCCCGAGGGCCGCGGAGTACTGCGCGACGGCCAGCTTGCCGAGCGCCGGGTAGGCGCCGAGCACCTCGGCGGCGGCGCAGTCGGCCTCCTTGCAGGCGGTGTCCAGCAGACCCTCGGCCGCCTCCGGGCCGATCAGGTACGGGGCGAGCGCGAGCTGCGTGGAGCCCTCGCGGCGCAGCTGCTCGGCGACCGAGGCCACCGAGCCCTCCTGGTCGAGTGCGGCGGCGATGACCGGCACGGCGAGGCGGGCCGCGAGCAGCATGCCCGTGATCCCGGCGGCCTGTACGGCCTCCTCGCCACCGGTGGTGGCCAGGACGATGCCGTCGGCGGCGGTGGTCACGGTGAAGAGCCGGGCGCGGTCGGCGCGGGCCAGGCCCGCCTCCGACAGCCGCACGTGCAGGCCCTCGGCGAGCAGCGGGTGCGGACCGAGTACGTCGGCCAGCTCGGCGGCCGCCGAGGAGTCCATCAGCGCCTGGCGCACCCGGCGCAGCAGGTCGCCGTCCGGACCGGCGAGCAGCGGCACGACCACGGCGTCGGGGCCGGTCGGCGCGGGCACCTCGTGGCCGGCGGCGCGGGCGAACTCGGCGCGCGCGGCACGCTCGGTCGCGACGGCGGTCAGCACGCCCGACAGGGACGGGAACTCGGAGGCGTCGTCACCGTCGAGGAAGCCGATCCGGGCGTCGAGGCCCGGCAGCTCGGAGCGGCCGATGCTGATGATCTCTTCCGCCAGTCCACGCGAGGCGGCAGAGGGGACCCCGGGCACGGCGAGCACCAGCGCGGGCGCGCCCTCGGGCGCCGCCGCGGGCTCGGGCCGGCGGTGCCGTCCGGTCTGGCGGGGTCGCGGCATTCGTACGGGCAGGCCATTTGCGGGCCCAGTGGGGGAGCTCATGGCGCCGCATGCTACTGGCTTATCGGAAGAGGGTGTTCGGGCAGGGCCTTCTCCGGCGGCATCTGTCCGCATTTATCCGGTGAATAGCAGATACGATCAACTGACGGACGGCAAGCGTCAGTTTACGGACCGTGCACGCGGGCGGGAAGCGGCCACGCCGGGGGCGGGGGCGGCCGTCGAGTGACTCGATCATGACCGGGGACGTGCACCGGCGCACTCTGTGCGCCAGTAGAGTGACGCGTTGTGGCAGCTCTTCCGTTGAACCAACTTGTCGAGCCCGGATGGGCGAACGCGCTGGAACCCGTGGCCGGGCGTATCGCCGCGATGGGTGACTTCCTGCGTGCGGAGATCGCGGCGGGCCGCACCTATCTGCCGGCCGGAGCGCACGTCCTGCGCGCGTTCCAGCAGCCGTTCGACGAGGTGCGCGTCCTGATCATGGGACAGGATCCGTACCCGACCCCGGGAATGGCCATCGGTCACAGCTTCGCGGTCGCGCCCGAGGTCGACCCGCTGCCCGGCAGCCTGGAGAACATCTTCCGGGAGCTGCACGCGGACCTCGGACTGCCGCGCCCTTCCAACGGCGACCTGACGCCGTGGACCCGGCAGGGCGTGCTGCTGCTGAACAGGGCGCTCACCACCGCCCCCCGCAAGCCCGCGGCCCACCGGGGCAAGGGCTGGGAGGAAGTGACGGAGCAGGCCATCCGCGCCCTGGTCGCCCGCGGCAAGCCGCTGGTGTCCGTGCTGTGGGGGCGCGACGCGCGCAATCTGCTGCCCTTCCTCGACGGCTTCCCGGCGATCGAGTCCGCCCACCCGTCCCCGATGTCCGCGGACCGCGGGTTCTTCGGCTCGCGGCCGTTCAGCCGCACCAACGAGCTCCTGGTGCGCCAGGGCGCCCAGCCGGTGGACTGGCAGCTGCCCTGACCGACCGGGGCCGCTTCACGATCGGCCACCGGTCGGACCGGGCCGCCCCGGGCTCCCGCCGCCTCCGGAGCGCTCGCAGCTCAGGTGCTCGGCGCTCGCTCAGTGCTCAGTGCTCCAGGGTGGCCGCCCGTACGCACAGGACGTCCGGCAGGTGTTCGGTCAGCAACTGCCAGCTCTCGCCGTCGTCGTGGCTGGCGTACAGCTCGCCGTTGCGGTTGCCGAAGTAGATTCCCGCAGGGTCCGCGTCGTCCGTGCACAGCGCGTCCCGCAGCACCGTGCCGTAGTGGTCCCCGGTGGGGAGCCCGCGCGTCAGCGGTTCCCAGCTGGCGCCCGCGTCCCGGGTGCGGAAGACCCGGCACCGGTGTCCGGCCGGGACCCGGTCGGAGTCGGCGTTGAGCGGGAAGACGTAGGCGGTGTCCGGTCGGTGCGGGTGGGCGGCCACCGCGAAGCCGAAGTCGGAGGGCAGTCCGCCGCCGATGTCGGTCCAGCGGGCCCCCGCGTCGTCGCTGCGATAGACGCCCCAGTGGTTCTGCAGGTACAGGCGGTCCGTGTCCCCGGCATCCTGGGCGATCTTGTGCACGCACTGTCCGAACTCGGGGTTCGGATCCGGCAGGAACACCGCCGAGACCCCCTCGTTGGACGGTGTCCAGCTGGCCCCGCCGTCCTTGGTCCGGAACACGCCGGCGGTGGAGACGGCCACGGTCACGGCGTCCGGGTCGCGGGGGTCGGTGATCACCGTGTGCAGGCCCTCACCGCCGCCGCCCGGCTCCCACTTGCCCCGGGTCGGGTGCTCCCACAGCGGGCGGACCAGTTCGAAGGACTCGCCCCGGTCCGTCGAGCGGAACAGCGCGGCCGGCTCCGTCCCCGCGTACACCACGTCCGGGGCCTCGGGCCCGGCCGGCTGCAGCTGCCAGACCCGCTCCAGCGAGGCGCCGGTGTCCTGGGGGAACTTCACGGCGGCCGCGGCGGGTTCCCGCCAGGTCGCCCCGAGGTCGTCGGAGCTGAAGACGGACGGCCCCCAGTGCGTGCTGTCCCCGCCGACCAGCAGCCGGGGCGCCGGGCCCCGCCGGTCGACGGCGACCGCGTAGATCGCCTGGGCGTTGAAATGGGGTCCGTCGAACTCCCACGGCGCGCCGTTTCGGCGACGCCCGATGAAGAGTCCTTTACGGGTTCCCACGAGCAGTAGTACGTCGGCCATGGCCGGCACCTCCGGACCTCGTCGTCCTGTGGGGCTTTGCCTTGCAGAGCTTTTCGGCCAGTCTGCACCCGCCCACTGACATGGGCCCGGCGGACCGCGCGGAGTCCGCGAACAGCTGATCGATACCGATCGTTTACGGCGCGGCAATGATCGCTACTTGCATGTAGGTGTCTGGAATGGGTTGACTTCAAGCCACTACTGCCGCACCCGAGAGGACTTATGTGGCCACCGAGCGCCTGTCCCCGCTCGACCTCGCCTTCTGGCGGATCGAATCCGCCGACCACCCCATGCACCTCGGCGCCCTGGCCGTCTTCAGCGCCGCGCCGCGCGGCGGCTCCGGCGCCGCCGAGCACGCCGCCGAACTGCTCGCCGCCCGCTGCGCGTCCGTACCGGGGCTGCGCCGCCGGATCCGCGACGTGCTGCTGCCGGTCGGCGCGGCCGCCTGGACGCCGGACCCCGGCTTCGACCCCGCGCGGCACGTGTTCCTCGTCCGTACGGACTGCGCCGACCCGCACGCCGCCGCCGGGCCGCTGATGGCCCGGCCGCTGGACCGGGAGCTCCCGCCGTGGGAGGCGCACGTGCTGGCCGGGCCGGACCCGGACTCCTTCGCGGTGCTCTTCAAGTTCCACCACGCCCTCGCCGACGGCCTGGGCGCGCTCGCCCTGGCGGCCACCCTGTTCGACGAGGGACCGGCCCTGCGGACGCCCGCGCGCCCGGTCCCCGAGCAGCGGGCGGCCGGCTCCGCGCTGCGCCGGCTCCCCGGGGCCCTCGCCGCCCGGGTCCAGGACGTCGGCCAGGCCCTGGAGATCGGCGCCGCCGTGGCCCGCGCGGGACTGCCGCTCGGGGTTCCCGCCGCCCTCACGGCGGACCCGGACGGTCCGGGGGCCCGGACCGTCGCCGGTCTCGCCCTCGACCTGGACGAGGTCAACCTGGTCCGCAAAGCGGCCGGCGGCACCGTCAACGACGTGCTCATCTCCGTGGTCGCCGGGGCGCTGCGGCGCTGGCTGGAGGAGCGGGGCGATCCCGCGCCCGCCGGGCCGGGCCCCCGCGCCCTGATTCCCGTCTCGCGCCGGGGCAGGCCCGGAGCCGGCGGCGGGAACCGGCTCTCCGGCTACCTGCTGCGGCTGCCGCTCGCCGAGCGCGACCCGCTGCTGCGCCTGGACCGGGTCCGGGCGGCCATGGACCGCAACAAGGACGCCGGCCCCGCCCGCGGCGCGGGAGCCGTCGCCCTGCTCGCCGACCACGTCCACCCGCTCGGCCACCGGCTCGGCGGCCCGCTCGTCGCCCAGGCGGCCCGGCTGCTCTTCGACATCCTGGTCACGAGCGTCCCGCTGCCCGGCCTGACCTTCTCCCTCGGCGGCAGCCGGGTCCGCGAGGTCTATCCCTTCGCCCCGCTGGCCCGAGGCCAGTCGCTGGCCGTCGCCGTCTCCACGTACAAGGGGACCGTCCACTACGGCCTGGTCGCCGACGCCGCCGCCGTCCCGGACCTGGCCGTGCTGGCCGGGGCGCTGCGCGCGGAGCTCGACGCGCTTGTACGAGAAGTCTCGTAGTACGAGGGAATTCGTAGTATGGTGAATCTCGTACTTAGGCGTCGATCCCGGCGCGCCCGGTGACATCTGGAGAGTCCTGATGAGTGCTGCACCCGCCGTCCCTGCTGCGTTCACCGCCCTGTTCGCGCCCTACACCCTGCGCTCGGTCACCATCCCGAACCGCGTGTGGATGGCCCCGATGTGCCAGTACAGCGCCGAGGCCTTCGGGCCGAACGCGGGCGTGGCCCACGAGTGGCACTTCGCGCACTACGCCGCCCGCGCCGTCGGCGGCACCGGCCTGATCATCCAGGAGGCCACCGCCGTCTCCCCGGAAGGCCGGATCTCCCCGTACGACCTCGGCATCTGGAACGACACCCAGGTCGAGGCCCTGCGCCGGATCACCTCCTTCCTCAAGGCCCGGGGGACCGTCCCCGGCATCCAGATCGGCCACGCCGGCCGCAAGGCCTCCACCGACCGGCCCTGGACGGGCGGCGGCCCGGTCGGACCCGAGGCGCACGGCTGGCGGCCGGCCGCCCCGAGCGCCCTGCCGTTCGCCGAGGGCCACCCGGTTCCGCACGAGCTGACGGTCGATGAGATCGCCGAGATCACGCGCCAGTTCGCGGCCGCCGCCGAACGCGCGCTCGCGGCGGGCTACGAGGTCGTCGAGATCCACGGCGCCCACGGCTACCTCATCGGGGAGTTCCTCTCCCCGCACAGCAACAAGCGCACCGACGCCTACGGCGGCTCCTTCGAGAACCGGACCCGCTTCGCCCTCGACGTCGTGGACGCCGTACGGGCGGTGTGGCCCGAGGAGCTCCCGCTGTTCTTCCGGATCTCCGCCACCGACTGGCTGGAGGAGGACGGCTGGACCGGCGACGAGACGGTGCGCCTGGCCGGACTGCTCCGGGAACACGGCGTGGACCTCCTCGACGTCTCGACCGGCGGCCTGGCCCCCGGCGCGAACATCCCGGTCGGCCCCGGCTACCAGGTGCCGTTCGCCGCCCGGGTCAAGAACGAGACGACCCTCCCGGTGGCCGCCGTCGGCCTGATCACCGAACCGCAGCAGGCCGAGAAGATCCTCGCCAACGGCGAGGCGGACGCGGTCCTGCTGGGCCGGGAGCTGCTGCGCGACCCGTACTGGGCCCGCCGCGCGGCCGACGAGCTGGGCGCGGAGATCCGTACGCCCGGGCAGTACCAGCGCTCCTGGTGACGGCGCCGCGGCTCCGGCGCCCCGCGGGCCGGAGCCGCGCCGCACCCCCGTTTCGCGCGATGTCCGAGCGTGCGAGGGTTCCTTCGACGAATCTCGTACGATGGGGGCAGGGAGCCAAGCCGACTGAGTGGAGCAGGGACATGACGGAACGGGACACGGCTCGCACCCTCGCCCACCCCGAGACGGCCGAGATCCGCCTGGAGGGCGTGCTGCACGCGCTCTCCGACCCGGTGCGGCTGTCCATCGTCCTGGACCTGGCCGCCTCGGCCGCAGACCTGTCCTGCTCGCACTTCGACCTGCCGGTGACCAAGTCCACGACCACCCACCACTTCCGCGTCCTGCGCGAGAGCGGTGTCGTACGCCAGGCCTACCGGGGCACCACCAAGCTCAACGCCCTGCGCCGGGACGACCTGGAGGCCCTCTTCCCCGGCCTCCTCGACAGCGTCCTCACGGCGGCCGGGGCCGAGACGGCACGGCTGTCCGAGGCCGCCGGCCTGAGCCGTTGACCTGAGCCGTTGACCTAGGGCGTGGTGTCCCAGCGGTGGAGCAGGCCGCCGTCCGGGCCGAAGACGTCCATGCGGTAGCCGTCGGGCAGCCGGACGCCCTCGCTGAGCGTCAGGTACGCGGTGACGGACATCGCCTGCCTCTTGAACAAGGCGTCGTCCGTGTCCGGGTTGTGGGTGCGGACGACGATCAGGGGCGCCGCCCCGTCCGGCCCGGGGACCTGCTCGATGCCGTACACGTCGGCGTCCCCGCCCGCCTTCCGGTAACGCTCGGCGAGGGCCGCCGCGTCCGGGGGCGCGACCGTACCCGTCACGGTGGGGCCCGGTGCCGGCGCGGTGCGCCCGCCACCTCCCTCGTCCGTGCACCCCGACAGTGCGGTGCAGGCCGCCACGGTCACCGCGAGTACCAGAATTCTTCCGCGCATCACCGCAGCACTCTAAGCGAGCCCCGCGGCGCCCAACAGACCGGGCCAGTCCGGGATCTTGACGGAGTGGCGGCCCAGGGAGCGCCCCAGATCGGCCTCGGCCGCCTCGATGGCCAGCCAGCCCGGCCACTCCACCGGATGCACGCCCGCCGCCCGCAGGGCGTCCAGCGGGTCGCCGGGCAGCTCGCGCCGGGCCAGCACCCCCGCGTCCTGGAGCAGCGAGGACGCGGTCTCCTTGGCGCACGGCCGGTTCGTGCCGATCACCCCGGTCGGGCCGCGTTTGATCCAGCCCGCCACGTACTCGCCGACCGAGGCCCGGCCCGCGCGCAGCACCCGGCCCGCCGCGTGCGGGACCGTGCCCTTCACCGGATCGAAGGGCAGCCCGGCCAGCGGGACGCCCTTGTACCCCACAGAGCGCAGCACCAGCTGCGCCTCGATGTCCTCGTAGACCCCGGTCCCGGTCACCCCGCCGCTGCCGTCCGGGGCGGTCCGCTCGAAGCGCATCGCGGTGACCCGGCCGTCGGGTCCGCCCAGGATCTCCACCGGACGCAGGTAGAACCGCAGCGCGATGCGGCGCGCCGCCCCGCCCGGGCCCGCCCCGGCCCAGCCGCGCAGCACCTCCAGGTTCCGCCGCGCCACCGCCGGCAGCGCGGCGGCCGCGCCCGGGTCGTCGTACAGGGGGTCGAGCGCCAGCTCGGCGGGGTCCGACCAGGCGTCCACGCCCGGCAGCGTGCCCAGCTCCCGCAGCTCCTTGGTGGTGAACTTGCCCTGCGAGGGTCCGCGCCGGGCGACCATCGCCACCCTGCGCACCCCGCTGTCCGCGAGCGCGCCCAGCGCCGGCTGCGGCATGTCCGTCGGCGCCAGTTCGGCCGTGCCCCGGGCCAGGATCCGCGTCACGTCCACCGCGACGTTGCCCGCCCCGACCACCACCGCCGCGTCCACCCCGGTCAGGCCGAAGGCCTCGGCGGCGGCATCCGGATGACCGCTGTACCAGGACACGAAGGCCGTCGCGGAGTGCACGCCGGCCAGCTCCTCGCCGGGGATCCCCAGCAGCCGGTCCCGCGCCGCGCCCACGCAGTACACGACCGCGTGGTAGAGCTCCAGCAGCCGCTGCGTGGACAGCTCCTCGCCGCCGACCTCGACGTTCCCGAGGAAGCGGACGCGCTCGTCCTCCAGCACGGTGCGCAGGTTGCCCTGCAGCGACTTGATCTTCTCGTGGTCCGGGGCGACCCCGTAGCGTACGAGCCCGTACGGAGCGGGCAGCCGGTCCAGTACGTCGACCCGCACTCCGGGCACCTCGCGCTGCTGGACCAGCGTCTGGGCCGCGTAGACCCCACTGGGGCCCGATCCGACGACGGCGACACGAAGCACGGCGGAGCTCCTCCCGCAGGTGGTCCCAGCATGACACCGGCCCCCTCAGTCGTCAGCCCATCGCGCGCATCCGGTGGATCTCGGCGCTCTGGGTGGCCACCACCTCGTTGGCCATCTCCTCGACGGCGACGTTGTTGCCCCCGGCCAGCGCTTCGCCGGCCATCGTCAGGGCGCCCTCGTGGTGGGCGGTCATCAGCTTCAGGAAGAGCCGGTCGAAGTCGGCCCCCTTCGCCTCGGTCAGCTCCTTGAGCTGCTGCTCGGTCGCCATGCCCGGCATCGCACCGTGGTCGTGACCCTGGTCGTGGCCCTGACCGTGCCCGCCGGATCCCGCGGACGGCGTCGGATGGCGGGCCAACCACTTCTGCATCGCCCCGATTTCGGGCTTCTGCGCGGCCGTGATCCGATCCGCCAGGCGCTTGACCCCGTCGGCCGCGGCCCGCTGCGGGGCCAGCGCGCTCATCGTCAGGGCCTGCCGGTGGTGTTCGATCATGCGCTGCACGTAGGCGTGGTCGGCGGCGTTCGGGCTGTCGTCGGGTTTCGCCTTCGCCGCCTGTTCGGGCGTGAGCGTGCGTGACTTCTCGCCCGGTCTGCCCGGTGCGACGATCACGGCCTGTCCGTCGTCGGCCCGGTCGGACCCGCCGTCCCCCTGGCAGCCGGCGAGCGTCAGCAGGAGGCCGGCGGCCGCCAACGCCGCGGCACACCGTCCCGGCATCGTTCCCAACTTCTCGCGGACCCTGCGGGCTTTTGCCATGTCCATGAAGGGAAGATACTGCCGGGGTCCAGGTTCCGTTCCCCTGCGGTCGGAACCGATCGGGCTCCCATGGGAGGCACAGTGACCTCGTTACACACCAGGAGAGTGCGGAACAGGAGGGTGGGGGTGGCCGTCGCCGCGGCCGGGCTCCTCACCACGCTGCTGACAGCCGGACCGGCGGCCGCCACCCCCGACCCGGGCGACCTGGCGCCGGGCCAGGGCAACCAGCAGAACGCCGGCCCCGTCGAGGGCAGGGAACTCGCCCCGGGCGACATCCCCGGCCAGGACGAGATCGTGCACAGCCGCAACATCAAAGTCCTGGCCAACATCCCCAGCAGCGACCCCACGGCGGTCAACTCGGACCTGGCCTTCCAGGGCCGGTACGCCTACGCGGGCAACTACAACGGCTTCACGATCTACGACATCGCCAACCCGAAGGCACCGAAGACCGTCTCCCACGTGCTGTGCCCCGGTGGCCAGAACGACATCTCCGTCTACGGTGACCTGCTCTTCCTCTCCACCGACTCCTCGCGCAGCGACGACTCCTGCAGCAGCGTCTCGCAGCCCGCGACGGAGAAGTCCTCGTGGGAGGGCATCAAGATCTTCGACATCAAGGACAAGAAGAACCCCAAGTACATCAAGTCCGTCGAGACCGCCTGCGGCTCCCACACCCACACCCTGGTGCCGGACGGCCGCGACATCTACCTCTACGTCGCCTCGTACTCCCCGAACGAGGCCTTCCCCGACTGCAAGCCGCCGCACGACGGCATCTCCGTGGTGAAGGTCCCGAAGAAGGCGCCGGCGAACGCCGCGGTCGTCGCCTTCCCGATCCTCTTCCCCGACGGCGGCAACCCGGGCGGGCCCACCAACCCCGGCGTCTCCAAGACCACCGGCTGCCACGACATCACCGTGCTGCCGTCCAGGAAGCTGGCCGCCGGCGCCTGCATGGGTGACGGCATCCTCTTCGACATCAGCAGGCCCGAGCAGCCGAGGGTCATCGACCGGGTCCAGGACAACGTGAACTTCGCGTTCTGGCACTCGGCCACCTTCAACGAGCGGGCGGACAAAGTGGTGTTCACGGACGAACTCGGCGGAGGCGGCGGCGCCACCTGCAACGAGGCCACCGGTCCCTACCGCGGAGCCGACGGGATCTACGACATCACCGGCCGCGGAGACCAGCGCAAGCTCGCCTTCCGCAGCTACTTCAAGATCCCGCGCCACCAGGCCGACACCGAGAACTGCGTGGCCCACAACGGCTCGCTGATCCCGGTCGGCGGCGGCCGCGACATCATGGTGCAGGCCTGGTACCAAGGCGGCGTCTCGGTGTGGGAGTTCACCGATTCCGCCCGGCCCAAGGAGATCGCCTACTTCGAGCGCGGCCCGCTGTCGACGGACCGGATCGGACTCGGCGGGTCCTGGTCGGCGTACTACTACAACGGCCACATCTACTCGAACGACATCGCCAAGGGCCTCGACGTGCTGCGGCTGGACGACTGGCGCACCGAGAGCGCCAAGTGGGTGTGGATGGACCGGCTCAACGTGCAGAGCCAGCCCGACTACCGCTGATCGCCGGCCCCTTGGGGTCGCACGGTTGAGGGAAACGTTCCGTCGGGCGGCGGCCCGCCGTCCGGCGGAACACCGAGCTCCCAGTCCAGTCCGTAGCGCTGGAACAGCTCGGCCCGCAGCCGGGCCCCCGGCATCGGGGCGCCGGGCAGCAGGATCGCCACGACCGCGCCCATCAGCAGCGCCCGCAGCAGCGGATAGTCCGCGTCCACGTCCGCGGAGCCGTAGCGGGCGACGGTGTCCCGCAGCAGCTCCGCCAGTCGCTGCTGTTCCGGACACTGCACGAAGCCCTCGGCCGTGAGGATGCCCGCCATGTGCGTCCGCATCAGCAGCGGGTGGTCCCGGGCCAGCCCGAGGATGGCGTCGATGGCGCGCGCGAGCCGCTCCCGCCCGTCCTCGCTGCGGGGCTCACGCTCCAGGGCGGCCTGCAGCGTGAGGTGCATCAACCGATGCACCGCGGACTGCAGCAACTGCCGCTTGCCCGGGAAGTAGTACGAGACGAGCCCGCGCGCCGCACCGGCCCGGTCGGCGATGTCGCCGAGCGTCGTGGCCTCGTAGCCGCGCTCGGCGACGAGCTCGACAGTGGACTGGAGCAGCCGCTCCCGGGAACGTCTGCGCAATTCTTCATTGACCGATGCGCTGCG
Source organism: Streptomyces sp. NBC_01294 (assembly GCF_035917235.1). Taxonomy (NCBI): domain Bacteria; kingdom Bacillati; phylum Actinomycetota; class Actinomycetes; order Kitasatosporales; family Streptomycetaceae; genus Streptomyces; species Streptomyces sp. NBC_01294. The sequence continues at coordinate 7,293,532 of NZ_CP108423.1, forward strand.
CGGGGACATGCTTACTCCTGCGTTGACTGGCTCAGAGCCAATATACTCAGCGCACGAGGTCGCCTGCTCTGGGTGACACGGGGGATCGCCCAGAGCAGGTACTCCACGACAGGTCAGCCGCGGCGCAGGCACTCGGCAGTTGCCTCGGGTCACGGCCTGGCCTCGGGGCTGGCGGTCGCAGGCAGGCCGTTCGGCCCGCGGACGGCGTCCAGAACGGCTTGTCCCTGGCTGTCCACGAACTTGGTGAACAGCTGCTGGGAGTAACCGAAGATGATGGCCCACGCGATGATCTGAGCCGTGGAGTCGAGAGCGCTGAGACCCGGGACGAAGCCGCCGCGCATGAGCAGCAGTCCCAGCGGAGCCGTGAGGGCCCCGGTCGGCAGCTTCAGGAGCGCCAGTACGACCGGCACGTTGTACGGCAGCGCCGTCCCTCTGATCCTCCTCAGGGTTGCCGCGGATGCGATGCCCGCGGCCACGACGCCGATGATCTCGATGACGAGGTAGTCGTACGATCGTGTGGTCGCGGAGAGTTTCCCTCCGGAGCAGTCGTCTGGCGTGGCTGACCGTCTCGGCGAGGAAGGCACGCTCGCTGGGGGTGAGCTCGGCGGAGGTCGCGTCCGCTTCCAGCTCGTCGTGCTCGATCTTGCGCGCAAGCTCTGTCGCGCGGATCCGCCGGAGGTCGCCGGCAGCGAAGTGCTCGTCGATGAGCGCCAGCATCTGGGGGAGCAGCGCCTTGATGTCGTCGCCGGAGGCCACCCAGACCATGAGATTGAGAGCCGCATCGACGTGCGACTGGGCGACGCCGAGGTGGGCCGCCCGGCGCACGCGCGGGTGCGAGTGGTGTTCCAGCACGGACAGGGCGTGCCGGAGTTCCTCGTGGGCCTTCGCCGCGTAACCCGGCGCCAGGTCACGCCGCTCCGGGTCGGCCAGCGCCCGTTGGAGCAGGGCGTCCAGGATCGCCTGCAGCTCGGAGATCCTCGCCCGCAGCCCTTCTTTCTGCTCCCAGGGGCCCATCTCTGCACGAGAAGCACTGAACGGCATCTGGACGCGGAACCACCGTCTCGTTCGGCTCAGCCATGGATCGTCAACCGGTGGCCCACCCGTCGCGTCCGCCATCAGGCCTCCCTCGCTCGCGTCACGGTTGCACGATGGGGGTCGGTATCAGCGGGGCAGATCTGCACGGCAGTTCGCCCGGCCGGCTGATCGGGTTCACCGGAGAAACGTTGGGGCGTGTACGCCGCTCGGCCTCAAGGGCGGATGTCCCGTAGGCACGCTGCGCCCGTGCCCGTGCCCGTGCCGGTGCCGGTTCGCCGGTTCAGGCGCGGCGTGGAGCGTCGGATCTGCGTCGGCGGTCGGATCCGGACGTTGCGAGGGCCACCAGGGCCACCCCCAGGAGCCAGCCGGCCACCACGTCCGACAGCCAGTGCACCCCGAGGTAGACGCGGGTGAAGCCGACCCCGAGGACCGAGACCGCGGCCAGGGCCCAGGCGAACGGCGCCCACGCCGGGGCCGGGTGGGGGAGCAGCCACAGGAGCAGCCCGCACACCACCGTCGCCGTCAGGGCGTGGCCGGAGGGGTAGGCCAAGTACTGGGCCGAGTCCACCGGATCCGACCACACCGGGCGCTCCCGCCCCACCAGTGCCTTCAGTCCCTGCTGCACCGCCGTGGCGACCACCGTGACCAGCGCCACCCGCAGCGCCCGCTCCCGGTCGCCCCGCCACCACAACAGGACGCAGGCGATGAAGGCCAGCGCCCGCATGGTCCACGGGTCCCACACCCAGTCGGTGAGCACCTTCATGGCGTGCGTGACCCCGGGGTGGGCGACGGCGTGCGCGTGCAGGTCCCGGGCGACCCGGTCGTCGTAGGACAGGAGAGGCCGCCACCCCGCCACCACCAGCGCCGTCAGGACCGTCGCGAGCAGCAGACCGAGGATGCCCGCCCAGCGCAGGGGATTGTTCCGCATGGGGGGATCCTCGCACCGCCACCCCGCAGGTCCGCGCCGCAGGTCCGTGCCCCGGTGCGCGTCGGCCGCGCCCGGACCGGTCGTGTCCGGACCGGCCGCGCCCGGATCCGGCCTAGGCCGCCAGGGCGCTCAGTCCCGGTACGAAGGCCACCAGCAGCGGAACCGCCGGGACCAGCGCGGCCAGCGCCGTCAGCCGCAGCCGGCGGCCTGGCGACAGGCGGGGCGCGGCCGACAGCAGCCTGCGCACCCGCTGCGGGACGTGCGCGTGCTCGGTCGAGGACGTCCCGAACACCCCGCGGTCCTCGTTGAGTCCGACCAGCGCCAGCGCGATCGTCAGGCGGCCGTAGCGCCGCGAGGCCACGTCGTCCGCGGCCAGTTCCACCAGCCGGTGCATCTCTGCCTCGAAGGCCGCGAAGACCGGCACCTGCGGGAACCCCCGGGACAGCGCCCGCGAGCAGTGCAGCAGCCAGTCGTGCCGGGCCGCCGCGTGCCCCTGCTCGTGTGCCAGCACGGCGTCCAGCTGGCTGCCCTTCAGCCGGCCCAGCGCCGCCGTCGTGACGACCAGCTGCGGAGCCGCCCCCGGCAGCCACCAGGCGTCCGGCCGCGGACCCTCCAGTACGACGAGCCGCGCGCCCGCGGGGTCCTCCCCGGGCAGCAGCGGGGCCCGCACCAGCAGTTCGCTGCCCTGCGCCCGCCGCCGGGCGCGCGCCCGCAGCACCTCCCCGGTCAGCATCGCCCCGGTCCACAGCGCGCCGCCCGCCAGCAGCAGCGCGGTGCCGGCGGCCCAGGGACCGCCGGACGCGCCCAGCGCGTAGGCGTCGATCACCCCGTGCGGGGCGGCGGCGAAGAGCCGGCCCCGGACCGCCTGCCAGGCGGCGGCCGCGCTCAGCAGCATGGACAGCCCGAAGCACAGGAGCACCGCGGCGACCACGCACTGCCACACCCACAGGGCCACGACGGGTTCGCGCTCGGGCCATCGGGCCCGGGCCAGCAGACGGGGTGCGAGCACCGCGGTCAGGGCGCCGAGCAACAGGAGTGCGGCGGGGACCATCATGCCGCCAGCCTATGAGCGCGGGACTACCTGCGGGTACGACCTCGGGGCATTGGTGACGCAGGACACGTCCGCGAGTTCCGTCACATCGTGAGCAGCATGGCCAACATCCCCATTCCCATGGCCAGTCGGCAGGCGCGGATGAACTCCACCGGCCCGCCCCGGCCGACGGCCGCCGGCTGCGCGGCCGGTCCGCCCGCGGCGATCAGCCGGGACCCGCCGAGCACCACGTACCCGGCGTAGTAGAGGAGGAGCGCCCCGGTGAGCAGCGGCAGCCCCGCCCCCTGACCGTGCTGCCCGGACCCCGCCGACAGGGTCATGTAGACCATCGTCAGGGAGCCCACCAGGTGGTGCACGTGGTGCGTCCCGCCCCGCAGCAGCCACAGGGCGTGCAGGGCCGCGCCGCAGAAGACCACCGCCAGTACGGGAACCCGCCACCCGTCGCCGCGCCCGAGGGGCACGGCCATCAGCGCCATGCCGAACCCCATCACCGCCTCCCCGGCGGCGGCGCCCGATCCGCGCACCCGCCGCAGGCAGTACGCACCGCTGACCGCGCACAGCAGCACGAGCAGCCAGGCGGAGACGGAGGCGGAAAGGGACGTGGCGGAACCGTGCACGGCGGAACCTCCCGGTTCGTCGGCGTCACGAGGAGGGATGCCCCTCTCACACGGCGCTCACGCGGCCCCGGGATACGCTCTCCCTGCCGCACCAGGCATGCCGCATGCCGCCGCACCGAACGGAGTGTCCGATGTCGACCGCCCAGCACGCCGCCCTGAGTTTCCGCAGCGCCGTGGAGGCGGACGTACCGGAACTGGTGGCGCTCGTCGAGTCCGCCTACCGCGGAGAGGTCAGCCGGGCCGGCTGGACCACCGAGGCCGACGTCCTGGACGGGCAGCGCACGGACCCCGAGGGGGTCCGCGCGGTCATCGACGGCCCGGACGGCGTCCTGCTCGTCGTCGAGCGCGCGGGCGAACTCGTCGCCTGCTGCCAGCTCGAACACCGGGGGAACCACGCCTACTTCGGCATGTTCGCGGTCCGGCCCGGACTCCAGGGCGCCGGCCTCGGCAAGGAGATCCTGGCCGAGGCCGAGCGCAGGGCCCGCGAGACGTGGGCCGCCCGGGAGATGAGGATGACGGTGGTGAACGTACGGGAGGAGCTCATCGCCTACTACGTGCGCCGCGGATACCGGCGCACCGGCGAACTGAGCCCCTTCCCCTACGGCGACGAGCGCTTCGGCGTCCCGCTCCGCGACGACCTGGCCTTCGAGCTGCTCGTCAAGACGCTCTGAGGCCGCGGACCCGTCAGGCGGTGAAGCGGCCGGTGCTGCGGACCTCCGGGTAGTCCGTGGTCGCGCCGTCCAGCCCGAGCGCCCGCGCGAGCCGCAACTGGTCCAGGGTGTCGACCGCGCGGCCGGTCACCCGCAGGCCCGCCGCGTGCGCCGCCTCCACGGTCTCCAGGGTGAGCAGGCGGATGTCCACGGCGAGGGTTCCCGCACCGGCGGCCAGGGCCCGGTCCACGACGCCCTCGGCGTCGTCGGCGAGGGGCGACGCGTACAGGACGGTCCGCACGCCCGGCACCAGCCGGGCCGCCTCGGCGAGCACCGCCTCGTGGGCGGAGGCCACCTCCACCCGGGCGGTCAGGTCGCGGCGCAGGATCAGCTCCGCGAGCACCGTGGCGGCGGCCCGGTCGGCGACGGCCGCCTGGAGCGGCGACCGGACGGCGTCCAGGACCTCCTCGAAGACCGGCACGCGCTCGCCCTGACCGGCGTCCAGTTCGCGCAGTTCGGCCAGGGTCAGATCGGCGACGGCCCCCGAACCGTCGGTGGTCCGGTCCACCTCGGGGTCGTGCACGGCGACGAGGACGCCGTCCTTGCTCAGCCGGAGGTCCAGGGCGATGGCGTCCATGCCGGAACGTTCCGCTCGAAGATACGACCGCAGGGTGTTCTCCGGTTCGACACCCATGACCCCGCGGTGACCGATGGTGAGGAAAGTCAAGGTTCTCTCGCTTCCGTCGACGGCGGCTCCCCGCGCGGTCGCGGTGTCCCGACCGGCCGCGCGCGATGAGGACGCATGCTAGTGCGCCGGGGGTGCGAAGGGACCGTCCGTGCAGCGCCCTGGCGGGGCGCTCCGGCCGCTTCACGCCGGGGTTGTGCGCCCCGCGGCGGCCGGTGCCGGGCCTGCCGCATCACCCGGGCGTGGGCGAGTCCCCGTCGGCTTGACGGGGCCCGCTCCCGCGCTCCGATCCCGGGTCGGACTCGGCGGCCGGTGCGACCGGCGGGGCCCCTTCGAGCCCCTCCAGATCGCCGAGCAGGGCTTCTCCCAGCTCCAGTTCGGCCAGGTGCTGCCGCTCGCTCCAGCGCAGCGCGAGCGCCGGGAAGGCCCATTCCGGTACGCCGCCCGCGTGCTCCATGGCCTCCCGTACGGCGGCCAGTTCGCCCCGGGTGCGCTCCAGGTGCTCGCCGACCATCGCGCGCAGCCGCTCGGGCTCGGCCAGGTGGCCGAGCCAGATCCGCAGCAGCAGGCCGTGCTTGAGCACCGGGGGCCCGGCCTCCGCGGTGTCGGCGGCCCAGCCGGAGAGGGCCTCGCGGCCCGCGCCGGTGATGGCGTAGCGCCGCTTGGCCCGCGCCTCCTCGGGGCCCGAGCGCGCGGAGGCCGCGTATCCGAGTTCCTCCAGGCGGCGCAGCTCGGCGTAGATCTGGCTGATGGCCGGCGACCAGTAGAAGAAGCGCAGCGAGGAGTCCGCCCACTTCTTCAGCTCGTAGCCGGTCCGCTCGCCGGGGAAGGAGAGCAGGCCGAGAACGGCCCACGCGGTCGGCGGAAGCTCTTGCTTCTTCGTCTCATGACTACTAGTCATATTACGAATTGAAGTAAGACCGGGCACGCGACGCAACCCTGGAGGCACCGTGAAATTCTCCGTGATCTTCGAGGCTCAGCTGGCCGATCCGACCGCCGAGCGGGAACACCAGGTCATCCGCGACTGCGTCGAGCAGGCCGTGCTGGCCGAACGCATGGGCTTCGACCGGATCTGGGCGGTCGAGCACCACTCCCTCAAGTGGTACGCACACATGAGCGCCCCGGAGATCTTTCTGACCTGGGTCGCCGCCAAGACCAGCACCATACGCATCGGCCACGGCGTCGTGTGCATGCCCTTCAACTTCAACCACCCGGTCCGGGTCGCCGAGCGGGCCGCCATGCTCGACCTGCTGTCGGGAGGACGGCTCGACCTCGGCGCCGGGCGCGGCGGCACCGAGCAGGAGACCTCGCTGTGCGGGGTGGACCGGGAGCGCACCACGGCGGAGGTCGAGGAGGCTCTGCGGATCATCGGCCGGGCTTGGCAGGAGGAGGAACTGGAGTACCACGGCGAGCTCATCGACATCGATCCGCACCCGATCCTGCCGCGGCCGCGGCAGACCCCGCATCCGCCGCTGTTCCTGGCGTGCAGCCGGGGCGAGACCCTGGTCCAGGCGGCCGAGCTGGGGATCGGGGCGCTGGTGATGGGCTTCGCCGGGCCCGAGTCGATCGCGCGGATGCGCTCCGTCTACGACACGGCGGTCGCCGGGCGGGACGGAAGCCGGTTCGTCTCCAGCGTGGTCAACGACCACTTCTCTGTCCTGTGCCCGACCATCGTGCTCGACGACCGGGAGGAGGCGCGCCGGATCGGCACCCGCGGGCAGCGCTTCTTCGCCCAGTCCATCGGCCACTGGTACGGCGGGGCCGGCGTCCCGGACGAGGCCGTGGTCGCGGGCGCCGACGAGGACGCGGAGATGCGCAGGGCCGCCGAGCAGGTGGTGGCCCGGCTGCACGAGCTGGACATCCCGGTCCGGCCCACCTCGACGGCCACCTTCAACGCCGACCACGCCTACGGGACCGCCGACGACGCCATCGCCTACGTGGAGCGACTCAGGGACGCGGGGGCGGACGAGATCATGTGCCTGATCCAGATGGGCACCGTGGAGCAGGAGGCCTGCCTGGAAACCCTGCGGCAGTGGGGCGAAAAGGTCATTCCGTACTTCCGCGCGTTGTGATGTCCGCCTCCGTCGCTCGCGCCGCCCCCGCCCGCGGTGACCGGGCGGGCGGACGGCCGCGGGCGGGGGAGGCCTTGGCGCGACTGGGCGGAGCCATCCGTTCCACCCTGGCCAACGGGAAGACTTCCGGTGAAGCGGGGGGTGCCGCAGGATAATTTCCTGAGATGCCTCTTGAGCGGAAGAGCCTCACACCCATACGCTGTGTTGACGTGAGGTTCTCCTGTGGAGGAAGTGACATGACGGAAACTCTTGTGCCGGGTACCGGCGGGGCCGTGATAACCGCCGAGGCACGGGTGGTCGACCACCCTGCGTGGCCCGAGCTCAAGGCCGCCGTGGAGGAGATCCGGCCCTGGCAGTCCAAGGACGGCTCCATCGACTTCGAGGCCGAGGGGGCCCCGGCCCGGCACACCGCCGAGGCCGCCGTCGGGCGCGTGATCCGCGCCGTCGAGACGCTCTCCCCGCTGCTCCCGCACGCCACCGATTACCACCAGGCCCTCGTCGGCGACCTGCGCAAGTGGGCCGCCGGCGACTTCCAGGTGCCGGACTTCCTCGACTCGCTGCTGGCCTTCCGCCCGGCCGCCGAGCGCGCCGACGGCCTCCAGCACCTCGTCGTCTTCCCGATGTACACGCAGAACGGCAACCCGGACCGCAACTTCGAGGCCGTCGCGCTCAAGATGGTGTGGCCCGAGTGGCTCGCCGAGCTGGAGCGCACCCGGTACGACAACCCGCTCTTCCTCGGCATCACCTTCGAGGACTTCACCGCGGGCTACGACACCCACTCCGCGGTGCTGTTCCCGGAGACCATCGCCGTGCGCGAGGCCCCCGAGCGCTTCACCTGGGGCGGCATCTTCTGTGACCGCGAGGCCGCGCGCTTCCGCAAGGTCACCACGGCAGCCGTCGACATCCTCGGGCTGGAGCTGCCCGCCGACATCGCCGCCATGGTCACCGACCAGGAGCGCTGCGAGAAGGCCTTCGTCCTGTGGGACATGGTCCACGACCGCACCCACAGCCACGGCGACCTGCCGTTCGACCCCTTCATGATCAAGCAGCGCCAGCCGTTCTGGATGTACGGCCTGGAGGAGCTGCGCTGCGACCTCACCGCCTTCAAGGAGGCCGTGAAGCTGGAGTCCGAGGGCAACGAGCACGGCCGTGACGTGCAGTACGCCGTCCTCTTCGACCGGATGTTCCGCTTCCCGGTCTCCGGCGACCGCAACCGCAACTACGACGGACTCGGCGGCCAGCTGCTCTTCGCGTACCTCCACAAGCACGACGTCGTGCGCTGGACGGACAACAAGCTGAAGATCGACTGGATGCGCGCCCCGCAGGTCACCAACCAGCTGTGCGCCGAGATCGAGGACCTCTACCGGGCCGGCATCGACCGCCCGAAGCTGGTCCACTGGTTCAAGGCCTACGAGCTCGTCTCGGCCTACCTCGCCCCGCACCCGGGTTCCAAGTGGGCGAAGGGTCCCGACGCCCTCGACATGACGCAGCCGCCGCGCAAGCTCGTGGACGACGTGCTTCCGGACGAGTTTCCGCTCAGCATGTTCTTTGAGGCGCTCGCCAAGAAGCTCAAGGGAGTGATCGCCTCCACGAAGGGCATCACCGCCCTGAATGCAGAACAGGCCGAGCGAGTCGCCGCGTGAGCGCTCGCCCACAGGAGGCTGCACAGATGAACGGCTCCGGGAACGGCAACGGAAAGCTGCACGGAGCGGTGGTGGCGGTGGCCGGGGCCGGCGGGCCCGCCGGCCGCGCCACCCTGCTCCGCCTCGCCGAGGCGGGTGCCGTGGTCATCGCGTCCGACGCCGATCCGGCGCGGCTCGCAGAGGCCGTGGACGCGGCACGCTACGCCCACGGCGGCGCCACCATCACCGGTGACACCGTGGACCTGCTCGACCTGGCCGCCACCAAGGCCTGGGCCGAGCAGACCGAGAAGGAGTTCGGCCGGATCGACGGGCTGGTCCACCTCGTCGGCGGCTGGCGCGGCAGCAAGACCTTCACCGACGTCGACCTCGCGGACTGGGACTTCCTGGAGAAGCTCCTCATCCGCACGGTCCAGCACACCTCCCTCGCTTTCCACGACGGACTGCTGCGCAGCGACCGCGGGCGCTACGTCCTGGTCAGCCAGTCCGGCGCGCACAAGCCGGTCGCCAACAACGCCGCGTACAACGCGGGCAAGGCGGCCGCCGAGGCCTGGACCCTGGCCATGGCCGACTCCTTCCGCAAGGTGGGGGGTGACGAGGGCCCGGGGGCGGCAGCTGCGATCCTGGTCATCAAGGCACTGGTGCACGACGCGATGCGCGCCGAGCGTCCCAATGCGAAGTTCGCGGGCTTCACCGACGTGACGGAGCTGGCCGAGGCCATCGCCGGCGTCTGGGAGCGGCCCGCCATCGATGTGAACGGACAGCGTCTGTGGCTCACTCCGCAACCGTGAGAACCGATGCCGGGAAGACCGATGCCCGGCGCCACCACGATCCGGCGGTGCGCGGTTTCGCGAGCGACAACTATGCGGGCGTGCACCCGGAGATCCTGGCTGCCGTCGCGCTCGCCAACGGCGGCCACCAGGTCGCCTACGGCGAGGACGAGTACACCGAGCACCTGCAGAAGATCATCCGCAGCCACTTCGGACCGTACGCGGAGGCCTTCCCGGTCTTCAACGGCACCGGCGCGAACGTCACCGCCCTCCAGGCGATGACGGACCGCTGGGGTGCGGTGATCTGCGCCAAGAGCGCCCACATCAACGTGGACGAGGGCGGCGCTCCGGAGCGGATGGCGGGCCTCAAGCTGCTCAGCGTCCCGACCCCGGACGGCAAGCTCACCCCCGAGCTGATCGACCAGGAGGCCTGGGGCTTCGAGGACGAGCACCGGGCGATGCCGCAGGTCGTGTCGATCACCCAGAACACCGAGCTGGGCACGGTCTACACCCCGGACGAGATCCGGGCGATCTGCGAGCACGCCCACGGGCTCGGCATGAAGGTCCACCTCGACGGCGCCCGGATAGCCAACGCCGCGGCCTCGCTCGACGTGCCGATGCGCGCCTTCACCAATGCGGTCGGCGTGGACGTGCTGTCGTACGGCGGCACCAAGAACGGCATGATGTTCGGCGAGGCCGTGGTCGTGCTCAACCCGGACGCGGTCCGGCAGATGAAGCACATCCGCAAGATGTCGATGCAGCTCGCGTCCAAGATGCGCTTCGTGTCGGTGCAGCTGGAGGCGCTGCTCGCCAAGGACCTGTGGCTGCGCAACGCCCGGCACTCCAACGCGATGGCGCAGCGGCTCGCCGCGGGAGTGCGCGAGACGGACGGCGTGGAGATCCTTTACCCGGTGCAGGCGAACGCGGTGTTCGCGCGGCTGCCGCACGCGGTGTCGCGCCGGCTGCAGGAGCGCTACCGCTTCTACTTCTGGGACGAGGCCGCGGGTGACGTCCGCTGGATGTGCGGTTTCGACACCCAGGAAGAGGATGTGGACGGCTTCCTCCAGGCACTGAAGGAAGAGCTGTCGCGCTAGACCCCATAGCTGCATAGATATGCCCTCGACTGTAAATCTATTGATTCACGGTCGGGGGCATGCCTATGCTCCGGGCCATGCAGCTGATCCAGCAGAACCCTGACATCCACGCCTATTTGACTTCGGATACAGCCATCGACCACTGGCATCCCCTGGTGCAGGACACCGCGGACGCCCTCTGGTCCACCACCGGTGACGCATATTCATACGCCAAGGTCGCCTTCGAGTTCGTCCGCGACACCATCCCGCACTCGGCCGATTTCGGGGACGAGCGGGTCGCCTGGCGCGCCTCGGACGTCCTGAGCACGCGCAACGGAATCTGCTACGCCAAGTCCCACGCCCTCGTCGCCCTGTTGCGGGCCCAAGGTGTCCCGGCCGGCCTCTGCTACCAGCGGCTGGCCGATGACGACGGCACGAACCACCTCGTCCACGGCCTGATCGCCCTGCGGCTGCCCGGCAGCGACCGGTGGGCGCGCCTGGACCCGCGCGGCAACAAACCCGGCGTGGACGCCCGGTTCGACCTCGACCGCGAGCAACTGGCCTTCCCCGTAAGGCCGGAACTCGGCGAGATCGACCACCCCGAGCTGTACGCCGCCCCGCACCCGGCCGCGCTCAGGGCCCTCCAGGAGTCCGCCGACCGGCCGGAGCTGTGGCGGCGGCTGCCGACGGAGCTGTGACCGCACCCGCGGCCGCCCGGGGCCCGCGCGGCGCCACCAGGACGTGCAGCAGCGCGGCCGCGAGCAGCAGCGCGGCGATCCCGGTCAGCAGCGCCGCCGCAGGGGCGTCGGCCGCGAGCCCCACCACGGCCGCCCCGACCGACGCGGCCGTCAGCTTCAACCCCGCACCCAGGGTGAACACCTGCGTCCGGGCCCCGTCCGGTGCGTACTCCGAGCGGATCCGCAGCGTGGCCGTGAGCAGCGGCCCGTCGCACACCCCCGCCACCGCGAACAGCACCGCCGTCACGGCGACGGAAGGCGCGAAGGAGGGCGCGAGGGCGGCCGCGGCGAGGGCCGCGCCGGTCCCGGCCAGCGCCCACCGGGCCAGCCGGCCGGGCGCCACGGACGTGATCCGGCCCAGCGTCAGCGAGCCGGCCAGCGCCCCCACCGCGAAGGCCGTCATCAGCACGCCCCCGGCGCCCGGACTGCCGAGTTCCGCGGCCAGCAGGACCGAGGTGGTGGTGAGCGAGCCGATGCCGACGAAGGCCAGGGTCGTGGCCGAGGTGACGGCCCGCAGTTCGCGGACCCGCCACAGCGCGTGGAGGCCCGCGGCCATCCCGGCCCGGGGCGCGCCGGCGGCCCGGCCCGCGCCCGGGTCCTCGTACGGGAGGGTCGCCGCCAGCGCCGCTGCCAGGGTGCCCGAGGCCGCCAGGACGGCCATCGCGGGCCCGGCCGAGCCGAGCGCCGCGACCAGGCCGACCGCCGCCGGTGCGGTGACCGCCGCTGCGTTGTAGGTGGCGGCGTCCCAGCCGTATGCGCGGTCGCGCCCGGGGCCCGCCGCAACCAGGCCCGTGACCAGGCTGGACAGTCCGCCCGTCACCATCGGCCCGCAAGTGCCGCCGAGCACCGCCACCGCGAGCACCAGCGGCGTCGGGGCCCGGCCGAGCAGTACGGTCAGCGCCGCCACGGCCGCCGTGAACCCGGCCAGGGCGCCGACGTGGAACAGCCGCGGCCGACGGGTCCGGGCCGCGGCTGCGCCCGCGAGGGGGGCCGCCAGGACGTGCGGGGCCAGCCAGGCCGTCAGGACGAACGCCCCGTGCGCCGCGCTCCCGGTGCGCTCCAGGGCGAGCAGCACGACGGCCATGCCCATCCCCTCCGAGGCGATCCGCGCGGCCAGCGCCGCCGCCAGGTACCGCCCGAACCCGCCCATGCGACCCCTCCCCGGTACTATGTAACGCGATAACCGCACAAGACGTTACGTCATGCGTGTGTACAGGGAAAGGATCCGGGCATGGTGGACTCCCGGGAGGGCTTCTCGGCGGCCCGGCGGCTGATCGACCTCGCCGAGGCGGTCCGCGTGAACCCCGAACTGCCGCGCGCCGACCTCGCGGAGCTGCTCGCCGGGCACGGGGAGCGCCCCGCCGGCCTCACCGAGGAGGCGTTCCCCGAGGCGGGCGCCGCCGAGTTGCGCGCCGCGGCCCGGCGGATGGCGGCGGTGCTCGGCGAGCGCGACGAGGACCGCGCCGCCGAAGCCCTCAATTCGCTGTTCGAGGAGTACGGCACCCGGCCCCGGCTCACCCGCCACGACGGCCACCCGTGGCACCTGCACGCCGACCGGGGCGAAGGGGGCGGCTGGGGCGACTGGTTCCTCGCCTCGGGCGCCCTCGCGCTCGCCCAGCTGCTCACCGAGTACGGGCGGATCGCCTGGGGAGCCTGCGCCGCCGAGGGCTGCGGGCGGTTCTTCCTCGCCACCGGGCCGGGCAGCGTGCGCCGTCACTGCTCCACCAGCTGCGCCACGCGCGCCCGCGTCGCGGCCCACCGGCGCCGCAGGCGTGCGGAAGCCGAGGGCTGAGCCGCTCGGGCGGTGTCGTGCCGGGGTGGGGATGTGGCCAATAGGAAAGTTTCCTGTCGGACAACGTTGTCAGATTGACATGGGCATGAGTAGATTCGGCTGCGGAATCCCCCCACGGAGACCCCCGGACCACCGGACCCCCCACCTCCGACCGGAAGGCGCTCGATGCGTTACGGAGTTCCCGCCGGGCTGGCCGCCCTCGCCCTCGGGCTGGTCGCGGCCCTCGCCCCCACCCCTGCCGCAGTCGCAGAACCCCCCCGAACCGCAGCCGCCCCCGCACCGTTCGCCCACCCCGGAGTCCTCAGCAGCCGCGCCCAACTGGACTTCGTACGCACGCAGGTACAGGCCGGCCGGCAGCCGTGGAAGGCGGCCTACGATCAGATGCTGGCCGGCAGGTACGCCTCGCTGTCGCGTACGCCCAAGCCGCGCGAGGTCGTCGAGTGCGGCTCGTACTCGAACCCGAACATCGGCTGTACCGATGAGCGCGAGGACGCCATCGCCGCCTACAGCCACGCGCTCGCCTGGTACATGACCCGGGACGCCCGGTACGCGAAGAAGTCGATCGAGCTGATGGACGCCTGGTCCGCGAAGATCAAGGACCACACCAACAGCAACGCGCCGCTGCAGAGCGGCTGGGCGGGCTCGACCTGGCCGCGCGCCGCCGAGATCATCAAGCACACCTACACCGGCGGCTGGCCGAACCAGGGGCGCTTCGCGACCATGCTGCGCGACGTCTACCTGCCCGAGGTGATCAACGGGCGGCCGAACAGCAACGGCAACTGGGAACTGATCATGATGGACGCGGCCGTCGGGATCTCGGTCCACCTCGACGACCGCGCGAGCTACGACAAGGCGATGGCCATCTACCTCGGCCGCGTCCCCGCCTACTTCTACCTGGCCTCCGACGGCGCGCAGCCCGCGTATCCGCCGCGCTCGTCCATCGACACCCGCGGCGAGCTGATCGACTACTGGCACGGCCAGAGCACCTTCGTGGACGGCCTCGCGCAGGAGACCTGCCGCGACTTCGGCCACACCGGCATGGGCATCGCCGCGACCATGCACGTCGCCGAGACCTCGCGGATCCAGGGCCGTGACCTCTACCCGCAGTTCAAGGACCGGTTCCGGCACGCGCTGGGCTTCCACGCCACGTACGAACTCGGCGCGCCCGTGCCCTCCTGGCTGTGCGGCGGCAACCTGACCAAGGGCATCGGCCCGGCCACCGAGGTCGGCTACAACGCCCTGCACACCCGGCTCGGCATCACCATGGACAACACCCGCAGGCTCACCGAGGGCCGGCGCCCGGCGGGCACCGAGAACCACTTCGAGGCATGGGAGACCCTGACCCACGCCGAGAACCCCAACTGAGCCGGTTCCACCGCGGATCGGTGACGGCCTCCAGGACCCGGCGGGGTCCTGGAGGCCGTCACCGATCGCCGTCGCGTGTACAAGGCGTGTGGCGGTCAGCCCGCGTCGCGGACCTCGGCCGCCGTCGGCGCGGTGCCGCCCAGGTGGGCCGGCAGCCACCACGAGTCGGTGGCGTCCTTGGGCTTGTCCGGGTAGGCGCGCTGGGCGGCGTCCAGCAGCTCCTGCACGCGGTCGCGCACGCGGCGCGTGATGGCGCCGGCGTACTGGTCGGTGGGAGCGTCCATCGGCTCGCCCACCCGCATCGTCACGGGGATGTGGCTGCGCTTGAGGTTCTTCGGGCGGCCCTTGGTCCACAGCCGCTGGGTGCCCCACAGCGCCACCGGGATCAGCGGGACCCCGGCCTCCTGCGCCATGCGCGCCGCACCCGACTTGAAGCTCTTCAGGGTGAAGGACTGGGAGATGGTCGCTTCCGGGAAGACGCCGATGATCTCGCCGGCCCGCAGGGAGTCCAGGGCGTGCTGGTAGGCGGCCTCACCCTGCTTGCGGTCCACGGGGATGTGCTTCATCGCGCGCATCAGCGGCCCGGACACCTTGTGCCGGAACACCGACTCCTTCGCCATGAAGCGCACCAGGCGCTTCTGGGGCCGCGCCGTCAGGCCGGCGAAGATGAAGTCGAGGTATCCGATGTGGTTCGACACGAGGACCGCACCGCCCTTGCGGGGGATGTTCTCGGTGCCCTTCATGTCGATGCGGATGTCGAGCGCGCGGAAGAGTCCGTGCGCGGCGCCGATCACGGGAGGGTAGACGAGCTCAGCCATGGTGGGGAGACCCCGCTTTCTGCCTGGGGAGGTTCTCCCGGCCGGAAGTTACGGAAGCGTAGGTACGCGACCATGGGGATCGTGCCCCATACGAGGGCTGCTGGCCAGTCCAGAGGCCCGTGGCAGGGGAGATTCTCGTCACGCCGGGAATGTCACGGGCCCTGCGGGTGCTTCGGTGCACGGACGAGCGTACGAGGATGACGTACGTACACGAAGGCGGCGACGGGAGCGCGGGTGCTCGGGCGGGACGAGGGGCGGGACGAGGGGCGGGACGACCGGCCGGAGGACGGGCCGGACGGTGCTCGGCCACGCCTGGGCGCCGCCGAACTGGGCGCGGAGCCGGGGGAGCGGGCCAGCCTGGTGCAGTTCTCCAGCGCGTTCTGCCAGCCCTGCCGGGCCACCCGGCGGATCCTTGCCGAGGTCGCGGCGATGGTCGAGGGGGTCGCGCACATCGAGATCGACGCCGAGGACCGGCTCGACCTGGTGCGTGCCCTCGGGATCGAGAAGACCCCGACCGTGCTCGTCCTGGACTCGGCGGGCCGGATCGTGCGGCGGGCGGCCGGGATGCCGCGCAAGGTGGATGTGATCGCCGCTCTGGGGGCCGCCGTATGACGAGCGGTACGAGCGGAATGTGCAGTAGGAGCGGCATGAGTGGCGTGGACGGTACGGGAGCGGCGCGGCCGGCGACCGGACCCGTCCAGGGGCGCCGGACGCGCCGGTGCGTGCGCCCGCACGCAGCGTGACGCGCCTGACATCTGCCCGATCTCGCTTGACTGGGTCCACGGGAGATCGCCAGGCTGGCGGTATGCGGTATGAACTCCTGCTCTACGGACGGGCCCACGTGGACCTGGTCCGCCACGCGAGCGCGCGCTGTCGGGATCACTGAACGCCCCGCCCCCTGATCCCCGACTGTGCCCGCGTGTCCCGCGGCAGAAGGCAGAACCCTGATGAGTGCTCCGACGGTCCCCACGGTCCCGACGGCTGCTTCCCCCCGTTCCGGCGTCTTCGCCGGCCACCCCGGCTCGCCCGACCTCCTGCGTTCCGTCTTCCGGCAGCACGCCGCCGGAGTCGCCGTGATCACCGCTCAGGACGGCGGCCGGCCGGTGGGCTTCACCGCGACCTCGCTCAACTCCGTCTCCGCCGACCCTCCGCTGCTGTCCTTCACGATCGGCACCCGGGCCTCCACCTGGCCCGCGGTGCGCGACAGCGAGTACCTCGGCGTCCACATACTCGGCGAGCACCAACGGGACCTGGCCGGCCTGTTCGCCCGGAGCGGAGCCGACCGGTTCGGCCCGGCGACCGGCTGGGACGTCGGCCCGCACGGCGTCCCCGTGCTGGACGGCGTACTGGCGTGGCTGGTCTGCCGGGTGGTGGCACGCGTGCCCGCCGGCGAACATCGTGTGATCATCGCGGAGGCGGTCGCCGGGGATCCGGCCGGGGAAGGCCGTCCCCTGCTCTATCACCAGGGGCGCTTCAACGCACTGCGCGACTGAATCGTCCCTGCTTGGGTGGGTCGCGGGGCGTTGGGCAGATCACAGTTCACCGACCTTGCGACTTGGCGGGACCCACGGTGTACTGACGAGTAACATTCCCTTCGGAGCGCGGGCCGCCCCGACCGGGATCCGCCCGACAAGGCGCCTATGCTGCCTGCATAAGGCGGTACCAGAAAAGACGATGCGGTAGGAGAGCCGGCGTGAGCCTGAGGATCGTTGTCTGTGTGAAGTACGTGCCCGACGCCACGGGCGACCGGCAGTTCACCGAGGACTTGACCGTCAACCGTGACGACGTCGACGGCCTGCTGTCGGAGCTCGACGAGTACGCCGTCGAGCAGGCGCTGCAGATCGCCGAAGAGGCCGACGATGCCGAGATCACCGTTCTGACGGTGGGCCCCGAGGACGCCAAGGACGCGCTGCGCAAGGCGCTGTCGATGGGCGCCGACAAGGCCATCCACGTCGAGGACGACGACCTGCACGGCTCCGACGTCATGGGCACCTCGCTGGTGCTCGCCAAGGCGATCGAGAAGGCCGGCTACGACCTGGTCATCACGGGTATGGCGTCGACCGACGGCACCATGGGCGTGCTGCCGGCGATCCTGGCCGAGCGCCTGGGCGTCCCGCAGGTCACCCTGCTCTCCGAGGTCAAGGTCGAGGACGGCACCGTGACCGGCCGCCGTGACGGCGACACCGCGAGCGAGCAGCTGGAGGCCTCCCTCCCCGCGCTCGTCTCGGTGACGGACCAGTCGGGCGAGGCCCGCTACCCGTCCTTCAAGGGCATCATGGCCGCCAAGAAGAAGCCGGTGGAGTCCTGGGACCTGGAGGAGCTGGAGATCGAGGCCGACGAGGTCGGTCTGGAAGGCTCCTGGACCGCGGTCGACACCGCGGCGCAGCGCCCGGCCCGCACGGCCGGCACGATCGTCAAGGACGAGGGCGAGGGCGGCAAGCAGCTGGCCGAGTTCCTGGCCGGCCAGAAGTTCATCTAAGAACTTCCGCCGCCCTTCCATAGCCCCCAGACACTTCGCAATAGCAGGAGAGCAGTCCCATGGCTGAAGTTCTCGTCTACGTCGACCACGTGGACGGCGCCGTCCGCAAGCCCACCCTCGAGCTGCTGACGCTGGCCCGCCGCATCGGCGAGCCCGTCGCCGTCGCCCTGGGTGCCGGCGCCGACGCCACCGCCGCGGTGCTCGCCGAGCACGGCGCGGTCAAGGTCCTCACCGCCGACGCCCCCGAGTTCACCGAGTACCTCGTGGTACCGAAGGTGGACGCGCTCCAGGCCGCGTACGACGCCGTCTCCCCGGCCGCCGTGCTCGTCCCGTCCTCCGCCGAGGGCAAGGAGATCGCCGCGCGCCTGGCCGTCCGCATCGGCTCCGGCATCATCACCGACGCCATCGACCTGGAGGCGGGTGACGAGGGTCCGGTCGCGACGCAGTCCGCCTTCGCCGCGTCGTTCACCACCAAGTCCCGCGTCTCCAAGGGCACCCCCGTCATCACCGTGAAGCCGAACTCGGCCCCGGTCGAGGCCGCTCCGGCCGTCGGCACCGTCGAGGCGCTCGCCGTCACCTTCGGCGCCCTGGCCACCGGCACCAAGGTCACCGGCCGCACCCCGCGCGAGTCGACCGGCCGCCCCGAGCTGACCGAGGCCGCGATCGTGGTCTCCGGCGGCCGTGGTGTCAACGGTGCCGAGAACTTCCACATCATCGAGGACCTCGCGGACTCCCTCGGTGCGGCCGTCGGCGCCTCGCGTGCCGCGGTCGACGCCGGCTGGTACCCGCACTCGAACCAGGTCGGTCAGACCGGCAAGTCGGTCTCCCCGCAGCTGTACATCGCCTCCGGCATCTCGGGCGCGATCCAGCACCGGGCCGGCATGCAGACCTCGAAGACCATCGTCGCCATCAACAAGGACGCCGAGGCCCCGATCTTCGACCTCGTCGACTACGGCGTGGTCGGCGACCTCTTCGCGGTCGTCCCGCAGCTGACCGAGGAGATCAAGGCGCGCAAGGGCTGACCTGCGCTTCTCTCCGTAGCTTCGCTTCTCAGGGGCCGTGTGGTGATTGTCACCGCGCGGCCCCGAGTCGTTTGTCCAGGACGGCGGAGGGACCATTGACGGAGCGGAACCCCGTGGCTAAATTCTGCTATGCGGATCTAAGCTTCCGTGAAGCGGAAAAGAGGAGAGTGCACGATGGGTCAGCAGGAGAAGGTGGCGACGAGCCTCGCAGGCGCGGTCAGCGAGGGCATCAGCGCCTCCCTCGCGCCGGTGGACGCGGAACTCGCGCGCCACTACCCGGGCGACCCAGGCACCCGGCAGCCCATCCACACGGTCTACGTACCCGGTGACGTCTTCGCCGCGGACACCATCCGCTCCTGGGGCGACCAGGCCCTCGCCGCCCTCGACGAGCACGCCCCGGACGCCGCCACCTTCGCCAAGGTACTGGGCATCTCCGACGAGCTGGCCGTACCGGTCTACGACCGCGTCCGCGCCAAGCTGCAGCGCGAGCCCATCGAGGACCTCCGCGTCGACTTCGAGGACGGCTTCGGCGTCCGCTCCGACGAGGAGGAGGACCAGGCCGCGGCCCGCGCCGCCCGCCTTGTCTCGGAGGCCTTCTCCAACGGCACCAACGCCCCGTACATGGGCATCCGCATGAAGTGCATGGAGTCCAACGTCCGCGACCGCGGCATCCGCACCACCGACATCTTCCTCTCCGGCCTGCTGGAGCACGGCGGCCTGCCCGACGGCCTCGTCCTCACCCTGCCCAAGGTCACCTACGCCGAGCAGGTCAGCGCCTTCGTCAAGCTGCTGGAGGCCTTCGAGACGGCCCGCGGCCTGCGCCCGGGACGGATCGGCTTCGAGATCCAGATCGAGACCAGCCAGTCCATCCTGGCCTCCGACGGCACCGCCACCGTCGCCCGGATGATCGAGGCCTCCAAGGGCCGCGCCACCGGCCTGCACTACGGCACCTTCGACTACAGCGCCTGCGTCGGCGTCTCCGCCGCCTACCAGGCCAGCGACCACCCGGCTGCCGACCACGCGAAAGCGATCATGCAGGTCGCGGCCGCCGGCACCGGCGTACGCGTCTCCGACGGCTCCACCAACGTGCTGCCGATCGGCACCACCGAGAAGGTCCACGAGGGCTGGAAGCTCCACTACGGCCTGACCCGCCGCGCCCTGGCCCGCGCCTACTACCAGGGCTGGGACATGCACCCGGCGCACCTGCCGACCCGCTACGCGGCCGTCTTCACCTTCTACCGCGAGGGCCTCGAAGCCGCCGCCGCGCGCCTGAAGGCGTACGTAGCCAAGATCGAGGGCGACGTCATGGACGAGCCCGCCACCGCCAAGGCCCTGGCCGGCTACCTGGTCCGCGGCCTCGACTGCGGCGCGGTGGGCGCCGAGGAGGTCGCCGCCCTGACCGGCCTGACCCGCGCCGAGCTGGACGCCTTTGCGATCCCGCGCCGCTCGGCGACGCTGACGGCGACCGCCTGACCCCCTTCCGCGGGGCCCGGCCGGGAGTCCTCGGCCGGGCCCCGCGGCATGTCACGGAGCGCCGATCAGCCACAGCCTCAGGGTGGCGTCCGCGCAGCCGCCCGCCAGCAGGGTGCCGTCGGGGGAGAAGGCCACCGAGGCGATCCGCCCCGTCACCTCGGCCAGCCGCCGCCGGGTGGCCAGGTCCCACACCGTCAGGGCGCCGTCGCCGTCCACCACGGCCAGCAGCCGGCCGTCGGGCGACAGCGCGAGGTCCTCGACGTCCCGGCGCCGGTGGCCGAGCGGCTCCGCCAACGGATCACCGGACCTCGGATCGCACAGGCCGACCGGTCCGCCGTCGGCGCCGACCACGGCCAGCACCCGGCCGTCCGCACTGAACGCGAAACACCGGACCGCCCTCCACCTGCTCGCGGGCCGACCCCGTTCGGTGTCCCAGACGAGCAGCTCCTTGCCGAGGAGCGCCAGCAGCCGTCCGTCCGGCGAGAACCGTACGCCGGTCCCCGCCTCGGGATCACCGGCGTCCAGGGGCCCGCCGCGGGGCGCGAAGCCACGGCTGTCGTGGACGGTCACCTGCCCGCGGCGGTCGGTCACCGCCACGAGCCGGCCGTCCGCGGAGTAGGACATGTGGTCGACCAGCGACTGCCGGACGGTTCCCGCGGGGCCGCCGGTCGGCGGGGCCAGCCCGTGCGAGGCCCAGACGACCGGATCCCGGTCCTCGGGGAAGTCCACCCCCCAGAGCGGCATGCGGGACGGAACGTCCAGGGCGCGGGCGGGCCCCTGCTCGGCCGGGTCCCAGACGGCGAGCCCGGCAGGGCCCGCGAGGGCGAGGATCCGCCGTCCGTCGGGCGAGAAGCGCACGTCGTCCAGCGGAAGACCGGTCCCCGCACGGGACGGCAGGGCGAGCACGCGGTGCTCGCGCAGGGCCGCCGCCAGGGCGGCCGCGCCCGGCGAGACGGGGCGCTCGGGGACGGGGCGCCGCCGGTGCAGCAGGACGGTCTTGTCGTCGCCCGCGGTCGCGAGCAGCACGCCGTCCGGGGAGAAGGCGACGGCGTTGACGGCAAGGTGGTGTCCGGCCAGGGGCTGTCCCACCGGGCGACCGGTGGCCGTGTCCCACAACCGGACGGTCCGGTCCCCGCTCGCCGTCGCGAGCAGCGCGCCGTCCGGAGAGAAGGCCACCGCGTTCACCGCGTTGTCGTGCCCGGCCAGTGGCGGACCGGCCGGCCGCCCGGTGGCGGTGTCCCAGAGCCGGGCCGTGGTGTCGTGGCTGCCGGTGGCCAGCAGGCGGCCGTCGGGGGAGTACGCGAGCGCTTCGACGTTGTCGGAGTGACCGGTCAGGGCCGCCCCGACGGGACGGCCGGTGGCCGTGTCCCACTGCCGGACGTCGTCGGAACCGTTGGCGACCACCAGCAGGCGGCCGTCCGCAGAGAAGGCGAGTGCGTCCGCCCGCCTGCTGTAGTGGGCGTGGGCGGGACCCCGCTGCGTGTCGGTGTCGAGGTCCACGACCCGGCAGCCGCCTTCCTCCACGGCCGTGCCGAGCAGGTGCCCGTCGGCGGCGAAGCCCAGGCCTCCGGTCAGGCGGCGGTACCCGCCGGGAAGCAGGACGGGCGCGAGTGTGCGGGTGTCCCACAGGTGCGCGCCACCGTCGTCGCTGAGGGCGGCCACACCGTCCCCGCGCGGGGAGAAGCCCACCTGGAGCACGGCCGCGCTCTCCCCGCCGCTCAGCAGTACGCCGTCGGACCGGCCGTCGGCGGTGCTCCACAGCCGTACCGCTCCGTCGTTGCCGGCGGACGCCAGCGTGCGGCCGTCGGGAGAGAAGGCGAGCCGCCACACCAGGCGCGTGTGGCCGACGAGCCGGTGGGTGATCGTGAACTCCGCGTCGCCGGTCGCCGAGGGGTCCGGCGCCGGTACCCGTGCGGTGACCGGGGGCGGTGGCGTTGGTGCGGCGGTTGCCGGGGCGGCCGGGGGCGGCAGGGTCTCGCGCCGTGACGTGCCGGGGTCCCGGGCCGCCAGTGCGCGCCAGCGGCGGCGCCAGGGCTCCAGCTCGGGGGAGTTGTGGGGTGGGATGGGTCGCTCCCGTCCGAACTCGTCGTAGGAGTGCAGGATCCGTACGAGCCCCATGAGCCGGTCCAGACCCGGCAGCCGCTCCCCGCGGAACGCGTCGCTCTGGGTGGACACCGGAAGCCGGATGCCCGTCGGGGACTTGGCCGCCCGCGCGGCCAGATCGCGGTAGGACCGGTTGCCGCGGTCGAGTCGCAGCTTGCGCAAGTCCGCCGCGAACGCCGCGAGTTCTTCGCTGAATGCAGGCACGCTGTTCATCACCGCACAGGTTACTGACCTTGAAGTTGTCTTGTCGTAGGTGCTGACGGTTGGTGATCGTCGCGGTATGCCGGGTGTATGAGGTATCCGCAGGGTGGGGGTCTGACCGCGGAGAGGCAAGCGTTCCGTGAGCGGGTCCGGATGGAAGCGGTCGCGATGTTCGCCGATGGGCGGGGCAGTACGGAGGTCGCGAAGGAGTTACGGGTCAGCGTGCGATCGGTTCAGCGGTGGCGTCGTGCTTGGCTCGAGGCCGGCCAGAGCGGGGTCCGTTCTCAAGGCCCGGCGTCCCGGCCGAAGCTGAGTGACGCGTTGTTCGCCGTGCTCGAGGAGGAGCTGGCGAAGGGTCCGGTCGCGCATGGCTGGTCTGATCAGAGATGGACGCTGGCCAGAATCAAGACGTTGATCGGCTGGCGGTTCCACAAGTCCATGACGCTTTCGGGTATCTCGCAGATGCTGCGGAGGCACGGCTGGAGCCATCAGGTTCCGGCTCGTCGGGCCGTCGAGCGTGACGAGCCGGCGGTGGCCGGCTGGGTGAAGGACGTGTGGTCGCACGTGGAACCACCGCGGCGGCGCTCGGGGCCTGGATCGTCTTCGAAGACGAAGCCGGATTCTCGATGACGCCGCCGACCTCCCGCACCTGGGCCCGACGCGGAACCACACCGGTCATCCGGGTCCGTGGACGATCCCAGCGTCGCTTCTCCATCGCAGCCCTGTGCTGCTACAAACCCGGCGAACGCTCCCGCCTCGTCTACCGGCCCAAACGGCATACCGATCACAAGAGCGGAGGCCGCAAGAGCTTTGCCTGGACCGAGTACCGCGACCTTCTCATCGCCGCCCACCAGCAGCTCGGCGGACCGATCGTCCTCGTATGGGACAACCTCAACGTCCACAAAGACCGCCGCATGCGGGCCTTCATCGAGGAGCACGACTGGATCACCGCCTACCATCTGCCGCCCTACGCACCCGACCTCAACCCTGTCGAAGGCATATGGTCCATCCTCCGCAGGACCAGCCAGGCGAACACCGTCTTCACCGACCCCGACCACCTCATGCGCCGGCTACGACACGGCCTACGCCAGATCCAATACCGCAGCGACATCATCGACGGATGTCTCACCGGCACCGGACTCACCCTGACGACACCACGACTACAAGGTCAGTAGATGCGGGAACGCCGCGCCGCCGGACGATCCCGAACGGGGTGGAACGCCGCCGGTGCCCGGCGCGGTCCGGTGGCGTCCGGGAGCGATCCGGGTTCGTCCGGCGGATGCCCCGCACCACCCCGGCCGGCGCTGCAATCAGGGCATGACCACACGTCCGGGCGGCGATCCGCCCTTCCTGACCCTGCACACGGCCGTCGTCCTGCTGCTCGCCCTGTTCGCCGGTCTCGTCGTCGGCGGACTGAGCCTCTTCGGCGGGGTGCGGCCCGCGCTCGCCCTGCTCGCCGGCCTGACCGCCGCAGGCGCGGTCGTACCCGCGGCGCGCGGGCTGATCCGGTGAGGGTGAGGCGGCGGGGAGGGTTCCGAGGAGGGGCAGGCGGCGGGGCGGGTTGATCGGGTGAGGGTCAGGCGGCGGGCGGGAGTTCGCCCGAGCCGCGGGCGATCAGATGGGTCGGGAGTTCGATGCGCGACGTGGGGAGCGCCGCTCCCGCCAGGCGCTGGAAGAGGCGGTCCGTGGCCACCCGGCCCAGTGTCGCCGGGTCCTGGGCAACCACCGTGACGCCGGGGCGGAGCAGGTCGGCCAGTTCGAAGTCGTCGAAGCCGACCAGGGCCACCGGCCGCTCCAGGCCGGCGAGGACCCGAACCACCGTGACCGTCACGCGGTTGTTGCCCGCGAAGACGGCGGTCACCGCCTCCGGTCCCTCCAGCATCGCCCTCGTCGCCGCCGCGACCCGGTCGGGTTCCGTCGAGCCGAGGGATACCCAGGATCCGGCCACCGGAAGGCCCGCGTCCGCCATGGCCGCGCGGTAGCCGCGCAGGCGCTCCGTCGCCGTGTGGATGCGGGGGTGGTCGCCGAGGAAACCGATCCGGCGGTGGCCGCCCGCGATCAGGTGGGCGACGCCGTTCAGGGCGCCGCCGAAGTTGTCCGACAGCACCACGTCCGCGTCGATCCGCCCGGCCGGGCGGTCCACGAACACCGTGGCCACGCCGGCCCGGATCTCCGGCTCCAGGTAGCGGTGGTCGTCCCCGGCCGGGATCACGATCAGGCCGTCCACCCGGCGGGCGCACAGCGCGAGCGCCAACTCCCGTTCCCGGTCCGGGTCCTCGGCGCTGGAGCCGTTGATGAGCAGCGCCCCGTGCGCGCGGGCCACCTCCTCCACCGCCCGGTTCAGCGGACCGTAGAAGGGGTCGGCGAGATCCTCCAGGACCAGGCCCACGGTGGCGGTCCGGCCCTTGCGCAGGACGCGCGCGCTGTCGTTGCGGCGGAAGCCCAGGGCGTCGATCGCCTCCTGCACCCGCTTCTCGGTCTCGAGGGAGACGCCGGGCTCGCCGTTGACCACCCGCGACACCGTCTTCAGGCCGACGCCCGCCTGGGACGCCACGTCCTTCATGGTCGGCCGGTTTCCGTAGCGGGGCTCGGACGGGCGGCGGTTGTGGGGCACGGTGGTGAATCCTCCGGAGCTCTCGGGCAGGGCTGTGACCTTGAGGATAAGCACTCGGCCGAGAGTGAGGTTTCCGTGGCAGGGTGGTACGGGCAAGGCACTGGGGGCTCCGGACGAGCCATGGGGAGAGGGGTAGACGTGATTGTCTGGATCAACGGCACCTTCAGCGCCGGAAAGACCAGCACGGCCCGCGAACTGGCCGGAATCCTGCCGGACAGCACCCTGTTCGACCCGGAGTTCATCGGCGACGCGCTGCGGGTGCTGCTGCCGCCCAAACGGCTCGCGGAGGTCACCGACTACCAGGACCTGCCGAGTTGGCGGCGTCTGGTCGTGGACACCGCGGCGGCGCTGCTCGCCGAACTGGGCGGCGTGCTCGTCGTACCGATGACGCTGCTGCGCCAGGAGTACCGGGACGAGATCTTCGGCGGGCTGGCGGCGCGGCGGATACCGGTGCGCCACGTGCTGCTCGCTCCTGCGGAAACGATCCTTCGGGAGTGGATCGCCACGCGGCAGGAGCCGGGGGAGCCCGCGGAGGTGGACCTCCGGGTGCGCCAGTGGGCGTACGACCACATCCCGGTCTACCAGCAGGCCCTCGGCTGGCTCACGGGCGACGCACACGTCATCGACAACGGGAACCTGACCCCGCGGGAGACGGCGGAGCGGATCGCCGAAGCCGTCCGCTCGGAGACGGCCCGGGTCTGCGACATCGTGCAGACCCCGGAGCCCACGCGGGAGACGGTGGCGGCCGGCGTACTGCTCTTCGACGAACAGGACCGGGTGCTGCTGGTGGATCCGACGTACAAGGCGGGCTGGGAGTTCCCGGGCGGGGTCGTCGAGGCGGGCGAGGCGCCGGCGTGCGCGGGCGTACGGGAGGTCGCGGAGGAACTGGGCCTCGTACTGGACCGGGCGCCCGGCCTGCTGGTGGTCGACTGGGAGCCCCCGCAGCCGCCCGGGTACGGGGGGCTGCGCCTGCTCTTCGACGGGGGCCGCCTGTCGGAGGAGGCGGCGGCCCGGCTCCGGCTGCCGGGCCCGGAACTGCGGGCCTGGCGCTTCGTCACGGAGGCCGAGGCCGCCGGTCTCCTCCCGCAGCACCGTCACGAACGCCTGCGCGGGGCCCTGCGCGCCCGCGAACGCGGCCGCCCGCTGTACCTGGAGGCGGGCGCCCCGGTCGGCTGAGCCGGGCCGGAGCGGCGCCCGCGTGTGGACGCGTGCGTGGGCGCTTGCGCGTGGACGCCCGCGAGGACACGTGCGCGGGCGTTCGCGCGTGGATGACCCCGTGGGCGCCTGGGCGGGCGTTCGTGCGTGGGTGCCTGCGTGGGCGCTCGCTTGTGGATGCCTACGCGCGCTTGTGTGCGGGCGCCCGCGGGTGACCCCGGCCTTTTGTTCGAGGGGTGAGTCGAAGGGTCGCGACAGCGAGGGCCCCGCGGCAGGCGCCCGGGCACTGCTTCCACCCCCGGCGGATCCGGAGCGACGGACCGGCCGTCAGGAAGGCGTCTCGGCCGCGGCCTTGGTCAGCGCGGCCGCCGTGCCCACCGTCAGGGGATCGCCGTGGCCGAAACAGGCGATCGAAGGGGCGAGCGCCGCCAGGCGGTGGAAGGAGTCGATCGCCCGGCCGCGGTCCACGTTGAAGACGCCCAGCATCAGCGGACCGACGGAGGCGACGCAGTCGCCCGCGAACAGCACGCCGTGGCCGGGGAGGTGGACCCCGATGCTGCCGTCCGTGTGGCCCGGGGCGTGCACCACGTACGCCCCGTCCCCGAAGCCCAGCGCGTCCCCGTCCTCCAGCTCCCGGTCGACGCGGGTGGGCGGAGCCTCGGGGACGGTCAGGCCGTGCGCGTACAGCGGTATCTCCCAGTCCAGCAGCACCGGTTCGGGAACGGGCCGCTCGCCCCGGATCACCGGCGCGTCCAGCCGGTGCGCCAGCACCTGCGCACCCCAGCGCGCGGCGAGCTCACCCGCCGCGCCGACGTGGTCGCGGTGGCAGTGCGTGAGGACGATCCGCTCCAGCCGTTCGGGCAGCAGCCCGAGGGAACGCATCGCCTCCTCGATCTCGGCGGCGGACCCGACGTTGCCGGCGTCGATCATTGTGAGGGCCTCGCCGTCCTGCCAGAGGTAGGCCTGGCCGATGGGGAAGCGGAGCATGTGGAGCCGGTCCGGAAGCACTTCTACAAGATCCATACGGCGAACGTACGCACGGCCCACCGGCCCGCGCACGCGACTTCGCCGGGAGCGCAGTACGCCCAGGGCGCAGTGCGCCCTGGGCGTACACACACGCGCGGATCGAGGCGGTGGCGGTCGCGGCCGCCACGGGGGGCTCGCCCTCCGGCCGAGCCCCGGACCCGCGTCAGCCGCGCCGGGACTCCGCGTAGTTGACGAGGAAGAGGGCCTCCGCCACCGACAGGCGCTCCAGCTCCTCGGGCGACACGCTCTCGTTGACCGCGTGGATCTGCGCCTCGGGCTCGCTCAGCCCGATCAGGAGCATCTCCGCGTCCGGGTAGAGGGACGTCAGCGTGTTGCACAGCGGGATCGAGCCGCCCATGCCGCTGATCTGCATCTCCTGGCCGGGGTACGCGGCCTCCAGCGCCGCCCGCATCGACGCGTACGCGGGGCTGTCGGTGTCCGCCTGGAACGGCTGGCCCTGGCCGACCACCTCGAGTTCGAGGCGCGCCTTCCACGGGGTGTGCGCCTCCAGGTGGGCCTGCAGCAGCTTGATGGCCTCGGCGGTGTCCACGCCCGGCGGCACCCGCAGGCTGATCAGAGCGCCGGCGCTCGCGTGCACCGACGGCGTCGCGCCGACCACCGGCGGGCAGTCGATGCCGAGGACCGTCACGGCAGGCCGGGCCCACAGCCGGTCCGCGATCGTGCCGTCGCCGATCAGCTCGACCCCGTCCAGGACCTTCGCGTCGGCGCGGAAGTCCGCATCCGAGTACTGCAGGCCGTCCCACACCGCGTCCGAGGCGAGCCCGTCCACGGTCGTCGAACCGTCCGCGGCGCGCAGCGAGTCGAGCACCCGGATCAGCGCGGCCAGCGCGTCGGGGGCAGCCCCGCCGAACATGCCGGAGTGCAGGTTGCCGCCCAGCGTGTCGATCTTCACCTTGATCAGGCACATGCCGCGGAGCGTGGCCGTCACCGTCGGCAGGCCGAGGCGGAAGTTGCCCGCGTCGCCGATGACGATGGTGTCGGCGGTCAGCAGCTCCGGGTGCGCCTCGGCGTACTGCTGCAGGCCGCCGGTGCCCTGCTCCTCGGACCCCTCGACGATCACCTTCACGCTCACCGGCACACCGCCGTTGGCCTTGAGGGCGCGCAGCGCCAGCAGGTGCATGATGAACCCGCCCTTGCAGTCGGCCGCGCCGCGCCCGTACCAGCGGCCGTGGCGCTCGGTCAGCTCGAAGGCGGGGGAGATCCAGGCGGCGTCGTCCAGGGGCGGCTGGACGTCGTAGTGCGC